>WGOA01000041.1 GCA_016124275.1 Bacteroidota bacterium
CAACAAAATAGACCCCAAAGGTACGCCTAAATGGCTCTTTAGACCCAATCTAAATTGGTTCGAAGGGCCAGCGTTCTCCCCGCAACCGTTTCTGTCCGTCAGGGCTCATCCGCGAGCTCGTGCTCCCCCGGGTCATCCCCGTCCTCCCCGCCAAGGCCAAGTTCGCGGATCATCTCCCAGATTAGAGCGGGCTCGTAGCCCCTGGCCAGGGCAAACCGGTACAACCGACCCCGCAGCGCAAAGCCATCATGGCCCTTCAACCCAGCCGCGTGCCGCGACAACACCCGCCTCAAATTGGAACAATACAGCTCCTCCTCAATGTGGTCAAAGGCGCGGTCCACTTCGGCGTCTGACACGCCGCGCTGCTGCAGGTGCTGCCTGATTTTGATGCGGCCCCAGTCTTCGAGGCTGTATTTGTCGCGGGTAAAGGCCTTGGCAAAACGGCTTTCGCTCTGGAAGCCGTCCTGCTGCAATTTTTCCAGGAGCGGGTCCTGCCACTCTGCTTGCAGGCCCATGCGCTCCATCTTCTGGCGCACGTCGGCGGTGCTGCGCTCGCGGTAAGAGCAATGCTGGGCCAGGGTTCCGTAAGCGGTGTTAAAGGCAGGGCCAAAGTCCTTCATGGTCGGCGTAAATTTACGGGCGCTGCTACCAAACCCGGGCATGTCAGCAGAGCCAGCTTCGAGGGTGCTTCTAAAAACCCCAGAGGCAAGGCTTGCCCAAATTGCGCCACCGGAGTTTACTCCTGTAAATGAGGATGGCGCAATTTGGGCATAACGCAGCATATGAGGTTTTTAGGAGTACCCATGAAAAATACCCGGGCGATTGCGCTACTGTTTGCCGCCAACAGCATTTCCGGAGCCTCGCAGGGCATCCTGCTCATTGCTGTTCCCTGGTACTTTGCGTCCATTCTGGGCCGGCCCGGATTGTTTGGAGCCATTTACATGGCCATCAACATTGTGTCGCTGTTTTGGGGCGTGTACGCGGGCGCTCTGGTGGACCGCTACGACCGGCGGCGCATTTTCCTGATGGCATCGCTGCTGGGCGCGCTGGTGTCGGGCTCCATGGCGGCGGTGGGGTTTGCGCTGGGCACTGTTCCCATTTGGGCGGCGGCGGCGGCGTTCAGCACCACCATTCTGATTTTCAACATACACTACCCAAACTTATATGCTTTTGGGCAGGAGATCACGCCCCCGGAGCACTACGGCCGCATCACCAGTTATCTGGAAGTGCAGGGGCAGTTAACCAACGCGTTTGCCGGTGCCATCGGCGCTTTGTTGCTCGAAGGGATGAATTTTTCGCTCAGCGGCTTGCCCGGATTTCTGGGAGGGTGGTTCGCTCCCGGGGCGCGCCTGCACATAGAGGCCTGGTCGCTGCAAAAGGTGCTGCTGCTGGACGGCATTACCTACCTGATCTCTTTTGCGCTGTTGCTGTTCATGCGCTACCAGCGCGTGGCCGAGCGCAAGATCACGCCCGGAACGGTGTGGGCGCGCATGCGCGGAGGGCTGGCCTGGCTGAAACAGCACCCCGCTGTGTTGGTATTTGGCAGTGCCAGCTATGCCATTTTTGTTACCATATTAGTTACTACGTTTTACCTGCAAGCGGTTTACGTGGAGTATCACCTTGAAGCCAGCGTGTCGGTGTATGCGTGGTCAGAGGTGGCGTTTTCGCTGGGCTCGGTCTTTGCCGGCTTGCTGATTGTCCGGCTGTTTGGGTCCATGCGCCGGGCGCGCGCTATCGGCATTTTGTCATTGGTTGCTGCCTCGTTTTTCATCATTGGCATGTTCAACCACTGGCTGCCGCTGTTCTACGCCACCTTCTTATTGCTGGGCACCAGCAATGCCGGCACGCGCATTTTGCGGGTAACCTGGTTGTTCAACCACGTGCCCAACGACACCATTGGCCGTGTGGGCGGGGTGTTCAATTCGTTCAACGTGCTGGTCCGCATTGCGTTTTTGGGCCTGTTTGCCCTGCCGTTTTTTGCCGGCGAGGGCGTCATTTGGGCGTTCTTCCTGCAGGCGTTGCTGATTCTGGGCGGGGCGGCGGTGTTGCTCTGGAACGAGCGGCGAACGCCCCCGGTTCAAGGCAAAAACGAACCATAACAAAAATTATTTTGTGGTTAGAGACTGGTGCTCTACCGCTCCGCGCCAGCCGAAACAGGCGCAGAAACCGGCCTAGAAACCGGCGCCGTGCTGCGGTGCAGAAACACGAGTACCCCTACCAGCAGGAAGGCGCACAACTGGTGCAGCACACCCAATTCCAGGTGAATGCGCTGGGGATTGCTCAGCAAAATGGTGCCAATGCCCAGGCCAACCTGGAGCAACACCACCAGCAACAGCGCACCGGCTCCGCGTTGAAAGGCGCGGTCCAGCGTGTTGCGGGTGCGCCACCAGAACAGGGCAGTCAGGGCCAGCACCAGCAGGGCCAGTGTGCGGTGCAAAAACTGCACATTGACGATAAACTGCGGGGTGATGGTGTTGTGGCGCACGGTTTGCCATTCCATGCCGCGCTTAAACAGCTTTTGGGGAATCAGCTCGCCGTTCATGTCCGGCCAGGTATTGTAGTGGCGGGCAGCATCCGAGCCGGCCACCAGGCCGCCGTAGGCGATTTGCACCAGAACAAGCGCCGTGAGCACCCAAAGCAGGGTTTTAAAGCGCTGATGCCCATCGCGGGGCTTGCCGCTTGTGCTGCTGACGGGCAAGACCATGCGGTAAAGCAAGGCAAAGAGGGCCAACGCCAAAAAGAGGTGCGCGGTGAGCCGGTATGGGCTGACCCAGGGGTTGTCGTCCATGCCGCTCTGAACCATAATCCAACCCATGGTAGCCTGCGCGGCGCCAAGCAGGACCACGCCCAGCAACGCCAATCCGAGCTTGCGATCAATCCAGCCTTTGGCCACAAAGACCACAAAAGGAAAGAAAAACACGAGCCCAATCAGCCGGGCCCACGCGCGGTGAATGTACTCCCACCAATAAATGCCCTTGAATTCCGCCAGCGTAAAGTCCGCGTTTTTCTGGTAGTACTCCGGGTAGCGGCGGTAGTCGTCAAAAGCGCGCACCCAGGCTTCTTCGTTCATCGGGGGAAGGGCCCCTTTGATCGGCTCCCAACTGGTCATGGATAATCCCGAGTCGGTCAGGCGGGTAATGCCGCCGATGGATACCTGCACCAGCACCATCAAAATTCCGATCCAAAGCCAGCCCTTAACCCACTTGTTTTGCGTCATGCGCCGCAAAGATACCCAACACAGGGCTCGGCCCGGACGGGTGTTATCCCGTTTTAGTTGCTCGGGCGAAGGGCCCCTTCGCCCGAAACGAAGGTCTTGCTGGCGTGCTGGCGTTAAGGCCGCGGATAAAAACGCGACGGCCCCCAGACCAGGTACTCGAGGTCATGCCAGGTGTCCAGGAACAGGGCCAGGTAGGCCTTTTGCCCGCGTTTGCCGCCGGTGCGGAGCTCCAGGCCAATGCGGTAGCGCGTACCGGCCAGTCCGGGTTCTCCGGAGGCGCTGTGGTCAATTTCCAGTATTTCGAACGCGCCTCCGCCTTCGGGCAACGTAATGACCACCGAATCCGGACCAAAAGCGAAGGTGCTGGAGCCGTCCAGCAATTCAATGCCCGACTGCAAGGCTACATGGGCCTCGTAGAGAAAGGGCACAAAAAGCAGGCTGAAGGTGCTGTCGTAAGTTTCCAGGTTGAATTCAGCGCGGTTGGTAAACAGCGAATCCAACTGGGCGCGGTCAATGGCGGGCCGGTCGGGAAGGGTGAAGTCGTGGCGGCCCTTGTCCAGGGTAAAGAGCGTAAAGCGCTTGACAAATGATTCTTCGTCGGTGTGCACCACCATGCTGAAAGGCACCGAGGGATGGTTGCGATCCAGGATCTCGGCGATGAAGCCCTCTTTGGATTTTTGGATGTCTGCCAGGTAATAGCTGCTGTCCAGACCTTCTACGCCGGTTATCTTCAGTTCGGTCTGATCAAAAGTGATGCTGATGCCTCCCGGAGAGGCAACGCTGATGTCGCCGCCGGAACGGTGCTCCTGCGGGTGAAAGGTCATTCCCCGGAGATCTGCCGGATGAAAGAAGGCTTGATCGGATTGAAAGGTGTAGCTGCTGTCCTGGACGTTGGTTTTATCCTGGTCTTGGTTTTTGTCCTGGACCTTGGTTTTGTCCTGGGCTTGGGCCAAAAAAGGCAAGGATAGCGCCCAAAAGAGCCCTGCAAAGGCTGCGAGGAAGCTGGAGGGGCGGGGTATAAGTTCCTTACCGGGCATATCGGGGCCTTACATGGGTTAGGCGCTGGGGGGTTAGGCGCTGGGGGGTTAGGCGCTGGGGGGCAAAAAGAAGGGAAGGTGGTCACCCCTTCCCTTCTTCGACGGATCAAATGATGCAAATCCTAATTGCATTGTTGGTTTACGGTCAAGGGTTAAGGAAGGTTGCAACCAGCGAACCCTATTTTAGGGCTCAGAAAGTTGGCGGCGATATTTTGTACTGCCAGCACAATTCCCTGCATTAGACATTCACTTGATTAACAATGTTTTCGATCACAAAACCTAAACCATGATGACAACTACACGCTTCTTTTTTATGCTGCTTGCTTGTTGTGCCTTTCTGGCGGCAGGCACGCAGCAGACTGCGGCCCAGTGCGCTCCGGGCCAGACAGAAGTAACAATTACCATTACTCCCGGATCTTTCCCTGCCGAATTGGTCTGGGATCTGGTAGATAACGTTACGGCTACGGTGGTGGCTTCGCGCACCTGCGGAACAGCAGGCGGCAGCACGCAGAACATTTGCCTCAACGACGGCCAAACCTACACCTTCAACGCCCGCGACGACTGGGGTGATGGCTGGAACGGCGCTACATTCAACATTGCCAAAACAGTGGGTGGTTGCGCCATTGCTTCTGGCTCGCCAAACAACCTCACCGCTGGCGACAACACGGACAATTGCGTTGGTTTCCAATTGGAGCAAAGCGTTACCTTCCAGACGGATGCTCCCATTGCCGGTTGTACAAACCCTGCCGCAAGCAATTTCAATCCTTGCGCAACCATTGACAATGGCTCTTGCATCGTGCCAGCCCCGAACAACGCTTGTGCAGATGCCATTGACATTGCCAACGGCACTTGTTACGTAGGTTCCAACGTCGGCGCTACAGCCGGTGACGGACCTTTAGGGGTTGCTTGTGTGGACGGCAGCCTAACCCCTGCTGACATCTGGTTCACCACAACGATAGGCGCTTCTGGAGCCGTGAACATTACTGTTGCCGACAACCCTGGCTTCAGCTCTATTTTTGAGCTGTACTTGGGTACTTGTGGCAGCTTGGGCACGGGCATTCTGGCCAGCCTTGGCGCTTGCAGTAATTACGGCGACGGTGGCGGCATCACGTTATCCGGTTTACCCGCGGGTGCTGAGCTGGTTATTCGCTTCTGGGATTTCGGCAGCAACGATTTTAATGCACTTACGCTTTGTGTGGAAGAGCCTATTGCCGGATGTACCGATCCTTGTGCCTCTAACTACAATCCTGCAGCATCCATTGACGATGGTTCCTGCACCTTGCCAGCTACCGACGCTGATGATTGCGCAAGCGCTGCCGCTGTTAGCGCGGGCGTAACTCCTTTCTATTCTGAAGGTGCCACCGGTTCGGACATTTCGAGCTGCACCGGCAACGACTCGCTGGACATCTGGTTTGCATACAGCGTTCCCGTTGGCATAGACAGTGTGCTGATCTACACCTGCGGTTCTTCGTTTGACACGGGCCTGAGCCTGTGGGATGCTTGCGGTGGCAATGAAATTGCCTGCAACGATGATGCAACGCCTGCTGGTGGCAGTCTTTGCGGAGGCAGCAACTTCCAGTCCTACATCCTGTTGACGGACTCAGCGTTGACTGACGTTGAAGGCAGCACCATTTACATCCGCATTGCCGGATTTAATGGCAGCAGCGGTTGCGGTGATCTGAACATTGAGGAGCTGGGAACCCCGCCCTTTGTTTGCGTAGAGCCACAAAATCCAGTTTCGACCTTAACGCCTGCTGGGGTAACCCTGAGCTGGGATGCAACACCCGGCGTATTGGCTTACCGCGTTACCGGCGGCCCGGTTGGTGGTCCTTACGTGAACCGGACTTCAGGTACCAACAGCAAGAACATCCCGAACAGCGCGTTGAATGCTGGTACTTGCTACGAGTGGAGTGTTCGCGCCAAGTGTGTGGACAACAGTGTCTCCGGCTACTCCAGCATGAGCGGTTTCTGCATTCCAGTGGCCCGCATGGATGGAACGGCAGATGTGCAGTTGTTCCCCAACCCTGCTGATCAGCAGACTGTGTTAAGCTTTAGCGCCGATGCCGATGAGGCCATGACGGTTCAGGTTTACGACCTCAGCGGCAAGCTGATGATGACCGAATCGTTGAACGCAACTGCCGGTGCTAACAACTACTCGTTGAACACGGCTCAGCTCGCCGATGGCAGCTACCTGGTTCAACTGATGGGCGAAACCCGCAACTTCGCTATGATGGTTGACGTGAAGCACTAAGTTTCCCGGTTTTACCCCTTTAGATCTTTGTCAAAGCGGCTGCTTCCTTCCGGAAGCAGCCGCTTTGTTTTTTGAGACGCCTGAGGACGCTCTTTAGAAGTTCCCGCAACTTGGTTTCTGGCTCACTTAGCTTACTGCAACGACGCGGGCGCCTGCAAGCCTCGGTAGAACAACTGGGCCATCAGGCGTGCGTGATGCTCTGCCTTTAGCGCGATACCGCGTTCGTGAAACTGGATGAGCAGCTCCAGAGCAGAGCCTACCATGGAAATGCCTGCGATGAAAATTTCTTCTTCACTTAAATGCTTGAAAAAACCGCTGTTGCGCATGTCCTCGGCCAATAGCTGCAGAACGGAATCCAGATTGGGTCCGGTCATCAGCGCTTCGCGCGTGGCGCTTTGATTTTTGGCCAACAGCTTCATGGCATCAGGATGCGATTCAAACACCAAGAAAACGATCAAATACGCATCGGCCAGAAAAGACAACGGGGCGGCGGCACTGCGCCGCGCCTGGTGGGCCAGTGCGGAGGAGGCTTGGTGAATTTCGCCTACGATGCTGGACCAGATATCCTCAACCGTTTCACAATAATTGTAAAAGGTGCCCCGGGCAAGGCCGGATTCACGGACAATATCGCTGATCCGGGTATTTTCCAATCCCTTGTCTGCAAACACCCGGTACGCGGCATCTAGGATTCTGGCGCGGTTTTCAGCCTTGTTCTTAGCGAGTTTACCCATGACTAAATCTGCGTCTTTCGGGCGCGAGTCATTGGTTTGAACACGCGAAATCGGAACCTTTGGGGGCAGTTGACCATCGGAACTGTCGGCAATGATCAATCTTTATGATTGGTTAAATGTATGTAAAATTCACCTGAACTTTACGATTTTCCCATAGCAAAAAACACGCCATAAAAGATGACAAGACCGTCATCTTTTGTTAACTTCGGAAGCATGGCAGAGAAACGAATTGCGGTCATTGGCACGGGGCCTTCTGGTCTTACCGCCCTAAAAAACCTACTGGACGAGGGGTTGGTTGCCGTTGCCTATGATGCTGCTGAAGAAGTGGGGGGCAACTGGGTTTTTACGGAAAACTCCAGCCATTCCAGCGTTTTTGAAACCACCCACATTATTTCTTCGAGGAGCCTGAGCCAGTATGCCGACTTGCCTTGGGAAATGAGCAATCCTGGGGCAGCGGACTATCCATCGCACAGCGAGTTAGCGGCTTACTTTCAGGACTACGCCCGCCACTTTGGCCTGTATGACCACATCCAGTTCAAAACCATGGTGCTTAAAGCAACCCGGGTAGCGCCCAACCACTGGAACCTGGAACTGCAAAGCGAAGGCCGAATCTGGCAAGAGCGTTTTACGCACCTGGTGGTGTGCAATGGCCACCACTGGGATCCTCGTTGGCCGGAGTACCGTGGCACCTTTACCGGCGAGTACCTGCACTCCCACCACTTTAAAAAGGCTGCGCCTTTTGCCGGAAAGCGGGTACTGGTTATCGGGGGGGGCAATTCTGCTTGCGATGTTGCGGTAGAAACCAGCCGCATTTCAGCCCGTACCGACCTCTCATGGCGGCGCGGTTACCGCATCGTGCCCAAATTCATTTTCGGAAAACCCACGGATGTGTTTGCAGCCGGTTCGTCCTGGCTGCCCATTGGCCTGCGCACGCGATTTTCAGCAGCCATACTAAGTGTTATCCAGGGCGATAATTCTTTGTATGGCCTGCAAAAACCCGATCACGCCTTCGGCGAAACGCATCCTACGGTAAACGATGAATTGTTGTACCGGATCAGGCACGGCAAAGTGCATCCCAAAGTGGACATCGAGCGCTTTGACGGGCAAACGGTGTGGTTCAAGGACGGCAGTTCAGCCGAGTACGATGCCATCATTGCCTGCACAGGCTACCGCATTGCACACCCTTTCTTTGACAAAAGCTTTCTGGATTACAGCCACGGACCGGTGCCGCTATACCTGCGGATGTTGCACCCGGAATACCAAGACCTCTACTTCGTCGGGCTGTTCCAGCCGCTGGGTTGCATTTGGCCCCTTGCAGAGTTGCAGGCTAAAATCGCTGCCCGGGAGATCGCCGGGAAATGGTCCAGGCCTGAAGGTCTGGCCTCGCGCATTGAACGGGCTTTGGCCAAACCGCACTACCGGCAAATTGATACCCCAAGGCACACCATCACGGTTGACTACCACGCATTCCGGAAAGAATTGCTGCAGCATCTGCCCAAGGATTACATCAGGCAGGACAGCACGGGGCTAAAACCGCTTAGGCAGGCGAAGGTGGGCTGAGGCGTTAAGCAAGCCCCTGCACACTCAACCTTACTCGTCGTCGTCGTCGTCGCCCCCACCGTCATCATCAGCGCTGAGCATATCGTCATCCTCATCGCTGTCGTCGTCCACCTCAACATCATCGCCGGGAACGACATCCACATCCGCATCGGGCGAGGCTGCACCGCTTTCCAATTCAACGCGAGAGATCAACTTGTCGTTTTCGTCCAGGACAATCCGAATCATGCCGCTGTCAGTTTCAACCAACACTTCCCAGAGTTTCTCTCCGGAAGGTTTGATAATGCGCTCGAGCTGCAAGATCTCGAAGTCTTCCTTGACAATTTTCTTCAGGATACCAGCAGTGCGCTGACGGGCTTCACGGCTTAAGGAAAAAACCCGCGTGTCTTCCCACTCCCCTTCGCCGGTAAAACGGGCATACTTGAACCAGACTTTGTCCAGAAAAAACACACCATACAGTTCGCGGTTGACGCGCACCCAACCCACGGACTCTCCAGTGGGATAACGCGTGCTGTAGGCCTTTTGAATTTTCTTTGGGATGTCATCAACCAAAGTTTCCTTCTCCCGGGCCTGCTCCAGGAAATTGAGGAAGGCCTCGCGGCGCTGGTTAGCATTGATGCGTCCACCCTGATCTTGGGAGGAGCGTAAGGTGTTCTGTGGCATTTCCGTTGGTTCTTTCTGAGGGTTTGCCGAACGTTTCGCGGTTAAAGGGAGCTGAGGGGAGAGTGAGACGCGAAGCCTGTAAACTGTGTGCAAGATATTGTGCACCCGGATACAGGCAAGCGTTTTGCGCTATTTTCCTAACACGATTTTTGACCGGATATGGGGTACGGGAATTCCGAACAGGTTAACGATCCGGGCTTTCCGACTTGGTAAGCTGTCCTCGTATACTTCCAATTTTGCCAAAAGTTGTCAGGCGCGTTTGCTGGCCTGGCTGTTCTTGGCATCCATGGACTGCGTGGTGTGCGGCACAGCGCGAAGCCGGCCTTTGTCAATGAGCTTGCCGGTTACCCGACAAATCCCGTAAGTCCCGTTGGCAATGCGTTGCAGGGCAGCCTGCAAATCGCCGATAAAACGGGCCTGGCGACTCATCATCTGAGCAATGTATTCTTTGTCGGTCTGACCACCGAGCTCGTTGAAATCATCAAAGGACCGGCTCTGATCATTGGCTTCAGTCAGCGACTGCTTCAGGTTCTTGTACTCCTGTTCTGCAGAAGCCAACTTGCCTTCAATCAAAATTCTGAATTCTTCGAGGTCGGCTTTAGAATAGCGCTCTTCCATGAGTGAGAATATTAGGCGACCAAATTCCGGGAAATTTAGCTGACCAACAGCTAATTAAGGATCGATTCGCAAAAAAGTTGACAACAAGTTAAACGACCTGGACGCACAATTCCTGATTCGTTCAACGAAAAAGTTTTGGAGAGGTTCCAAAAGGCTTTGGAGCCGCTATTTCCCGGCTCGAAAAACGGGAGAATCGGCGGCTTGCTTAAGGTCGATTTCCAACTGTTCGGTTAAGTAGGGCGAGAGTTTGTTCTGCAGCGCCAATTTTACCGGAAGCCGAAGAAAGCGAAACCCGCGAATCCTGCCCCGACAATGCAAACTACCGCATTTGCAGCTGAAGGCGCATCCCTGGCTTTCCAGATCGTACTCGGTAGTCTCGTAGTCGTAGGTCAGTTCCCAGCCTGCCGGAATGGTGGTAATGGATACGAGGGCTTGTTCGTCAAAGTCAACTTTACAGGTGGGCGAACAACTGTGGTTGATGTAATTGTCCAGTGCTTCAGGTGCTGCCTCTAAAAAGCGGTCGCGGCCAACCTGCATGGCATGGTGGAATCGGGTTACCCTGGAGGTTCTCAGCAATTGGCCGGTGAAGTCAACGACTGTGCGGCCTGCCGGGATGGTTTCAGTGGCAATGAGCCCTAAACCTGCCGGTGTTTTGATAATGCGAATCTTTTCGATCTCCGATGCAACAGTTTATGCCTTTACAGGGTTGCCCTTCCGGGAGCCCATCAGGCGGGTGAAAAACAAGTGGCCGCCCCAAGGCAGGTGGCCCTTCGCCCGAACCATTCCGGGCTAATTGTGCAAAAAAAGGAGATAATTACCGGAATAGCGGGTTACTTCGGGTTCTCTGAGGGTATTTTGTAAGCCAATTTTAAAAAAAAGCCCTAATCAGCCCGGTATGTCTGAAACTTGGAAAGCTCCCCAACGCTCCTCAACGGCTCTTGCCGAGAAAAACGGAACCATCAGCCGCTTTCTGGAGAAGTACTACCTGCACTTCAATGCTGCCTCTGTGGTGGATGCCGCCCGGGGCTATAGCCTGCACCTGACGGAGGGTGGCAAAATGATGGTTACGCTGGCCGGGGCCATGAGCACCGCCGAGATGGGCAAGTTGCTGGCTGAAATGATCCGTCAGGACAAGATCCACATCATCAGCTGCACGGGGGCCAACCTGGAGGAAGATGTCATGAACCTGGTGGCGCACAACGATTACCGCCGCCTGCCCAATTACCGGGATCTGAGCCCACAGGACGAGTGGGAATTGGCCGAAAAGGGCCTCAACCGGGTTACGGATACCTGCATTCCGGAAGACACAGCCATTCGCCGGATGGAAGCGGTGCTGTTTCCCATCTGGCAAGAGGCGTCGCGCAATGGACAGCGGCGTTTCCCCCATGAATTTTTGTACGACGCCCTGCTGAGCGGGTCGCTTGAGGAACATTACCAGATTGACCCCGCCGACAGCTGGATGATGGCGGCCGCAGAGAAAGATCTGCCCATTGTTTGCCCGGGCTGGGAGGATTCTACCTTGGGCAACATTTTTGCCGGCTACTGCCTGGAGGGCGACCTGAACGCGCAAACCATGAAAAGCGGCATAGAGTACATGATGGAACTGGCTACCTGGTACCGCGCCAACGCCAAGGGCAAGGGCATCGGGTTTTTCCAGATTGGCGGCGGCATTGCCGGCGATTTTCCCATTTGCGTGGTGCCCATGCTGCGCCAGGACCGGGACGAAGACAATATTCCGTTCTGGTCGTATTTCTGCCAGATCAGCGATTCCACCACCAGCTACGGCTCCTATTCCGGGGCGGTTCCCAACGAAAAGATCAGTTGGGGCAAGCTTTCAGTGGACACGCCCCGCTACGTCATAGAATCCGACGCCACCATTGTTGCCCCGTTGATTTTTGCGTGGGTGCTGGAGTGGTGAGCGCGTGGGGAGCAGCCGGTCTTGGCGGCAAACCAGCGCTTGATCCGGAACGCTCCGGGATGAAGGCCCGGCACCTAACAAAAAACCCCTCAACTTCCTGCAGGACAGGCATTTGAGGGGTTTTTAACGTGGTGCGGGCAGGAATCGAACCAGCGACACATGGATTTTCAGTCCATTGCTCTACCAACTGAGCTACCGCACCAAGCCAACGTTTTGCAAACGGGAGCACAAATATAGGCAAAGGCGGCACAACTGCACAGGGTGACACGGAAAAAGCCCAACGCGTTGAAATACCTTTGCAATTGGATCGCCTCCCTTTACTATGAAATCTATCCGCCTGTTTTTGCCCGGCTCATTGGCTACCTGCACTTTTTGCCTGTTGTTGGGGCTGTCACTTGCGCAATCTTCCAGCCTGCGCGCCCAAACCAATAACCCGGTGCCCGCTGCGGCTGCAGCACCCGTTGAAATGGTAAAACCCACGCTTCCCAACCAGTTGCAATCGCTGGTGGAGCGCGCCGCAACGCAGGAGGATTTCAGGGTAATCCGCAATACCGCGCTCATGCAGTTTCAAGCCAATTTGGTGGATTCGCTGGGGCGGATGCGCAAGGAGCAGGCTCGGAGTAAAACGCAATTGGCGGACCTGGAGGCCCGCCTGAAAAAAACCGAGGAACTGTTAACCCAGTCTGAAACCAGTTACCAGGAAATCAGTACCCAGCGCGACAGCATGTCGCTGCTTGGGCTGCCCGTCAGCAAGACCTCCTACCAGAGCGTAGTTGGCGTTTTGCTGGCCCTGCTGGCCGGAATTGCCGGGTTCTTTTATTTCCGTTTCCGCAGCCGCAATGGAGAAACCTCGCGGGTTGAAAAACTGTTGCTCGAAACACAAGAGGAATTCGACCAATATAAAAAACGTGCGATTGATCGCGAGCAGAGGCTCAAGCGGGAGCTTCAGGACGAATTGAACAAACGTTCATAAGCGCGGCGGCAATGGCTGTAGAAAAGGCTATGGACGACCAAACCGGGCACGCGCATCCCGTTCCGGCGGCGTTGTTGGAACAATTACACTGGACCGGGCCGGGCTATCAGCCCGTGGTTGATTTTGGCGGTTGGCGCACGGCCTTGATGAATTTTCACCCCAAGTACCGGCCAGACGCGCTGCGGATTATGGAAGCTCACCGCGATACGGACGAGGTTTTTGTGTTGCTGCAGGGCCGTTGCACGCTGTTTTTTGGCGAAGGGGATCCTGCCAACAACAACATTTCCCGTGTTTACGCCGCTGACATGCGCCCGGGCATCGTGTACAACGTGCGCAAGGGCGCTTTTCACACGCATGCACTGAGCGAAGATGCCGTGGTGCTGGTGGTAGAGAACCGCGATACCGGCGACCACAACACCGACTTTTTGCCCATCAGCGGGCAGGGCCTCCAGCAACTGGAGACCCTGGCCCGCCGTTCCTGGGCATGGGAGTAGCAAAAGGCTTACACAAGCTTAATGCTGAAAACCAACGCTATGCGTTGCCATCCGGGCTGTTGTTCTCCGGCTGTTTGTCTTCCGGGATTTGGGCATCTGGGTTCATCACAAAGGCGCGCTCCTGGACAGAGAAACTGATGTTATTCAGCCTTCCACTGCGGTAGTGCGCCATTTTCTCGCTCATCATGGACATCGAGCGTCGCATGCCCTGTTGGGAGTGTTGGAACTGCATGGCGCTGTCCGGGTTAAAGCCCAGTTGTGCGGCTTCGTGGACAGCAGCCAAATCGCTGCTCAAAAACACAAACTCCCAGCCCCCGCCTTTCATCCGCTCCACCATTTGCGTAACGGCTTCTTTGCTGTACTGGCGGCTGGCGTTTTCCTGTCCGTCGGTGATGCACACAAACAGCACTCTTTCAGGCCGGTTGCCTGGGGCTGCAGCCGCCAAATCCATGGACGTGCTGGTGATGGCTTTGCCCAGCGCATCCAACAGCGGCGTACCGCCGCGCGGCACAAAGGTCTCATTGGTCAGCGGCGGAACATCTTGCAACGGTTTGAAGTGGTGCACCACTTCGAAGGGGTCCTGGGAGTCAAACTGAATCTGGGTCAGGGTTGCCTTGCCCGGCAGCTCCTGCTGCCCGCGCAAAAATTCATTCCAGCCCCCGATTACGTCTGCGCGAATGGAGGCCATGGAGCCGCTGCGGTCCAGCACCATGACCAGGTGGGTGCTTCCGGTGGGTTCAGGGGCGGCGAGTTGCGGTTCGGTTGGTTTGGTTGGGGTACTCATCGTGGGTCTATTGAAAGGGTAAGAAAATAAGCGGTCATCAGGACCGGCAAGCGGCCCCGGAGGGGGTGTTTGGGTACCGTTGCACAAGCAACCATACCATCGGGAATGTTCTGGAGACGGCTGTCCTCAGGCCGGGTGTGAAATCAGGCTGCAAGAAATCCGTATTTGAAATAGCAAACAACTGCCCGGTCTACCGTTCACCCCATTTTTTAAAATAGTTCCCCCGATTCACGGTTTTATGGGCACCATTCACCCGGCTAATTCCACCATTGACCGGTTTTTGCCTGGCCAGTACATAGGCGTCAAGCCAATTTAGCAGCGTAAAACCGGCTCGCCGAACGGCACCATTCCCCCGGTTCAACCCAGCCAGCGGCCTAAACCTCCGGATGGCCCCAGTTAACAAAACCCCCTGATCATGTTTTTGCGCACCTATCTTCTTGCTGCCCTGCTGCTGCCGGTACTGGCAACCCAGGCCCAACAAACCATTCGCGGCCAGGTTCTGGACGAACAGTCCACGGCGCCCCTGCCCGGCGTTACCGTGCTGGTTTCCGGCACCGATCCGCTGATTGGCACCTCCACAGACCTGGACGGCTATTTTGTGCTGCCCGGTGTAGCTGTGGGAAGGGCCGATGTGGTCTTCAGCTACATTGGGTACGAACCCCGAACCATGTCGGGGGTTTTGGTCAATGCCGGCAAAGAGACCGTGCTTACTGTGAACCTGACCGAAAAAGTGCAGGCGCTGGATGCGGTCGTGGTTACGGCCGACAACGGCACCCCTGGGGAGGCGCTCAACGACATGGCCACCGTGAGCGTGCGCCAGCTCTCCGTTGACGAGGCCCGCCGCTACTCGGGCACGCGCTCCGACCCTTCGCGCATGGCGCAGAACTTTGCGGGCGTTTCTTCACCGGGCGATGACCGCAACGACATCATCATCCGCGGCAACTCGCCTGCCGGGGTGCTCTGGCGCATGGAAGGCATCGACATCCCCAACCCCAGCCACTTCGGAACGCTTGGGGCCACCGGCGGCCCGGTCACCATCCTGAACACGAACAACCTCAGCGACGCTGATTTCTTCACCGGGGCCTTTCCCGCGGAATACGGCAACGCCACCGCCGGCGTTTTTGATTTAGGCCTGCGAAATGGCAATACCGCCAAACACGAATTCCTGGGCCAAATCGGCTTCAACGGCTTTGAAGCCGGGGCCGAAGGGCCACTCGGCAGCAGCAACAAAGGTTCGTATATCGTCAACTACCGCTATTCCACGCTGGGCGTTCTGGAAGCCATGGGCCTGGAATTCGGCACGGGGTCCAGCATTCCGCAATACCAGGACGTAACCTTTAAACTCAATTTGCCCACCGAAAAAGCCGGCCGCTTTACGCTGTTTGGCTTTGGAGGCTTGAGCTACATCGAGTTTCTGTCCAGCCAGAAAGAAGTGGATGCCGAAGCCGTTTTCGGCGACGACGGCTACGACCAGGTGTTCCGTTCTAACACGGGCATGGTGGGCTTGAACCACACCTACTTTTTTAACCCCAACACCTACGGGCGCTTCTCGCTGGCGGTCTCGGGCTTTCAAAGCACCGGCGACATTGACTCCATTAACACAGCCGACCTGACCAACCTCATTGACCTGACCGATTTTGACTATGGCCAGCTTCGCTACACGGCCAGCTACGAGTTGAACCGCAAATTCAACGCGCGCAACAAACTCAACGCCGGCATTACCGCCGATTTGTTTGACCTGAGTTTGGACCAGCGCACCTTGTTGGAAGGGGAACAACGGCCGGTCACGGCTTTTGACGGAAACGCCGGGTTTGTTCGCGGCTGGGCGCAGTGGCAGCACCGCTTCAGCGATGCGCTGACACTCAACGGCGGCGTGCACGGCAGTTACTTTTTGCTCAACGAAACGGGCATGGTGGAACCGCGCGCCAGCTTGCGCTACCGCCTGCGCAACAACCAGAGCGTGAACTTCGGTGCCGGCCTGCACAGCCAGTTGCAACCGCTGGAAGTCTATTTCACCGAATCGCGCCTGCCCGACGGCAGCAGCATCCAGACCAACCGCGACCTGGACCTGTTCAAAAGCGTGCACCTGGTCACGGGTTACGACAAACTCATTGGCGAGCGCCTTCGCCTGAAAGTGGAGGGCTACTACCAATACCTCTACGGTGCCGCCGTGGAACAACGCGCCAGCAGTTTCTCCATGCTCAACGCTGGTGCAGACTTCGGCTTCCCCAACAACGACAGCCTGGTCAACGAAGGCACGGGCCGCAACATGGGCGTGGAATTGACCCTGGAGCGCTACCTGAACAAAGGCTGGTACCTGCTCAGCACGGTATCCGTGTATGACGCCCGCTACACCGCCAGCGACGGCGTGGAGCGCAACACCGCCTTCAACGGCAATTACATCGCCAACCTCCTGGGCGGCAAGGAGTTCGCACTGGGGAAGGGCCATTCCGTCGGCCTCGACAGCAAGGTAACCCTCGGAGGTGGCCGTCGCTATACGCCCATTGACCTGGACGCTTCGCGCATCGCCGACCGTGAAATCCGGCTGAATGATGTGGCCTTTAGCGAGCAATTCGACCCCTATTTCCGGCTGGATTTGAAACTGAGCTACAGCCTGGAGGGCAAAAAAGCCACCCAAAAGTTCTCGGTTGACCTGCAAAACCTGACGGGCCAGGAAAACGTGTTCAGCCAGTCGTACAACCGCCTGACCGGCGACCTCAACACCCGTTACCAGCTGGGCTTCTTCCCAGACATTCAGTACCGGGTCCTGTTCTGAGCGGCGCTACGCTGAGCGGTGCTGTTCAGAACGGAGCTGTTCAGCACCGCAGCGCCCTTCGCCCGTTATCTTTGCAAGACCAGCAAGTCCATGCGCTTTCGCAACCTCCATATTGGCTTTGATGACCGGCTGTTCACAGCGCTGGGTATTCCGCTCATCGGCATTCTGATTCCGATCGTTTTCGGCGGCATTTACTTTGATGAAGGGGCCTTTTACTGGATCAATGCTGCGGTTTCTTGCCTGTACACCGCCATTTACTGGTTTACTGCCCGGGCGCTCTTGATTCGCCTGCACCGCCGCTACCCTGAGGCAGAGCAATTGGGGCTTCGGGTGCGCAGGCTGGCGGTCTTGTTTATCCCCTTTATCATTGCCGTCTGCCTGTTGAGCTACCTTTTGGTGCCGGAAGAATACGGGGGAAAGTCCAATTTTCTGCAAAGCGTGCTGATGAGCACCATCCTGACGGTCAGCGTGGCTTCTATCTACGAAAGTGTGTACCTCCTGCACCGCTACCGGGAGGTGCAATTGGAACGGGAGCAACTGTTGCGCGAGCGGGTGCAGACGGAACTGGAGGCCCTTCGAAATCAGGTAAACCCGCATTTCTTGTTCAACAGCCTCAACACGCTCGCCGACCTGATCAGCGAAGACGCCCTGCGGGCTGAGCAATATGTTCAAGAACTCAGCAAAGTGTACCGCTACGTGCTGGAGATTCAAACCCGCGAGCTGATTCCGATGCAGGAAGAACTCGACTTTCTGCATTCGTACCTCTACCTGCTTCGCACGCGTTTTGGCGACAAAATACAAGTGCACTTCGCCATTCCCGAAAGCCTGTACAACCGTCACATTGTGCCGCTGTCGCTGCAATTGCTGTTTGAAAATGCGATCAAACACAACGTAGTTTCTGAAGCCAAGCCGCTGCACATAGAAGTTTACAGCGAAAATGGGCTTGATCTGGTCGTGCGAAACCATGTTCAACCCCGGCAACTTCCGGTCAACGGGCAGGACCATTCCACCAAAAAAGGCCTGGACAATTTGCGCAACCGCTATCGCCTGCTGGCGAACCGCACAGTGGAAACCGTGGTCTCAACCACAACGTTTACTGTGGTAGTGCCCACCCTTTCCACCGCTGAATCACACGCTGCGAACCTCGCCCGATGAACACGCTCATTCTCGAAGACGAATTCCCCGCCGCCAACCGCCTTCAGCGGCTCATTGCGCGCTGCGATCCGGGCCTGCGCATCACAGGGGTGCTGGACAGCGTGGAGGCCGCGGTGGAAAGGCTCCGGCTCGGCGAGCAACCGGATCTCTTGTTCGCCGACATTCACCTGGCCGACGGGCTCAGCTTTGACGTTTTTCGGCAGGTGCCCGTGGATTGCCCGGTCATTTTCACCACTGCGTATGACGAGTACACGCTCCGCGCGTTTAAGCTCAACAGCGTGGACTACCTGCTCAAACCGGTAGAAGAACAGGGCTTGCGCGAAGCGCTGGACAAATTCCGCCGCTACCATGCGCGCAAAATCAGCGACACCGCGACGCCTTTGTCAGCCGGCCCCGACGAACGCCTGATCCGCCAACTGCTTGAAGGCTGGGGGCAACCGCGCTACCGGCAGCGCTTTTTGCTGCGGCGCGGCGAGCGCCTGGACTACTTGGCTGCACAGGAAGTGGCCTTTGCGTACTCCGATCAGGGCCTGACGCACTTGGTTGACCTCCGCGGCCACCGCGATCTGCTGGACCGCACCCTGGAAGAGCTGGAGCAGGAACTGGACCCTTCGCAGTTTTTCCGCATCAGCCGCAAATGCATCATCGCCCTTCCCACGATTAAAAGCATCCATAAGTATTTCTCTGGAAGGCTTAAGCTGGATCTGGAGCCCGCCCCTCCGTTTGAGGTCTTGGTGAGTCGCGACCGGGTGGAGGGCTTCCAATCCTGGCTGGATCGCTAACTTGCGGGTTCAAACTGGCCCGTCAACCAAAACCATGATTACGCTTACCACGCCGGCGCTGCTTTTTCCGGCCATTTCGCTGCTGTTGCTGGCCTACACCAACCGCTTTTTGGTTGTGGCACAGCTCATTCGCTCACTGTCCGGCAGCATGGATGACACCAACCGCCGCACCGTGCACCGGCAGATTGCCACGCTCAAACGCCGCGTTTACCTCATCAAGGTGATGCAAATCTTTGGGGTGGTTTCCTTTCTGCTTTGCACGGTTTCCATGTTCCTGATTTTCTTGCAGCAACTCGTTTGGGGCTCCTGGCTGTTCGGCATTTCCATCCTGTCGCTGTCCATTTCGCTGGTGTATTCACTGTACGAAATCAGCATTTCCACCCAAGCCCTGAACATCATCCTGGATGACCTCAAGCTTTTTGAGGGCGACAAACGCTGAGCGAACAGAGACCCGCTACCGTGCTTCGGAGCTTGCTCTGACCGCGCTTCGGGGCGTATTCGGAGCATGTTTCAGATTGCGCGGCTGACCAAAAAACACAGCTCTACTCCGCCCTGGCAAAAGCCATCACCGCCAGTCCGTTTTCCAGCAGCGTCAGCGTTTGGCCGTCGGGACTGATGCCGTAGCCGTCCACCCGCTGCAGGGCCTGCAAAAACACCGATTCCCCCAAACCGGCACAAGCCATGCGCGTCATGGCCAGGGGCTCCGGAAAACTCAGGTTCATTCCCATCCGGGCGAAGCGGCCGCTGTACGAATTGCAACTGGTGTTGCCGTTGACCGTGCCCTTTTCGGTGTCCAGACTCAAGGTGGGCTTGCGCTCCGGGTACAACCCGTCAAACGCGATCCGGGGTCCGGTGATGTAAGTCAGTTGCCAGTTGCCGCTAAGCGGTTCCCCGGA
>WGOA01000095.1 GCA_016124275.1 Bacteroidota bacterium
AGATTTTCATGGTGCCTCCGCTGACCTCCAGGTTCTCGGGCTGGTACCACTGCTGCTCGTCATTGCCCCAACCGCAAAGCGAAGGGCAACCGTTGCCGATCTGGTAAGACCAGGCCGTCAGGTCCAGCTCCGTGGCGTCAAATTCGTCGGACCAAACCAGGCGGTAACACTGGGCCTGCGCGGAAGCCGCAAAGGCACACAACAAAAAAAGGCAAGCAACTTTGAGGGGGGTATTCATGGTAACGTTCGTGTATCCTGTTAAGGTTTGGCAGACTCTAAAAGTTCAAAGCGCAGCTCCTGATCGCCAATTAAAACGCGAAAGGTTCCCGCTTCGCTGCGCGGAAGTCCGTCGGCCCCGATGAAAGCCAAATCCTGAAGGTCAAGCGCAAAAGAAACGGTGCTGCTTTGGCCGGGAGCCAGGCTCACTTTTCGGTAGTCCACCAAGCGCTTGACAGGCGGGGTTATACTGGCAACCTCGTCGTCCAGGTAAACAGCTACCAGTTCGCTGCCGTCGCGGCGGCCGGTGTTGCGCACGTCTATTTGCAGCTCCAGGGGGCTTTTTCCGTCCCATGCAGCGGGCGAAAGGGCCGCGTTGCTAAACGCAAAAGTGGTGTAGCTCATGCCTTCACCGAATTGAAAGAGCGGATCGAAGGCCGTCCAGCCAAACTGGACATCCAAACCATCGGTTTTCTTATGGTCGTAGGTCATTAGGGCGTTGGAATAGCGCGGATAGGTGAACGGCAAATGCCCTCCCGGGCTGCGCCGGCCCAACAAAACATCCGTTATGGCGCGTCCCCCCTCATCGCCGGGCAGGTAGGCCATGAGCACTGCGTCCGGCAAATCCGCCACATCGTTGAACGTGCGCGGCCGCCCTTCGACCAATACCAACACCACAGGCTTGCCCGTAGCTTTTGCGGCGCGCAACAAGTCCCGCTGAGCCAAGGGCAGGTCCAGATCGTTGAGATTGCCGACCACTTCCGTGTAGGGCATTTCGCCCAGGCAAACCACAATAACGTCTGCGTCCCGGGCCAGCCGCGCCACTTCGTTGAGGTCACCCGGCTGATCAATGCCGCTGCCTGGCGTATAGCTTACCTTGCCGGGCAACGCATCCCGCAGCGCCTGCAGCATGGATCGTTTGCCCGGGGTATTGTACGTAGTGTCCACCCCTTGCCAGGTATGCGTCCAGCCGCCGTTCAGCGCGTTGAGCGAATTTGCGGTGGGGCCCGTCACCAAAATTCGGGATTGATCAGACAAGGGAAGCACACTGTTGCGATTGCGCAACAACGTCATGGCCTCAACAGCCGCCTGGTAGCTGACCTGGGCGTGCGCCGGCGAGCCAAAAAGCGGATAAGCCTGCGCGGGTCCCCTGGGCTGTTCAAACAAGCCCAATTCTTGTTTGAGGCGCAAAATGCGGCCTACCGACTCGTCAATCCGCGCCATTGGCACCTTTCCCTCGCGGACCAATTCGGCCAGCAAGACTGGAAAATCAAGGTCGGTTGGCACCATGCTCATGTCGATGCCGGCATTGATGGCCATGGCAATAGCGTCCTTGTAATCGCGGGCCACGCGGTGGCGCGTGTAGAGGTACTTGATGTCTTCCCAGTCCGAAACAGCCACGCCCGTAAAGCCCAATTCCTCGCGCAACAGGGTTTGCAAAATGTCCCGATTTACGTGCACGGGCACCCCATTGATCTCGCCCGAATTGATCATGATGGTGCGCGCACCGGCATCAATGGCCGCTTGAAAAGTAGGCAGAAAATACTGCCGCAGTTCCCGATCCGGAATCCAGGCCTGCGTGCGATCGCGACCGCTGAGCGTAACAGAATAGCCCAGAAAATGCTTCATGCAGGCGGCAACAGCCTCGCCGCTGCTCAGGTCTTTGCCCTGGTAGCCCCGGATCATGGCCTGGCCCATGTGGCTGGCCAACAGCACATCTTCGCCGAACGTCTCCCAGAACCGCGGCCACTGCGGGTCGCGACCAATGTCCAGCACCGGCGAGAAATTCCAGGGAATGCCTGCTGCGCGCGTTTCATACGCTACAATCTGGCCCATGCGCCGCGCCAGCGACGTATCCCAGGTAGCCGCCAGCGCAATCTGCTGCGGAAACAGCGTTGCGCCCGCTACGTAATTGGCACCGTGAATGGCGTCAATGCCGTACAAAACCGGAATGCCGCTGAGCTTTTCTTCGGTAGCCACAGCCTGAATGGCCTGAATAATCTCGACCCAGCGCTCGCGAGGCAGGGTATGGTTCGGCGCATTCAGGATGGAACCCACGCGCAGTTCCACCAGGGCATCGTGCATTTTATCCGGGTCCAGCCGCACCGGCTCGTCCAACTTATAAGGATCACCATAACACAACATATCCAGAGTGAGCTGCGTCATTTCACCCACCTTGTCCTCCAGCGTCATACGCTGGAGCAAATCGGCAATTTGCTGCTCCTGCCCGGGAGCCCTTGTTTCGGGCGAAGGGCGATTACCGGGTTGGGCAACAGCAACGTGCACCTTAAGCGCAAGGGCCACAAAAAGCAGGGTGAAAAAATGTTGTGTTTTCATGGCTTAAAATTCAAGGCAGTTTTTCCAATCGGATGGAGCGTATCGTAGCTTTTCCCTTGCCGCGTACATCCAGCACAAAATGTTTGAGGTTGCCGGATTGTACCCCTTTCTGGTCCATTGAAAAATCAGCCAGCGGAATGCGGAACAATCCATCAGCACCAACCGGATAATCCCGAAGGTTGAGCATAGCCGAACGCCCCCCGTAATCCTCAAAGCCCAGCATCAGCGCTCCCTGACCGGGCTCCAGATTGCCCTCTACAACCAGCGCCGCGCCGCTCAACATGGCGCTCAAATCCACACCCAACCAGCGGTTCCAGCTAAAGCCCATGTTGCTGTAAGGGCACTGGTCCCACCAGTCCAAGATGAGCGCTCCTGATTTTAAGGAAAAATCGCGGCAATCATTGCGCTCCAGGCCCCAACTGTTGGGAAGGCTGCCTTCAAAAAGCACTACCGGCAGCGAAGCCGGTGCGGTAATGCTGGGCTTGGTCAGTCGGGCGGCCGTTGCTGGCTGATCCGGATTGGGAATAATCTCCATGTTGTCCAACATCACATCGCCACTGCCCTGCAATTCCACCACCAATTGTTTGATGTTGGTCAGATCCAGCCCGTCTTTTGACGCGGGAAAATCGCTGAGCGGAAGAATCACTTCGCGCCAGGTGGTGTCCAGCGGGTAGCGCTCCATGTAGCCGGCGCGCAGCGGTGCGGCAGACATGGCTGTGGCGTAGTCTTCCAGCAAAAAAATCATGATGGGAATGCGGCTCTCCCCTTCAGAAGCCCGCATCTGAAAGCGGAGCGATGCTTTGTCCATGATGCCGCTTAAATCCTTGGGTTGCCAGCCGTCCCAGCCAATGCCCATGCCTACCCAGTCGCAGGCAGCCGTTTGGTCCCAGCTGATGCGAATAGCGTTGCCTTCGTAAGCGCCGTTGGCACCAATGTTTAAATCGCCGCAGGCCTCCGGACCCCAAACTTCATCCCCCGTCGTGTTGCTGTAAACGGAGCGCGAACTGAACGCGGCAAAAGCGTTGGTGTTGGCCTGCTCGCCGGGCAACGCTTTCAACGTCATCGGCGCGAATTGAACGCCGCAGCCGCTCAGCAGCCAAGCCGCGCAACATCCGGTCAGCACATAGAACAGGTAGTTTTTCACGGTTCGAAGGGGCCATTGATGGTGAACAACGCATGATCCAACCCAAAACCGACAAAGGTTTCATTCTGGCCGCCCGCGGAAAGCAGAATAAACTGGAGCGAAAGGATCCGGTTGACTTCGCGCTTGCCATTGGCATCCACATTGCCCAAACCGCCGTTGGTGGAAAGGGCTGTAGCCGAGTAGGGAAAGGAGATGATGCGCCAGCCGCTCCAGTCAACTGGAATCTGGTAGTTGTAGGTGCCCTCCTGCGATGGAACATAGGTTCCATTCAGGTTGTCGTCCTCCTGAAAATCAATAACCAGCAGGGTATTCTCCACGCCCGGACCAAAGACAAACATATTAAACCATACCTTATCTTCATTCTCCGTCGGGAATTCAAACACTGAGGTGCCCTGCGCCGAAGTGGCTGTGATTCTTACCCCGCAAACAAACACACTGCCGTTGTTGTCGCGGCCAAACATGTACCAGTATTTGTCGCCTATAGCCGCTGGGAAAAGTGCTTCCACACCGTTGCTGGTCTCTTCAAAAGAAAACTCGCTAAAGGTTTCAAACACCTGATCCGGGTTTTCAAAGTCGCTGACCAGAATACCCCCGGTAGGCAAAGGCCGTGAACCGGTAATGAGAATGGTGTCCGAAAGCATGGTGGAATCTGGAAATGCCGCAAATTGCAAGCTGGCCACCACGTGCTCGCCGGCTGAAAACAGCGGCGCAAAGGTTACCGAGCCATTCCACCGGGCAACATCACCCATGATGAGTTTTTCGTTGCCGGTAAGAATTTTGCGCGCACCCGTTTCAATGCTGCGAATGGTGAGCGTCCAATCGGTTCTGACGGAAAGTTCCGCGATAAACTCCACCGTTTCGCCCGCTGAAAAATCAACGCTGGTGCGGTCTTGCGTCAGGGGCCGCAAAATGCTGAATTCGCCGAAAATATCCTGTAATTCCGGCCCTTCCGGGGTCAACTCACGACAGGAACCCAGCCCAAGGGCAACAAACAGCAGGAACAAACTGCCCCGGATTCCAACGTAATACTTATTATGTTTCATCAGAAGAACAAGTTGTACAGCACTACTGCCTGTTGCAGCGTGTAGGCCGTGGTGGGGTCGAGGTTGTTGAGGCGATCCAGGTAAAAATACTGGGCGCTGAGCACCATGTTGTCGCTAAAGCGGTAGCGCAATCCGGCGCTGATCCAGTTCTCGCGCAAATCGGCGGTATAAGCATCATAGAAAACAATACGGTTGAATCCATCGCGATCCGCGAGGTACTCATTGCCCTCGCTTTGCAAAAAAAGCATACCTCCCAGCAAATCCAGGCGCGGGTAAATTTCCCATTGCAGCCCAAGTTCTGCTTGCAGCGAGCCCAGCGATACCTCGTCAATGCCTTCCGTGCCCGAGCGCGTGGTCTGCTGGTTGCGCAGGCCAGCGTGAAGGTCCAGGGCCTTCTCCCAGCCTGCATAGCGGCCCAAGTGCACAATACCAGCGGCTTCAACCGTCAGAAACCGGCGAAGGGCTTCTGTTCCTTCGCCGCGAATTTCGGTCAGGAACGCAGCCTCTCCGCGCCATTCCATCCGGCGGGCGCTGTCGCCCGTCCAGTTAACGGCGGCGTGCACCCCGCGCCGGTTAGGCGTGGCTTGCCCGTAGGGCTGTGCATTTTCCCAACTGGGGTTGAAAGCGCCTAACTCAGGAGCGATGGTTCGGTTGTACAAGGTCCGGTCGCGCACCACGTCAGCAATGCTGACGGGCCGTTGGGTTTCGCGGTTGGTGTAGAACGAAAAGGCCGCTGCTGATGCCGCAGGGTCCAGGCGACGGCTTTGTGCGCCGGGAGCCCTGTAGTCCGGTCCCACATCGCGGTAAGACAGGCTGGCCTGCAGGTTGCGCTGAGGCCATTGGAGGCGGGCCGTACCATCTACAAAGAAATCTTCGGTGGGTTCGTCCGGGGCTTCGGCCAGGTTGGCGTAGCGCACCGAGGAAAGGCCAGTTTCTACATCCAGCCGCCAGTCCATGCTGCTGCATGATGTGCCCGTACTGGCCAAAATGCTCCCGGCGCGGTGCGCGCGCTCTTCGTCGTTGAACTGCGCCGACTCCGCAATTTCAAAAAGGTTGATGGCCTGCAGTTGCAAGCTGAACGCGGGGTTAATGACCGCCTGCACCCGCCCGAAGGCCAACAGCCGATCCGGCAGCGTAAAGTAATCCGTGTTGCGGTTTTTGCTCACCAGGCCGTGGAACGTCAACGATTCTATTCCCCGGTCAAAATCCAGTTTCCACTCTGCCTCCAGTCCTTGCTGGCGCCAAGTGGAATCGGCGTAAAAGTTTTCGTAATCCACAATGTCGCGGAACACGTCAAAGGCCGGGTTGCGCATGAGCCGGAATTCGGACGAAGGGTTCCATAGGGTGTACGGCGTCAGCGCGGCATCAATGTCGCCGATGGCGTAGCGCACCACTTTGCCGGCAACACCACGGGCGGTGAGTTCGCGCAATTGAAACGTGATGCCCGCGCCCCAAAATCCGTCAATGTCGTTTTCAACGCGCATGACGGACTTGATTTCGGTGTCTTCGTTGGGCCGGATGGTCACGCCAAAGTCGAACAGCGCCAAGCCGTTGAGTTCGCGGCGGGCCGTTGTGGTGTCGGTCTCCAGCAATTCGCCGTCAATGCGCCCCTGATCCAGGAGAAAGCGGCCGGCTCCCCCAAAGGTGACCTTGTTGCTCAACTGCGCGTGCGCATGGCCTGCAAAGAGACCAAGCAACAGGCCGGGCAACAGGATAAGGTAGGTAATGTTACGTTGCATGTCAGAAGAAAATCTTGAATTCCAGCGAAGTTTCCTGCCCGCGAATGTCGTCCAGTACAAAGCCCTCGTCGCGCTGCTGGAAGCGCCGGTGGCGGATGTAGAAGCCAACTTCTTCGCTAATTTTTACGTCCATGCCAAAGCCCAGGTGGCGGCTTTTCTGGTCCAGCGTGCTGTTCTCCGGATCGCCCAGCTCTCCGGTTACGTCGTCGCCGCGCGCGGTGCGATCATTGCCCCGGATACGCTCCCGCCCGTAAGAAACCAGCAGGTTGAGCCAATCGGTAAGCTCCAAAAAGGCATCCAGCTCGTGGTACTGCGCGCGCAGATAGGCCGCATCACTGTACACCGGAATGGGCGATACTTTGTCCTGCACGGAACCCAGCGATCCGAGGTAGGTGATGTACAACGAGCGATCCGCAACGCGGACGCGCTGAATGGCCTGCATCTGCAGCGTGTTGAATCCATTCCGGGTAAAGGGCAAGCCGGCGGTATCGACATCGGTGATCAGCAGCGCTTCGGAGACGCCGCGAAAGAACGAATTCCAGCGGCCGTATGACCCGACGCCATTGCTGAACGGCACAAAGCGCGACATCGGCAGCGCGTTGATTTTGTGGCCAAACGACAAAACGCTGCTGTTGCGCTCCAGTTCCTGGCTGGCCTGAATGCCCACATTAATCTTTAAACTGCTAATGTTAAAGCGGGTGTTGAAGGCAAGCCCCTGCTGGTTGTTGCTGAACTGTCCAACATCGGTAATGCTTCCGGCGAAAGAGGCCGCCGTACCCGTGGCAACACCGGAAGGAGCCGTCTGCGCACTCTGCTGGAGCGAGGCATTAAAGGCCAGAAAGGAACCGAAGAAGTTGGTGAACTCCGAGCGAAGGCGAAACACCTGCAACTCCATGGGAATGCCGGTATGCCGGGCCGGACTGGCTATTTTGATGACCATGCCCTCACCCCACTTGCCCTCTCCGGCAACAGCCTTTCGACCTAAACCGGCTTCAGCGCGCAAACGCCAATCTTTAACGGCAAAATCGGCCGCAAACGTGTGCAGCGCCACCACCGTGCTGACTTCGGCCAGCGAATCAAAAAAGTTGATGTAATTGATGGTGTTGTACGCCAGGTAATTGCTGCCCATGTACTTGCGCAGATAACCGCCAACCGTATAGTTGGGGGCGTCACGCGTCAGATCGGCATTGACGGGTGTCTTGCCATAAAGCAGGCGAAAGGCCGTGTTGCCCGGCAACTCCGAACCGTCGAGCAGCAGGCCTTTGAACGCTTGTTGGCCGAAGCGCTCGTCCACATTGATCTGGCCGCGGTCGTAGAGGTAGCCCACGCGGTCAATGGATGTCTCGTTGGCATCCCAGGGGCTGCGCTCGAACATGCTGAAACGGAAGAGTTCCGGCGCCCCCAGCGTCAAGGGGCTCAGGCTGGTCCAGTTGATGCCGCCCGCCTGTATGCCAAAACGCCCGAGTTCGGTGCTGATGCTGCCCGTAAGCGAAACGCCCAGGTTCAAGTTGATAGGCGGGCGCTGATCGAGGTTGCCGGTAAAAAAGTTGGGGATGGCAAAGTCCATGCCCACATAGGTTCTGGAGTTGGGGCGTGCGCCGATGTTCAGCAAGGCCAAAGGCGGGTCGCGGTACACATCGCCGATGCCGATGACGTAAGGCGGTGTGTTGGCAAACATGTTGGAAGGAATGACCACAAAGGGATCATCCAATTTGCGCTGCCAGCCCAACATGCGCACGTAGCCGGCCACCGTGACGCGGTCCAGGACTTTATCCACGATGCGCGGATCGCGGTAACGGCCGGGGTCAAGTCCGGGGATCCTTGGCGGCAGCTGCCAGGCAGAGGGAGGATTGGTTTTGGTCAGCGAGTCCGGAGCAGCGTAGAGTGCCGCGCTGGAGCAGAGCAACAAAATACCATATAGTATGTTATGTGCATTCATAGAAGCTTGCCCTGCTTGAGTTATCCGGCTACCAATGGACTAAACCAAATCCAAAGCGCGAGTACACCCAGGATCAATCCCACGGTGATCAGGACATCGGTCTGGCTCACGCCAATACTTGCTTTGCGATACACCAGCCCTTCCAACTGCGCGGCACTTTTAACCGGATGGCCAACGCTGAAGGCCACCAGAACCACACTACACAGCACAAAAAGCAAAAAGGCGTAGTGCAAAAAGTTGAAGCTGGCAAAACTGACCAATGCACCACTGTTAACCATGGCTACACCCTGTTCATGCCCTTCGGTAACAAAAATGGCCACCAATTTGCCAATACCAAAAACAAAGCCCACCCAAAGTGCCGCCATGGCACCGCGGGCATTGAGGCGCGGAAAAAACAAACCGAGCATAAACACCGCAGCAATGGGAGGTGAAATGTAGGCCTGCACTTCCTGCAAATATTTGAACAAACCCCCGCTTTGCTGCATGCTGCGCATGAGCGGAATCCACAACAACCCGATGACCACCAGGACCGCGGTAGCCCATTGGCCAAAGCGCACCAATTGCTTCTCGCTGGACTGCGGCCTGAAACGTCGGTAAAAGTCAATGGTCAAGAGCGTAGAGCAAGAATTAAACACCGACGAAAGTGAACTCATCAGCGCCGCCAAGAGCCCTGCGGTAACCAGCCCTTTAAGGCCCACCGGCAAATAATTCATGACAAGCGCGGGCAGCGCTCGGTCCGTTTCCACCGTACCTCCGGCACTCAGCAGCAATTGCGTATCGCCACCGGCGTAAATGCCGTAAGCAATGATGCCGGGGAAAACGAACAAGAAGATGGGCAGCAGTTTAAGTCCGCCCCCGAACAAGGCCCCTCTGCGCGCCGACGTTTCGTTTTTAGCAGACAAGACGCGCTGCACAATGAACTGGTCGGTGCACCAGTACCAAATGCCCAAAATGGGCGCTCCAAAAAGAATGCCTGTCCAGGGGTAATCGGGGTCCGTAGCCGGACGCCAAAGGTTCAAATAGGTATGATCAGCCCCTTTGGTTTGCTCAATGGCACTGGTGATGGCTCCCCAGCCCCCCGAGGCGTCCAACGCAAAAATGGTAACGGTAATGGAGCCCCCGATCAACACAAACATCTGGAGCATATCCGTGTAAATGACGGCCCGCAAGCCGCCGAGGATGGTGTACAAGCCGGTGGCTACCACAACAGCGATGGCTCCCGTCCAGAATTCCACTCCAAGCAATTCTTCAAAAACCAACGCCCCCGCAAAAATGGTTACGGAGATTTTGGTCAGCACATACGAAAGGATGGAGATGACCGACAGATACGTGCGCGCACCGGAACTGAAGCGGCGCTCCAGAAACTCCGGCATGGTGAACACCCCGCTTTGCAGGTAGAAAGGCGCAAACACCCATCCCAAGAGCATCAGGATGAGCACCGCAAGAATTTCAAACTGGGCGGCGGCAATATCGCCGCGGGCACCGGCACCCGCCAGGCCCACCAGGTGCTCTGAACCAATGTTCGACGCAAAAAGCGATGCGCCAATCACAAACCAGCCGATGCTTCTGCTGGCCAAAAAGTAATCAGAAGAATTGCTCTCCTGACCGCGCTTGCGGTCGCGCACCGTGACCCACCACGCCAGCCCAAAAACGAGCGCGAAGTAGGCCCCAACGACGGCAAAGTCGAGAAACTCCAGAGGTCCTTTCATGCTGTGCGGTTAACGGGTGAGCAAAACGGGCTGCGAAACCGAACGCCCGCCAACTACCCAGCGCACCCAATAGGTGCCGTTGGGCCAAGAAGTGGCATCCCACGTTTGCAGCGTTGACTCACCGTTGCCCAATTGGCGCACAGGCGCCATTTGCCGGCCTTCCACACTAAAAATTTGCAACGTGCCTTCGGCGTTGATCTGCGGAAGTTGCACCCGCAGTACATCCGAAGCCGGATTGGGGAAAATGGACAACGCGGGAGGGGCTTCAACGTCATTGATGCCAATGGGTTCAGCAACCAAGGTCATGTTGTCGATAAACGTGCGGCCCACCGAGAACTGACCAGGCTTGTAGAGCAACACGAAGCGTTCGGCTGTGGTACCCGTTCCAGGACTTTGCACATTAAACCGGAGGCGATCCCACTCACCGGCCGCTGCCGGAGCGGTGGAGTCGCTGACCACGAGCACATCCGCCCCAGCGGCGGTTTGCAAGGCCATCACGTAAACGCTTGGTGCGTTGACGTCATACACGTCCATAACTAACTCTATGTTCCCTGAGCCAGGACCAATAGCAATTGGCGCCGGGAAATAGCCGATGATGATGTCATCCATTTCGCCCACGTTGCGGTCGTAACGCAGCGCATGGCTCGAAGGGTTTCCAGCGCCAACTTCCGGGTTGAGCTTCCGGCTGAGCTGACCGTGGTAGAACTCAATGATCAAATCCTGCTCGCATTCGGCATCCATGAATTCCAGGGCTTCATCCGTATCGGGGTCGCAGGCCAGCGCAACGCGCTCGGGGCCCATCCAATTGTCAAAGTACCAGGCCTGGCTCACCGGAGTGCCCGGATTGACCAGCAGTACGGCGCGGTTGACCCCGGTATTGGGTACCGTTGGGTCGGGCTCATTGGCCAGGGTGAAGGTGAGCTTCTCCCAAGTCAGCGAACCCGTAGTTACCGCGGTAAACTCTGCCCGTCTGCCGATCGGGTAATTGACCGGACCGGCCGTTACAGAATCTTCCAGGGTAATCTGCACCGTAATGCCTGCGGCTGGCGGATAAACATCCAGCGTCAGCGATTTGGCACCGGTAATATAATCGGTTATGTTTTCGAGTTGCCCCACATTGGCCACAATGACGTCAAAGGTTTCCACCGGGTTGCGCAAATAGCGCACCGCCATGGGCGAGGTGTTGATGCCTGATGTGTTGGGGTTGGGCTGGTATTCAATGAATACGCCGTGAATGAAGTCGTAATCCACCAGGCGGCGGCTGTCAAAATTGTCCCAAACTTCCTGAGCCTTGAGGCCGGCAGCGGAAACGATCAATCCGAGTACTAAAAATAAGTAATTCTTTTTCATGGTAAATGGGCTTGGAAGGAATCGGTGGAAGGGGTGCCGGTGCCAGGTGGCAACATCCGGGTGAGACGCAAGGGAGGTTGGGAATTCAGGGACAATGGGGGAAGGAGGGTTGAACACCCTCCTTCCTTCCATCTCCCTGTATCCTAAAAACTAAACGTAAACACTAAACGGAACTGGTTGTGTTGGCCTTAGCGGCTAACTTCAAAAGTTTTGCTCAAGGTTTGGTCGTTGACGCGGACCTCAATAAGGTAAAGACCGTTTTCAAGGCCTTCGGTGGACAGCGTATTGACCTGGTTGCCCAGGGCCACTGGCATGTTGCCACTCAGGACCATTCGACCCATCAAATCATAAACGGTGTAGTAGCCCTGGCCTTCAACCGATGCATTGAACTGCACTTGCAGCGA
>WGOA01000050.1 GCA_016124275.1 Bacteroidota bacterium
AGCCCCCAAAGCTGTGGGGAGGAATCGTTCAAACCCAAAAGGCCGGTCCAGACGCCGGGAAACAGCGCCAGAACTGCCACCAACCCGGTATTGACCAGCATAGCGGAGCGGAGCGCTTCGCCGAGCAATCCAAGTTCCTCCGCTCGCGCGTTGTTCTGGCTTGTGTTGTCTTGCTGGGAGTGAGGAGCTGCGGAAACCGGGCCGTCTGCTACAGCATAAGTATTGTTATTGTCCGTGGACAGGTCAGCGCGGCGGGAGCTGCTGCGGTAAAGCGGCACCAGGGCATTGAGCAATCCACCCGTCCAGAAAAAACCGGTAAATCCCGAAACCAGCAGCAGCGCTTCGTACAATCCGATGCTGTCCGTGTCCAACGGACTTTTAGCCAGCAAGACGCCCGTAAGGAGGAGGGCGGCGTAGCGCAGCACTTGAAATGCCTGCAGCGACCGAATGACCTTCACCGATGCATGCCTTTACCTGGAGGCCGCTCTGGCCCAAAAACCCCTTCGCCCGAAAAAAATGCATTTGCCGGGTTAGCAGAAGGCGTGTACCGCGGATGCACCGGAACGGATTTGTCGTGGATTTTTTTAAAACGAAGCCGGAGGGAATTGCCGATCACCATGAGGTCTGAAAATGCCATGGCGCCCGCTGCCAGCATGGGACTGAGCAGGCCGACGGCGGCAATTGGAATGGCCAGCACGTTGTAGAAGAAGGCCCAAAACAGATTTTGCCGAACCGTTTGAAGGGTATGGGTGGCCAATGCAAAGGCATCGATTAATTGGTCTGGTCTTGCTCCAAGCAGCACCACTCCTGCGGCGTCGCGGGCTGCCCGGGTGCTGTCCACGAGCGAGATCCCTACGCTGGCGCGTTCCAGCGCCGGTGCATCGTTGATGCCATCGCCGACCATCGCGCTGGGGACTTCGGCATTCAGGGTTTGGACCAGCTGGAGTTTTTCTTCAGGACGCTTGCCTGCATACCAGGTTTGGATACCGAGGGAATCAGCCAGTTCCTTGACCCGAGTTTCCCGGTCGCCGGAAAGCAACACCGGCTCAATGCCTTGTTTGTGCAGGTAGTCAATGAGCTCCTGAGCGCCCGGCCTGATCTGATCGCGCAGATGCAAAGCGGCCATTGGTACGCCGTCGCAACTCAGAAAAACGTCTCCGGGACCGGGCTCCTCGTTTGGAGCGCAGGTCCACCGCGCGGAGCCGAGTTTCCAGGTTTTTCCTGCGGCATCAAGTCCTGAAAGGCCCATTCCCCGGTTTTCCCTAATGTCGTGCAGCAGGTCTTCGTATGGCGAACTATCTTTTGAAAGCTGGTTAAAGAGACTTCGGGATACCGGATGGTTGGAGGTGCTGGCCAGGGCTACAATCCGCTGCATGCATTCTTCCCGCTGCAGCACAGGGGAGAGCAGTTCAAGCTTTTCGAGCAGAAACGCTCCGCTGGTCAGGGTGCCGGTTTTGTCCAGAATAACTCTTTTTACGGAGGAGAGCGATTGCAGGGTGCTGGCTCCCTTGATTAAAATACCGGATTGAGCGGCGCGACCAAGCCCCACGGCAACAGCAGTCGGCGTAGCCAACCCCATGGCGCAAGGACAGGAAATGACCAGCACTGCAATGGCCTGCAGCAAGGCAGTGCCGGCGGGAATGTTCCAGACCAGGTGTGCCAGTAAAAAGGTCAACAGGGAAAGACCCACCACCACCGGAACGAACCAGGCACTGATGCGATCGGCCAAGCGTTGGACCGGACTTTTGTCCAGAGAAGCCTGACGAACCAGTTCTATAATACCAGAGAGTACGGTATCTTTTCCAATGGCGGTTACTTCCATTTCCAGCCAGCCGGCCAACACGGTGCTGCCTCCGGTTATGGCATCTCCAGGCTTGCGCGGCTGAGGGAAACTTTCGCCGGTGAGCATGGATTCATCCAGTTCCGCATCTCCGCGCAACACGATGCCATCCAGGGGAATTTTATCGCCTTGTTCGGCCGCCACGCGATCGCCTGGGCGAACTTCTGCTACGGGAACGCTGACCCGCTCTTCCCGACCTTCCGGGCTGCGTCGAAGCAACCGCACTTCGCCCGTCTGCAAAGCCGCCAATGCGCGCAGCGAGGACGTGGTCTTGCGAACGGCGCGCTCCTCGATGACCTGACCGAGTAAAACCAGGGTAACAATGCTTGCGCTGGTTTCAAAAAAAAGGTACTGGTGGCCCAGCTGAGCGATTAACCCCGCTACGCTGTAAACAAAGGCGGCAGAGGAGCCGAGAACGATCAATACATCCATGTTCGGTACCCCTGATCGGAGCGAATTCCAGGCACTGCGGCCGAAATGTTCTGCCCCGAGCAGGAAAACCGGAAGGCTCAGTGCCAACTGGAACCAGGGGTTGTGCAGCAACGGAAAGGGCAGAAACATGGCCAGCACGAGGGGAATGCTCAGCACAGCCGCGAATCCGAGTTTCTTTTGAACGGGCGAAGGGCCGCCGCGTTGTTGCTGCTGCTCCGAAACAACCGGATAGCCGATGCGCTCTAAGCCGTCGATAATGCCTTCCAGGCTTTTGCCTGCCGGGAGTTGGAAACGGACTTCGTCATCCGCAAAACTGACCTGAACTGCCTGCAAGCCCTGACGGACCAGATAACGCTCTACGCTCAACGCACAGTTGGCACAGGTCATGCCCTTGACGCAGAGTTGGACGGTATCGGAGGCAGGGGGCATGGGCAGGGCAGCGAAAAGAAACGCTTGCCGCAAAAATACTCGCTTTTCGCGCCTTGGCCGGGATGCGATTTTGTGACGGATTCTTATCTTTGTGCCCCGTGCCGGATTTGCGGCTTTGTTCTTTTTGAAAGATCCTTTTACCTGGTGGTTGTAGCTCAGTTGGTTAGAGCGCTAGATTGTGGTTCTAGAGGTCGCCGGTTCGACCCCGGTCAGCCACCCATTTTTTTCTTGCCTGAAATGCGTGCATATGAGCAATCAGGCAGCAGGCAGAATAGCTCTTTCTGGTTCTTTTGTGGGCATACCCAATCTGGCGCGGCCGGGAAGACGAGCGGCGCCAAGCGGATCAGCGCAATAGGGGACCCCAAAGTTGTATTAGCGAAAGCGGGTGCCGCGAAGTGGACCAGCGCTAGAGGTGGCCCAAAAGTTGAGTCAGCGAAATCGGGTCAGAGGACGTGGTAGAACGAAGCTGTCAGTTCCTGATCGCCGACCTGGATGAAGAAGGTTAACACGCCTGTTTCCACTTTTTCAATGTCAATGACCAATGTAGTATCAGCGATAACCAGCGCTTCCCAAGCTTGAATCACACTGCCATCTGGCCGCCTGAATCCCATAGAATAGATTGCCGTAGGGGCCCCGGTCAGCCGAACGTTTAGGGTGCGTTTAGCTGTGGTCGGGTATACCTCCACCGTTGCATCTGCCGTTACCGTACCTGAAGTGCTGCCAGAACTGCCGGTACCCGTGCGGGGACCATCAATGGCGGCGTGCGAAATGCTAATGGCATGGGATTGCGCCGAAACGTGCGTTGCACAGGCAACGAACAAACCCACAGCAATACTTAAACGGAACGCAGTTGAGATCTTCATACTAAGCCAAAAAGGTAGAGAAATGGAGTAGTGTTCATACCGAACATAGGCACCTGAAAAATACAGCTAATCCTTCGGAACCAAGGCAAATCCTGCCCAAAGATTTGCACGGATTTAAGTTTCTGAGGTTCGGATTTCTTTTCGCCCCTTGTATGGGCCCTTCGCTGAGCTTGGATGGACATAAAAAGCGACTTGCCTGGGCCTCAGCCCGCCATTTTCAGTGGCCGCAGGGTCTGCCAGGACCATGGCTTTTGCTTCGGCCTGGTCAAAGACCTGGGCCAGGTTCAATACTTGTCCGGCGGGTACTCCCGCTTGTTCAAGGAGGCTTAGCCAGGCCCCAGCTGCTTTTAACTCGAACAGCGGTTGCAGGAGTTCGGACAGTTTTCCCCGGTTCTTTACCCTGTTTTGGTTCAGCGCAAAGTCTGGAAGATGGGCGGTCTCCGGCTGATCCAGTACCGTGCAAAGTGCTCGAAACTGGGCATCGCTGCCTACAGCCAGCACCAGGGATACGTCATCGCGGCACATGAACTGCTCACCGTATGGGGCAATGTTGGGATGGAGGCTACCCAACCGGCCGGGGATGGCATGGGTCATCAGGTAATTGGAAGCCTGATTGGCCAAACCGCTGATGGCCGCATCGTAAAGGGACACTTCAACCAGGCCACCGCTGCCGCTGCGCTCGCGTTCGAGCAGCGCCAGCAGCACGGCTTGTTTGAGTTGATGGGCGGCCAGCACATCGACCAGAGCAACAGGCAATTTAACGCCGGGATGGTCGGGCAAACCATTCATGGCCATCCAACCGGTTTCAGCCTGCAGAACCAGATCGTACGCGGGTCGGCGGGAATGGGGACCAAATCCGCTGATGCGGCCGTAAATCAGTGCAGGATGCTTGCTCAACAGCGTATCGGGATCCAGGCCATAACGCCGATCATCGCCCGCCCGGAAACTGGCCAGGACAATGTCAGATGCCGCAGCTCGTTCCACCACGGCCTTAAGGTCTTGAGGGTTCTGGAAATCTGCCCAGAACGTGGTTTTGTTCCAGTTCACGGAAGCGTAATAGGCACTCTGTGCCGCATCCGGTAATTCCGAAGCTGTTTTCCAGGAACGGGTGACATCGCCGCCTTGGGCCCGGTTTTCAACCTTGGTTACGTGTGCGCCGAGTTCAGCCAAAAAGCTGCCGACCGATGGTCCGGCCAGGACAGAGGCCAATTCCAGGACGTTGAGGTGCTGGAGCGGTAGGGGGGTGCGGGGGGAAGGGTCGGGATGGCGCGGGCCTGGATTCGCGGCATCAGCAGGGGAAGACGAATGAGCATCCACGGGTCAGAACGTTATTGACTTCACCTTTTTACTGCCCGGATTTGGGGGCATACATGCCCTTGAAAGTAGCGTAATCAAACTCTTTGTAATAGCCTTCTGCATAGTACACCAACAGCGGTTCCAGGGCCTGAGCGGTTTGATAGCCGGGCAATGTGGTCAATTTTTTATTGTCGGAATCGAGGATGGCTACGGTAGGATAGCCGATGCTACCGCCCTGGGCTCCGACCATCAGGGCAAACGGGTGTGTTGGTCTGGAAGTAGAAGGCAGCGCGAGTACCTGGCCGAAATAGGTGAACGGCCCGTGGGTTTCTGCGTTGAATTTTACGCAATGGTAGCGTTCGTTGAGGTACTGAACGAGCACCGGGTCCTGGAACGTGGTTGCATCCATGCGCTTGCACCAGCCGCACCAATCGGTGTACAAATCAATGAAAATGGGTTTTTTGTCCCGTTTTTTTTCGTTGGCCGCCAAGGCCTCTTCCATGCCGATCCATCGCACTTCGCTTGCAGCAGCGCGGTTTAGCCGGTTGGTATTTTCGGGCGAAGGGGGCTGGTCTGTGGAGGCCAGGACTGCGTAAGCCGGCAGCGTTTTTCGGCCAATTTTCTGTGCCGATTTGCGGACCGGCACCGAAGTGGCAGTCAAAGCCGATTTCTGCGCTGAAAGCGGATTGATGTCCGCTGCCTGCGCCACCTGCTTCGATGCGGATTGGTCCAGAAAGGCCTTCGGTACGATGGATGCTCCAACGATCAATACAAGGAGCGCAGCGGTGTAGTTGCGGAGAGATGCCATGAATGGGGTTCAGGCGTTCAATTGGTAGCTGCTTCCCTCAGCGGAGATTGGTAGCCTTGCTGAAACTCCACCCAACTGTTGTTCAGGTGGTGGTTTTCCCCAAAGAAATGGAGAATCTTATCCATGTTGTACGCGTCCTTATATCCGGGAATAGACTGAATAGGGTTGCCTTGCTCATCCAGGTAAACGGTGGTTGGGTAACTGAGCCTTCCGCCAGTTAACTCCGCGGCTAATTGATTGTAGCCACGGCTGGATGACGGTACGAAGGTGTACTCTTTGCCCTTGTAGATAACCGGCGTTTTCTGTTCCGCGTCAAACTTAACGGCATACCATTTTTCATTGAGGTAACCCGCTACAACGGGGTTGGCAAAGGTGTTGGCGTCCATCCTTTTACACCATCCGCACCAGTCGGTATAGACGTCTATGAAAACTTTGCGGGGTTCGGTTTCCAATCTTTTCATGGCCTCTTCAAAGGTCAGCCATTCCACTTTGGCGCTGGCTTGAGGGGCGGAGGAAGCGGCTATAGCGGTTGGCGCCTGACCCAGCACTGGAACGGCACTCACAGCCAGCATGCAGAACAGAGCAAATGCAGGGAAAATGGGAAACTTCATGCAGGTGATTCTTGGGATGAGGGGAGAAGCGCAGGGGATTGAGGGCTTAAACCTCCTCTGGTTTTGCGGAAAAGTAAATCCTTTTGGGCAATTTAACGAAACGGAAGGTGGTCAAGTTCCTCTTTTGCAGCAGAAAAAGGAACCTTTTCCCCGGCATAAACCGGGCCAAAATAGCGAAATTGAAGGTAGGTAGGACGACTTTTACCAACTTTCCAGCGCCAAAGATGTTTGCTTGGCGAGAGTGATCAATGAGCGCTATGGACCAATGGGATCGGAAACTTGTGGTTGGCATTACCGGGGCAAGCGGCTCCATTTATGCGAAGGTGCTGCTGGACCGCCTCGCTGCATTGCCTATTGATCCAAGCCGTGTAGGGTTGGTTTACTCCAGGAATGCAACCGACGTCTGGCAAACGGAGTTGGGGCAAAGCGACTTTGCGAAGTATCCGTTTCCAGTTTATGCCCCTGATGACTTTAGGGCGCCATTCGCTTCAGGATCAGCACGTTATGACACCATGATTGTTTGTCCTTGCAGCATGGGTACCCTGGGGAGGATAGCTGCCGGGGTTTCAAACGACCTGATGACAAGGGCGGCTGATGTTATGCTCAAAGAGCGGCGGAAGTTGATTTTAGTGCCCCGGGATACTCCTCTCAGCCTGATCCACCTGCGCAACATGACCACTGTTGTGGAAGCGGGGGCAATTCTCTGCCCGGCCATGCCTTCGTTCTACTCGCGCCCGGGCGATTTTACCGCGTTAGCAGCAACCGTTGTGGACCGTGTCTTGGATCTTGCCGGGTTGCCGATCCGGTCATATCGCTGGGGAGAGGGCGATGCTGTCTAGCTTTAAGTTCCTGATTATCAAGTTTGTATAACCCCTGTACTAAAGTTTCTTTGTAAGGGCTGGTGGTCTGCGGCCTCTATGCCCATCGAGACCCATTTTCGGGTTTCCAACGGATCAATAATGGCATCAACCCACAGGCGCGCAGCGGCGTAATAGGGTTCCGTGGTGTGTTCGTAGCGTTTGGTGATTTTCTGCAATAAGGCTTCCTGCTCTTCAGCACTGGCGATACCGCCTTTGCCTTTGGCAGAAGCCATTTCAATTTGCATGAGCGTCTTTGCAGCTTGTGCACCGCCCATCACGGCCATTTTGGCGGTGGGCCAGGACACGATGAGCCGGGGGTCATAGGCCTTGCCGCACATGGCGTAGTTGCCGGCTCCAAAGGAGTTTCCGATAATAACCGTGAACTTGGGCACGGTGGAGTTTGCCATGGCATTGACCATTTTAGCCCCGTCTTTGATGATGCCCCCATGTTCAGAACGGCTGCCGACCATAAATCCCGTAACGTCCTGGAGAAACAAAAGTGGGATGCGCTTTTGGTTGCAATTCATAATGAAGCGGGCTGCTTTATCCGCTGATTCTGAGTAGATAACCCCGCCAATTTGTGTCTCGCCTTTTTTGTTGCGGACAATGCTGCGCTGATTGGCTACGATGCCCACAGCCCAACCATCGATGCGTCCGTATCCGCAAAGCAGCGTTTTGCCGTAACTGGCCTTGTACTCGTCAAACTCAGAATCGTCCAGCAATTGGCGGATAACAAGCCCCATATCGTAGGGTTTGGCCAGGCCTTCAGGGATGAGTCCGTATAGGCTTTTGGGTTCTCCTTTGGGGGGGAGGGGGGCTGCCCGGTTAAACCCGGCCCGATCGAATTTGCCCATTTTGCCAATCAGCTCCCTGATTTTGGCCAGGCAACTGGGGTCATCCGGCATGGAATAATCGCAGATTCCTGAAATCTCGGTGGTGGTTAAGGCACCGCCGAGTGTTTCTGTGTCGATATCTTCTCCGATGGCGGCTTTGACCAGATAAGGACCTGCCAGAAAAATAGACCCGGTTCCCTCGACAATAAGCGCTTCATCGGACATGATGGGCAGGTATGCTCCACCGGCCACGCAGCTTCCCATTATCGCAGCAATTTGGGGGATGCCCTGGCTTGACATGACCGCATTGTTGCGGAAAATGCGGCCAAAATGTTCTTTGTCCGGGAAAATTTCGTCTTGCAAGGGCAGGTACACGCCTGCACTATCCACCAGGTAAATGATGGGAAGCCGGTTCTCCATGGCGATTTCCTGTGCGCGGAGGTTCTTTTTGCCCGTGATGGGAAACCACGCGCCGGCTTTTACGGTCGCGTCATTGGCCACTACAACACACAGTCGTTTTTGGATGTAGCCCACCACCACGACTACGCCGCCTGATGGGCATCCTCCGTGTTCTGCGTACATGCCTTCGCCTGCAAAAGCGGCAATTTCAAGAAAGGGCTTGCCAGGGTCGAGCAGAAGGTTGATGCGATCCCGGGCGGAAAGTTTGTTTTTCTCCTTGAGCTGTTCATGCTTTTTAGCGCCCCCACCTAAACTGACCCGGTCCCATTTCTGTTTCATTTCTGAAACAAGAAGCCTCATAGCATCTTCATTGCGATTGGCTTCCAAGTTTTCTGCCTGCTTTTTTGACATGCCGCGAATTTAGTGAAATATGGCTTTGTTGCGTCGGCACAGCAGTTTCAGGTTATGCGACTGTACCCGTATTGCCCGCAGTTTCCGGCAACCGGAGAATTACCGTTGTGCTCCGGATTTTCCAAAGCGATTGGTTAACTTTACCTGCGGCAATCCGGTACGACCAGCTCCCTCTTAATCCCCCAGGGCTTGATCGCAGCAAGGGCAAGAGGTTGTAGCGGTGCGATACTAGGATTGCCGTTTTTTTTTGAAGCTGTCCGAGCGTTTCTCTTGTCCAGAAAGTTGTCCGCCTTAACTTGTGCTTAGCTAAAAGAGGCGGGTTTCAGTTTTAGGTTAGCCCTTATTTATTGTGGAGGTTTTTGCTTTTGTTCGCTTCAGTTAACTGGACGCTCGCTTTTATCAGCAACACCTATGAAGCATTTTTTTTCCGGCATTTTGTGTCTATACTGCATCATTGGGATAACTGGATTGGTATCCGGTCAAACAAGCCCGTTTGAAAAGTCGCTTCCTTGCGGCCAGAACGCCAGGCCCTTCCCCCTAAAAAGCCAGCTTCTCTCCGATACCCAAGCCCTGCTTCAGTGGAATCCGGTCCCGCAAACTGCAGCATACCACGTGGTTGTTCAGGGTGCAGCGCTTTCAACGGGCCCTTTGCTGGATACTTTTTTAACGGACGCCCAAGTGCAGGTAGAAGAGTTGCCCTTAGGTCAGTTGCTCACCTGGACCGTACAGGCTCAGTGCCAACAAGGGGCGCTTAGTGCCTGGGGTCATGCCGATACGTTCGCTTTTCCTGACCCTGACTTTGATTGCGGTGATTTATTGGTGGATATGCGGGATGGCGAGGCTTACCGAACCGTTCAAATGGGCAGTCAATGCTGGTTTCAACAGAATCTAAACCATGACTTAGGCGAAGGGGTGTTTGGTTTTAGCACGGGTTTTAATTGCAACACGCCAGCAAAAGCTGGCCGCTTTTACAATTGGACCGCCGGAAAGGGCATAGACTCTGCTTATGCGTTCATCATATATGGGGCAGAAGGGGAGCAGGGAGCTTGTCCGGTGGGCTGGCATCTGCCAACCATCAGCGAGTATGACCTCCTTTTTAGCGATACCAGCATCACCTTTACTACGGTGCAGATTGGCGGTGGATCGGGATTTGATGTGCATCTCGGGGGGTACATGAACACTGGCGAGCGATTTACCCAGGTGGAAACGTCCGCTTTTCTTATTACGTCCAGCCAATCGCCTTATACGGATTGGCGGATGATGGTTTATGCGTTAGATGGTCGTTTTACCAATAGCATTGAACGCGGAGAGATTACGAAGATTTGCCGAGGCTCTATACGCTGCCTGAAGGATTGACGCAGGTTCTAAAGGGCATCGCTGAGCGGCCTTCATGGGCACTGGCGTGTTGCGCCCGGTTTTGTTGCCCTGCTTTTCAAGGATGGCCTCCCGTCTTGGTTCCAGGGCACGTTCTTGCCCAGAACGGTTTAGCAAGTTTTGTTGGGGTGCCCTTGATTTTACCGCGGAGTTCGTTATTTTTGCAACTGAAGTGCATTTGTAGCCCATGAACATTCTCGGCCTTGGAACAAGTTTCATGTTGGGCGCCCTTGATGGCGTAAGTCCTGGCCATGGTAAGTCGCTAATTGCGGCTTTCATGATTGGGGAGAAGTTGTCCTGGAGGCAAGTCGCTGCAATGGCGGGATCACTTTTGATTTCCCATTTCCTTCTGCTGATCATCCTTTCGGTGGGCTTGCAGTATGTTTTTGGGCAACAAGCCGATCTTGCCTGGATGGAATGGGTAAGCCCCATCGTAGTGATTGTTTTTGGCCTTTACCTCTTGTTTCGCTACCGCAGGCTCGCCCGGTTGACCAAAGAGCAAGGCCATGAAGCGGGATGTGAATGTGGACTCCACCATCATGGCCCTTCTCAACCTCAATCGCAGAATTTTTCTCTGTCCTTTGAGCCGATGCCCTCTACAGGTAAGCATTTGGCACCCTTTAGCCCGCATCTTCAACAGGCCCAGCAGTCTTCAAACGCCAGCCCTGCCTGGGCAGGTACAACGGAGATACGGAACGTCCGTCATGCCTCCATGTTTGGTTTTCTTTTAGGCATGGTGCCCTGCCCAATGGCGGTATCTACGATACTTTTGTCCATGACCACGGACCAATTCTCCACCGCCTTAATGGTTATTTTGGCCTATGTATTGGGCATGGCGCTCGTCTTGTTGTTGATCGCTGGTCTTTTGTTCATGGGCAGGCACCTCATTGCCGAAAAATTAGACCGGCTGCATTACCATGTGGATGTTCGGTTAGTGAGCGCGCTCATGGTCATTGGAATTGGCGTCCTGTACCTGCTGATGAACACGTTCCACCTGCATACGCACGCGGTATAGGCTCGTCAAAAAGAACGCTTCGCTGCTTTACCCTCGCGCTTTTCCTTCGCCTTTCCCTCGCCTTTTCCCTTTCTCTTTTCCTTATGGGCAGCCTTCAGGAGACAGCGATGCGATCCACGCTTCAATGAGCGCTACGCCTTCCTGATGAATGATGGTTCGGCCTGCTTCCGGCATCATCACATTGAGTTCCACCGCATTCATCCGGAACAGCAAAATGGAGGAATCCGGTTGACCAGGAACAATATCAAAGGCGAGCCCACCCGATCCAGCTCCTGCTGCCACAGGTGGTTTGCACAAGCCCAACGCACTGGCATCCCCGTTCTCATAATTGAGAAAGAGCCCGCTGTTGTCGGCATCTCCTTCTGGCCGATGACAATGGGCGCAATTGACATCCAGGTATGCTCTAGCCCGATCATTTAAGCTTCCGGAACTCGGATCGTTCCAGACTGGAAGAACAGGAATGCTGGCAGGTAACCCAGTAAGCCAGCCTTTTTCTGCCCATTTTTCCAATTGGTTCGTTGTTCCGTCCGCATAGGGATAGGACCGGTTGATATTGCGGGGTTTTGGCCCAAGAGGCATAAGCGGGTCTCCAATTTGGTGGCAGTTTTGACAGTCTACCTGGTTGGGAATAACATACTGTATGGAATTGTTTGAGCCATCCGGCTGAATCCAATTTACGGGAACAACAGCACCGGTAACGCGGTAAGTGGCTTCCGTCTGCGCATCATTCCAAAGGTAGGAGTAGGCCTTCCAGCCATCTTCATGAAGGGCAAGGATGCGAGTTTCCAGGATACGGCGACCCAGCGCCGGGTTCCGGGTATCGTTGTAGAAAAAGAAATTTTTAAACAACATCGCCCCAATGGGATACTGCAACGTGGCCTCATCCACATAGGTAATTTGCTCCCCTTCAGGCAGATAGAGAAAGCGCAGCTTTTCTGCATAGTCCGTAAACAACGGAGTATTCAAGTCATAAGGCAGAAGGTCTGGTCCTGGTTGAAGCAAGTTGAGTTCCCCGTCAAAGAGCTGGTAATCGCTCAATTGCTCTAATGGAAGACTCTCCAGACTAAAGCCATCGCCCAAACCCTTTTTATCGCTGCACGCGGTAGCGAGAAGCAAAGAAGCCAGCAAGTAACTAAAGCCTGGTTTGAAAAGCATCACTTTAATAGGGCAGGAGCGGGGCATCAATTGCTGTTTCTGGAAGTGGACTAAGGGTGCAATCTGCCGATGTTGGGTTGGGGATGACGTTGGCAAACTCATTAACAGCGTCTACATTGGCTACTTGTGCTCCGCCATTGTCATAGACGCAGACCTTCTGGTCGGCTTCCGGCAGGGATGCATTGAAACTTCCATCCAAAACGATATCCGGGGCAATGCTATTGGCTGTGTAAACGGCTTGCAAGGTTAACCCCAACACGCCCGCAAAGGGATAGCCTGGCGATCGGTTGAACGTATTGTCGTGGATATTGATGTTGTAAACGTAAGGATCGTAGGCAGGGTCATCATAACTGGATCCCGGGTCAAGGACTTCGAGGGTCAGGTAACTAACCACCCCAATCCCCAAGGTATTACAGCCGGTGATGCGGTTGTTGAACACCTCACAGCGATCGTAAGCCAGAATCATAATGCCAGTGCCTTCCGGGATGTTGGCTACCGCGTTGCCGGGAGGCGCGAAATTGCCTTGCGTGTTGTTGATCAAGTCGTTGTCGAAAACCCGGGTCGTGTTGCCATTCTTAATGACAGGAAGAGAAGGGAGATCAAACACCAAAATGCCCCCTGTATTCTTCGTGGCTGTATTGCCATAGACATCGGCATTAATGCAGTTCTCTACTTCAATTCCAGCGACACATTCTTCGACATAGCAATTGCGAACATGAACCTGGCGACTTTGTCCGACATAGATTCCGGCATCGGAAGCCCCGCGGACATAACAGCCGTCAATCAAAACGTCTTCACTGGTCACCGGATAAAGGCCGTAGGCTCCGTTGGCAGAAGTTAGGGGTGTGGTGTAAACAGCGCCTACACGGAAAAAGGAGACCCCGTCTGAATCTTTGACTTTTATTCCGTCTCCAGCCATATCCCGAACGGTAAGGTCAGCGAAAATGATATCCACCATATCAGTGGCGAGAACGCCTTGAGCCCCGGAAAGCTGGGCGGAGAAGTCAAGGATGGTGACGTCTTTGCCTTCGCCACGAATCACAATACCCGTTTTGTTGGAAACAGAGAGTTGGGTATTGAACTCAAAGACTCCAGCCCGGAAATGGACGGTATCATAGTCTTCCATGTTAATGAGTGCTTCCTGCGCTGTGGTTCTGTAATCTTCATCCGCGCTGATGAACCATATGCCTTCAGGATCCAGCGAATCTTCTTTGCAGGAGGGGAGAAGCCAAAGCGGAAGCAAGGCGAGCATCCAGGGAAAAATTCGATTGGCAGCATTCATGGAGTGGGGATTATTAGGTTTTGATCGCTTCCGAATATACAAAGGCATGTTCCTATTCCAACAATAGTTTTGCGCGAAAATTCGCTTGGATGGGGAAGGAGCCTTTGAAAAGGATCTGGCGTTCGGATTTTGGCTGGAATAGGGATACCAATCCCGGATTCAAGACACGGTCCGTTCCCTATCTTTGCAAGGTCGGGAAAGCGCAGCAGAGGAACTGAGGCGTTGGTTACCTGGCTATGACTGCAACGAATCCACTATGAAGTTTTTCATCGATACCGCTGACCTGAAAGAAATTAGCGAAGCACATGCCCTCGGCGTCCTGGATGGGGTTACTACAAACCCATCGCTGATGGCAAAGTCTGGCATTACCGGCCAACAAAACATTTTGGCGCACTACGTCAAGATCTGCGAAATGGTGGAAGGGGATGTCTCGGCAGAGGTTATTGCTACGGATTTCGCTGGTATGGTTCGGGAAGGAGAGATGCTAAGCGAATTGCACCCCAATATTGTGGTTAAGGTGCCGATGATTGCCGATGGCGTAAAGGCGCTAAAATATTTTTCGGGCAAGGGCATCCGAACCAATTGCACCCTTGTGTTCTCCGCAGGGCAGGCAATTCTGGCTGCTAAGGCTGGGGCGAGCATGGTATCGCCTTTTATGGGACGCATTGATGACACCAACTGGGATGGCGTATCGCTAATTGAGCAAATTGTAGGAATCTACGGAAACTATGGATTTGCCACGGAGGTGTTGGCAGCATCCATTCGCAGTTCTCTCCACATTGTGCAATGTGCAGAAGTGGGGGCAGACATTGTCACCTGTCCGTTATCGTCCATAACAGGGCTCCTTAAACATCCCCTCACCGACGTTGGATTGGAGAAATTTCTGGCTGATTATCGCAAGGGAAACCCGGTTTAATCCGTTCCAGCGTTTGTAGGATAGCGTGCTGATTCCATGCATTGCACCATTAAAAAAGCCCGGCAAAGTGCCGGGCTTTTTTAATGGGTTGTTTGATCGGCAAGTGCGGCGATATGAAAAGCCACGCCAGGTAAAAGGCTCCCGGTTAGGCCTTTACTGCAGCCCGTTTTTGCGTTGGCGTGTGGTGATCGCGAAGGGTACCTTCCTTGGAAAAGTCCATCACAATCGGAGTTGCGATGAAGATAGATGAATAGGTACCTACGACAATACCAACCAGGATAGCAAAGGCAAACCCTTTAATCTGGTCAGAGCCTGCAATGAACAACACAACCAACGTAAGTGCCGTGGTAGCAGATGTGATTACGGTTCTGCTCAACGTAGACTGGACGGCAGAATTAATGATTTCAGTTCGTGTACCTGCCTTTGATTCCCGCATGTACTCCCGGATACGGTCAAACACCACCACCGTGTCGTTGACTGAGTAACCAATAACCGTCAGAATAGCTGCTATAAAGGTCTCGCCAATCTCCATAGAGAACGGCATGATGTTGCGGAAAATGGAAAAGATACCGAGAACGATGAGTACGTCATGCAACAAAGCGGCAATGGCACCAAACCCAAACTGCCAGCGTCGGAAACGGAAGAGAATGTACAGGAAGATGCCTGCAATAGCCAGCAAACCGGCGATGTAAGATGAACGTTGGATATCCTGAGCGATGCTGGCCTGAACCTTTTGTTGTTGTTCCTTATAGGTCTGATCCCAGCCATCAAAAGAGAGGTTAGGGTCTGCATAAAAGGGTAAAAGGCTGGCATATAGATTGGCTGTCGTCAAGCTATCCTGCGCTGCAGTAGTAACGGTGATGTCTTTTGCCGTTGTGATTTTGAGGCGGTTAGCACTGGAAAAACTTTTAACCACTACGTTTGGATCAAAGTCCTTCTCTAATGCACCGCGAACGGTTTCAGCATTGATGGATTGATCAAACGCTACGGTGTAAGAACGACCTCCTTTAAAATCCACACCGAGATTTAACCCTCCGATGGCCAAAGACAAAACACCGGCAAGTATGATGACCCCGGAAAGCGCATAGAACTGCTTGCGTTTGCCAACAAAGTCAAAGTTGATGTTCTTAAGGGCTTTGTCTGAAAAACTACTGTGGAATTTTATCGGACGATTCTGGTGGTTCCACCGATCAAAAATTAATCGGGTTAAGAAGATGGCTGTAAACAGCGAAGAAAAGATTCCGATGATTAATACCACGGCAAATCCGCGAACCGGACCCAAACCAAACGTGTTGAGGATAAAAGCAACAATCAACGTGGTAATGTTGGCGTCGATAATGGCCGAATACGAGTTACTGTAACCATCCGTGATGGCTTTCAGCATGCTCTTGCCTTTAGCGAGCTCTTCCCGTATTCGCTCAAAAATGATAACGTTGGCATCCACCGCCATGCCTACGGTCAGCACGATACCCGCCAGGCCTGGCAGGGTAAGGGTTGCGCCCCATGCGGATAGGATACCAAACACAAAAAAGATGTTGGCCAACAACACAAGGTCAGCAACAATGCCGCCCGTGCTGTAGTAAACCACCATGAAGATCAGGACGACCACCAATCCAAGGACCAAGGCGATGATGCCCCGGCGAATCTGCTCGGCACCGAGCGTAGGGCCTACGGTGTCTTCCTGAACGATGCTGGATTTAACGGGCAGTTTTCCCGTTTCTAAAATGCTGGCAAGGGTCGTGACATCTTCCGGATCAAAATTGCCCGAAATGCGCGAAGACCCATTGGTGATGGGTTCTTGAATGACGGGGGCGGAGTAAACCCGGTTGTCCAGAACTACGGCAATGTTGTCTCCAACGTGGTCTGTGGTGACCCGGGCCCAGTCTTTAGCGCCGCGCGCATTCATGACCATGGTAACGATCGGTTGACCGTTCATTGGGTCAAAGTCTGCCCGGGCGAGTTTAATCAGATCACCTTCAAGCAGGGCGGTATTGCTGCCGTCCGGAGTCAGCATGAGCGCGTACAACTCATACATGGCTTTATCTTCCTTGGTGGGCAGCGCGCTCCAGGCAAAACGGTGGAGCGGGAAGTCGCGGGCTACCTCCGGAGTGCGGAGTATATCCATAACCATGCCCGTATCCTGCTGATTGACCAGGCCGAGATAACCCGGGCCTTGAGCAAATTGAATTCGGCTAAACAGGGGGCCGGCAGGCAGAGAGTCTTGTGCCGTAGGAGCACTTTCCACCACGGGAGCTTCTTCTAAAGCAGCACCCGAATCGGTGCTAATCGATGTGCCGTTATCTGCTGTCGTCGTGCCTTCCAACAGATTCTCTGCTGATTCGGTAAGCGTATCCAGCGCCTGTTCAGGAGCTGTTAAAAGGGCTTCCGCATTGGAAGAAACACGTTCAACGGGGGACGCTGTAGCCCCTATCAATCCGAGCTCCAATAAAGACGCACTTTTTTTGTCTGCACGGTCCAGACGGTCGGCGAACTCCTGGGTCAGCGACTGGGACTGCCAGAATTCCAGGTTTGCAGTAGCCTGCAAAAGGCGCTTAACCTGTTTAGGGTTGTCTACACCGGGCAGTTCAACGACGATCCGTCCCTGGCCTTCAACAGGGGTAATGCTGGCTTGTGCAACGCCAAACCGGTCAATGCGTTCCCGCAGTTTGGTCAGCGTAGCCTGGTAGCCTTCTTCTGATTTCTTGGTTAAAAACTCAGCTACCTGGTTGTTGTTGGCACTTCGGTCCAGCTCATCTTCATTATCAATGCTGGAGAACAGGGTGACCAGTTGACCACCCGGATTTTGATCCTGGTAAGCCTTGACAAACAAGTTGATGAATTCACCCTGACCTTGCCCTTCCTGACCCCTGGCAGCCTCTAAGGCTTTGACCAATACAGGGTCATTGCTGTTGCGTCCGGCCAGTTTCCGAACGAGGTCGTAGTTGGAGACCTCCATGACCACACTCATTCCACCTTGAAGGTCAAGACCCAGGTTGAGTTCGCGTTCTTTGCAATCCTGATAAGTGTACCAGAGCAGTACCTTCTCATCGGCTTTTTGGTCAAGGTATTCCTGTTCGGCTTTGAGCCGCAAACGTTCCTTTTCTTCAATAGGCGTATCTGCTGAAAGGCCAGCAATGGCCTGTTCGGAATGCGCCCGGGCTTTGGATTCCACTCGCTTGGAAGCGAACGTAAAAGAAAGCTGATAAATACACGCCAGAATGAGCAGTGCGAAGACTGTACTGACTAAACCTTTTCCCTGCATGGGTTAGAGCTATGCCTCAGTGAATGAGATTTGAAAACGGAAGGGCAAATATAGGGATTTGGACGTGCAAAATTCGGACGGAATCCCAACTTGCTACTTCGAGCATCAAAATTATTCTAAATAATTGACAATCAGAGCTTTATTGCCTTTATTGACTGAACGAACCCGCCGCTCCTGAGCAACAGAAGGTAGGTTCCGGCAGGCCAATCACCCCCAATGAGCTGTTGACCGTCCCCCCCGGAAAGGGTTTCAGTGCTGACTAACTGACCGCCAGCGTTCCATACGGAAACGTTCGCTCCAGGTTGCCATAGGCTTTCTAAACGCCAGGACAAGGTTGCCGAACCTGAAAAAACAGCCGGGTCAACCCGGATTTCAGGAGTGAATTCCACCACCGGGGGAAGGGCTGTTCCGGTGCAGGCAAGATCGATGTCCAGAACGGTAACCTCGCCGGGTTGGAGCAATACATCCGGGATAAATGCTGTGCCGCAACCGGAAGCCGCTACCCGCACGGTGAACAGCCCCGAATCGGCCGTTCCGGTGCGGTACTGGCCGCTGAAATCCGTGATGTAAGGGCGGGCATCGCTACCCAGAATCTCCACACGGGCGTAAAGTCTGGGTGTGCCGCTGCCTGATTCGCGAACTGTGCCTTCCAGGTAGGCTCCGCGCACATAGGTAGGTCGAAGAACAAAAAGACCTTCTTCAATGTCGGTGGCCAGGATTAAACCGGATGGCAAATACGGATAGACGCCCCAGCAACCGTTGAATTCGCCATCAGATGAAAAAGGCGAAGTATCAAATACGCCGGTTCCCACCAGATTTTCAGGGCGCGTGGCATCTGTCAGGGTAACGCCATCGCGGTAGTAGCTTGTAACGAGCCAATTTCCCATAAAAAAAACATTGTGAGGAATAATGTTTGTGCTCCAATTGCTTCGGTAACGGCCCAGCTCTTCAATGTCGGCGGGGTCTGTGACGTCATAGGTAACAATATGGCCAGCGGGGTATTCTTCTGAAATGGCCAGGACTGCACCATTATCAGACAGCCAGGCGTTGTGGGTCAGGCCAATGGGTGTTTTTTGGGTGCCCAGGATTACCGGACTGCTTTTTACGCTAATGTCCACAATGGAAAATTCCCCTTCCTGAATTTCAGCCGTCCACAGGGTGTCATTGCGCACAAAAGCATCATGCACATAACGGGTGGTATAGGCGCCCAAAAAAACGGGTTGTTCGGGGTCAGGGTTCAGGTCAAGCATGGTCACCCCCCCATTGTCGATGTTGGCACCGAAAAGGTAAGCTATGCCTTGGCTGTCGATGTACAAGTTGTGCGCCGTGCGCAGGTCGCGCTCACGGTATGAACTGGTGTCCACGCTGACGGGCAAGTTGCTCAAATCCAGAATAGCGAGCCCTCCGCCTGTTTCATTGGTAGCATAAGCATGCGTGCCCCAGACTTTTAGGTCGCGCCAGATGGAGCCGAAGCCTGGGAGAAAGGCCACTTCAACCGGGGCGGCAGGATCTAATAGATCAACCACGGAAACGCCGTCAAACGCGCCAATCAGCGCGTACTCCCGACCATCGGGAGCAACATAACCCCATACATCGCTCAAATTGCTGCTGTAGGGCAAATGACCGACAAGGTTCAGGTTCTGCTGGGCCTGCGTCCCTAATGCCAAAAGCATTAAACTGCATGTTAGCCCAAACACCGACCGCGAATACGGGCTAAATCCGGGCATTAGGGCAGCATTTTAATCAATGGAATGGCTCCCAGGAAACCCGAAGAACCATAGGCTACAAAATGGTATGTTCCTGCCGGCCAACGGGTTCCGAGTTGGAGGGTTGACTTACCTGGCAAAAGAACCCCGGTTTCCATCACGCGGCCGGTGGCATCAACCACCTGCCAAAGCTCAGCAAAACCCAACGTTAAGCTTATACTAACCTCGTTGCTGAACGGATTAGGGGCAAGTTGAACGGCCTGGGCAAAATTGACACTCGATAATCCATTGACAACACCGGTAACAACAACCGTTCCTGAGGCCGAGCAACCTTCACTGCTGGTTACAGAAACCGTGTATTCACCCGGAGCAAGACCATTGGCCGTTTTGGTGGTCTGGGCTGCGGGGTCGTTCCATAAGTAAGTATAGGGTGGGGTCCCGCCAGTAACATCCTCCACGATAGCAGAACCGTCACTGCCTGTAGTGCTTGGTGCGGATGCCAGTGCTAAAAGCAGGGAATCCACCACGGTAATGGCATTATCCAACACCAGGGAGGCTGTACCTTCCCCGTTGTAAACCGTGAGGCGCACATCGTAAACGCCCGCTGCGGGGTATACGACTTCGGGATTGGGCACAAAGGCTTCTGCTGGAGTTCCACCCTCAAACTCCCAATGCCAGGTTATTGGGAAACCTGTGGATGCATCCTCAAACAAGACGGCCGTTCCAGCACAAGGTTGGGTGGCTGATACGTCGATAGCAACACCTGGTGTGGCGGTAGCAGCTGCATCGTACACCCGCCAGGCGTCCAGCGCCCCTTCGACCAGGTGACCGCTGGAAACGAAATCAGCGGTGTAAACGCTGAACTGCATGGTGGAGGTAGCCGGCAGAAAATCCTGTACCCGCCAATCGCGTTTGCGCCATTGGCTTTCGAAGGGATCTCCATTGACCACGGTTTCCAACGTAGCTGTGGTGCTGCCGTTGGACAGCCGGATGATGAGGCTGTCGTTGGGCGTTCCTGAACCACCGCTATTGTAAAACCAGTGCTCATAGGCAATGCGTGGATCGCCGTAGGCACTCAGATCAAAAACCGGAGAAAAAAGCGTGGTAGTCCCGTTGTCCACGTCGTCTGTTCCGGCCATACCACCACCGTTTCCGGTTTGGTAGCAGGCGGTACCAAAATCATCAAAAACATCAAAGTAAGGATTGCTGTCCGAGGGGCCATTGCTGGTGCCAATAGGCGTTCCCCGTTCCCACAGACCAGCTGAAGCCGTGTGTTCAGCCGTCCAGTTAAAGTGGAACAGAAAGTCATCATACCACCCCCGATTCACAGTAAGGGTTAAGCTGCCGCTGGTACCGTCAAGCGACTGAGGGGGCCTTCGGCTGCTGCGGTAACCCCACTTGCCTGCATAGGCGATGTAGTTTCCAGGGAGGATTCCGATGAAGCTAAACGATCCGGAGGCATCTGCCATACCAAACAATACGGTATCGGTTGTTTGTAACGCCACGTGGGCAAAAGGCACTGCCATGCCTGTAACGGAGTCAAGCACTTGACCGTTGAGCGCAAAGGTGGCCAATGGAAGGAGCTCAATGTCTTGCAAGGTCTCTACGCCCGGGCTGAGCACAACGCCACTGATTTCTTTGGTGAGGTACCCAAATCGTGCAATGCGCAGGGGATAGGTGCCGGGGGCGTAAGTTCCCGTTGCGTATTGGCCCGCGATGTTGGTAAAAGCCGCTCCTTCATCGGGACTGCCTACGATGCTCACCGAAGCGCCGGTGATGGGAATGCCAGTGACCGAATCTGTCACCACGCCGCGCAAATAGGAGGCTTGAACATAAGAAGGACTAATAACAAAAAGGCCCTCTTCGATATCGGTGACCAGGAGGTTTCCAGAAGGCAAATAAGGGTAAACCCCCCATGCCCCATTGAAGCCATCCCCGCTGAAAGGAGACGTGTCGTAGAAACCGGTTTGGATCATGTTGTCCGGATGCGTAGCATCTGTTATGGTCACACCATCGCGGTAGTATGCGGTGAGCAGGTGCTGACCGAGAATAAAAACGTTGTGCGGAATCACCCCACTTCCCGGGTTGCTTTGCCAGGTGTCCAGCCGCCGGATGTCGCTCAGGTCGCTTACGTCATAGGCATCGATATTGGCTCCGCTGACTTCATCCGTGGTAACGAGCCAGGAAGCATCGTCGCTTACCCAGATGTTGTGGCAGAAGTCGCTGGTGGTGGCCTGGGTTGCCAATAAAACGGGAGCACTTTTGTTTGAAATGTCTACAACAGAAAAGATTCCGTCGCTGATTTCAGCACTCCACATCGTGTCCCCCCGAACGTACAGATCGTGAACGTACCGGGTCGTGTAGCTGCCGAGAACAGGCGGATTTAGGGGATTGGCATCCACATCCAGAAACAACGTGCCCAGGGCTCCATTGCTTCCGCAGAGGTAAGCAATGCCGTTTTCGTCAATGAAAATGTTGTGGGCAGTGTTGTACCCTAAACTTCCCCCGGTCCAGGTTGATGTGCTGATGCTGCCCGGAAGTCCGCTTAAGTCAACAACAAGCAAGCCACCGCCGGTCTCATTGGTTACATAAGCGTAATGTCCCCAGGTTTTTACATCGCGCCAAATGGAGTTATCACCAGGCACAAAATGCAAGGCGACCGGGCTGGTCGGGTCGCTGACATCGGCTATGGAGAAACCGTTGAAAACCCCAACCAGCGCGTACTCTTTACCGTCAAGTGGATTGTGCCAGCCCCAGATATCGGAGAGATCTTCGGTATAGGGAACTTGTCCGAGATAGCTGGCATTGACTTGTGCAGCAAGCGTTGACGCCAGCAGCAGGACAGCTGATATGGCCGCCGTAATGGAGTATTTCATCAGGGTTCAATGAGGGGAGGAGTTGGCCAAAAAGGAAGTATACAGGAAAAGCAGATTAGCGGTTTTCGGAAACCAGCAATTCCACGTGCTGTTGCCAGCCTGCACCGTTCAGCGCAGCGATGTAGATGCCGGCGGGTAAGCCGGAGAGATTCAGGGGAATGCGCTGGGTACCGGGTACTGCTTCAAAGCTGCCCGCCAGCATGGAACGCCCGAGCATGTCAACCAGTTGCCATTCTACCGGACCAGCAGTGGAAGCATCAACCGTAAGCCATGTGTGCGTTGATGCAGGGTTGGGTTCCAGCGAAACAAGCGGTTCTGTGGATTGGCGAAGGGTCAGCGTGCTGAAGGTGGAAAGCGGGGAGAATGCGCTGATCTCGCCCGAGCTGCACTGCACCCTGACTTTCCATTCGTAAGCCGTTCCGCTGTTTAACCCGGTAACATTGCGAAATGTGCCGGAGGTAGTGGAGTTGCGAAAATTGGTGGTTCCAACTTTGCGCCCCTGCACCTGGTAGGAGAGGGCTCCTGGCACTGCAGCCCAATTGACACGCGCAGAAGAAGCCGTGATGTTGTTGGCGAACGTTCCGGTGGGGGCAGCGCAAACCGGTGCTGCCACATCGCTGATCACAAAGCCGTCGAAAGCCCCTTCCACAATATGACCAGTGGCTGCGGCATCTGCTGTTTCTACGGTTAGGCGCATGGAGGCACTGAGCGGCAGAAAATCTAAGATTCGGTAGCTGCGCGATACCCAGCTGCTGTTCCCTGGGGTTGTGGCCGTTACGGTTTCAAGCACAACAGTGGTGGTGCCATTACTGAGCTTAATGATCAGCGAATCATTGGGCGCACCAGAGCCTCCGCCGTTAAAGAACCAACGCGAGTAGCTGATCTGAGGGTCTGTGCCGCTGCTCAGATCAAAGAAGGGGGAGCGAAGGGTGGTTCTGCCATTATCGACATCATCGGTACCGACAGCCCCGCCTGCATTGCCCGTGACGAAACACAAGGAACCAAGGTCAGCGGGTAAATCTAAATCCGGATTGGAAGCCACGCCAGATAAATCGGTGCCAATGGGTTCACCCCGAGTCCACAGCCCACTTGCAGCAGTGTTTACAGTCGTCCATCCCTGGTCGAGGACAAAATCATCGGTAAAGCCCCGGTTTAGGTTGATGGTTAGTGGTCCGGTTCCGGGATTGATGGAAAGCCCAGCCTGGAAACTGGTGACATGGCCCCATACGCCGGCATACACATCGTATACGCCAGACGGGAAGCCGGCTAAACTGAAATTGCCGGAGGCATCAGCCGTAATCGGGTAGGTAGTACCTCCTGTTTGGAGCAAGAGTTTTGCCCCTGCAAGCCCGGTGCTGCTAACCGCATCCCGGACAGAACCGGTTAAGGTGAACGCAGTAGCTGGTACCAGCGCCACATTCAGCACGGTGGTATTGCCCAGCGCCAGCACGATTCCGGGAAGGGTCTTTGTGACGTAGCCTGCGCGCGACACGCTGACCGTGTAGGTTCCCGCTGTCCCCAGGCCGGTGCCATATTGGCCAAAGAGGTTGGTCAAATCACTCGCCGTGGTTGAGGCAATGGAAACGGTCGCATTGAGGAGCGGTGCACCGCTAACCTGGTCGGTAACGATGCCCTCCAGAAAGGCAGCCCCGGTATAGCTTGGCGTGACCACAAAGAGCCCGCTTTCAATGTCGCTGATCAGGGCATTACCAGAGGGCAGGTAAGGGTACACGCCCCAAGCTCCGTTAAAGCCGTTTCCGGAAAGCGGTGAAGTGTCGTACCAGCCCACCTCGATGAGGTTATCCGGTTGTGTGGCATCGGTGATGCGCATGCCGTCCCGGTACCAGGCGGTGACCAGGAAGTTGTCTTTGACAAACGTATTGTGGGGTATGGATGTGGTTCCGGTTCCTGGGCGGAAACGATCCAGTTCCTGGATGTCGGTCAAATCGCTGACATCGTATCCGTCCACATTTCCCCCGCTGATTTCATCGGTGGTATAGAGGAAATTGCCATCATCCGTAAGCCACAAGTTGTGGGTGAAGTCGCCCGAGGTGCTTTGGGTAGCCATGACCACCGGGGCTGCTTTGTTGGTGACATCAACCACGGAAAAAATACCATTGTTGATTTCTGCAGTCCACATGGTGTCCCCGCGAACGAACAGGTCATGCACATAACGAGTCGTGTAGCTGCCCACGACCGGCGGATTTGACGGGTTGGCATCAACATCAAGCATGACGGTGCCTAATGATCCGTTGCTTCCGCAGAGGTAAGCGATGCCATTTTCATCGATGAAAATATTGTGGGATGTAGAATAACCAATTCCCAGGTTCAAAAAAGACGAGGTGATGCTGCCGGGAAGGTTGGCCATGTTGACCACCAATAAACCACCGCTCCCTTCATTGACCACATAGGCGTAGTTGCCCCAGGTTTTTACGTCGCGCCAGAGGGTATTGGCTCCAGGCACAAAATGCAGCTCAACAGGGCTGGCTGGGTTGCTGACATCGACAATAGAAAAACCGTTGGTTAGACCAACCAAAGCGTATTCTTTGCCATCGGTCGGGTTTCGCCAACCCCAGATATCATTCAGGTCGTTGGCGTAGTCCAATTGCCCGCGAAAAGTAACATTGGACGATGTCTGAGCATGAAGCGGTGTTGTTATCCCAATTAGACCGGACAGGAAAAGAACAGCGACAAAAAGCTTCTGAAGAGGTGGGTTAAAGTTCAGCATAGATCAGAGTCGAGATAATGCAATGTTTTGAGAGAAAATTTCTTAAAGATAGGCTAATCCGGTGGCTTTCCCGAGCGATAACCGGGTTTAAACGGTTTCAGATCAGCATGCACGAACAGACATGTACAAACAGACAGGTACAAACAGAAGAGAGCGATCTTCAGGGCGACGCCACAAAGGTGTTGTCCTGGTACCGGACGATATGCACAACGCTATTGCTCATGTGATCAGCTTCTGTTGGCGCTCCGGAGGGAATAGCCAAAAAACGAAATTGATCGTTCATACCGGCGTAGCGGGCGGGTAGTTTGCCCGGATCAGGCCATTTTCGGCCATTTACTTGGAGCAAACGCCCAAAATAGAGCATCAGGTCGTAGCCCAAATAGACATATTCCGAGGGGGGAGCGTGGTACTTGTCCCGATAGGCCGCGTCAAAGTTGTTGGTAAAACCGGGTTTGATAGCTGGCCAATAGGAAACGGGAAAACGAAGGTTGATTTTTTCGAAATTGTCCGGCGTAATGGAACTGAAATCCCTCCAATCTTCTAGCCCAAACACTTGAAAATCATAGGTATACCGCAATCCCGCCAGCCGGCGGCAAAGAGCGTTGACAAAAACCTCATCGCGTGAAGGCACAATCAAAACATTGGGTTGCACGGAAGATAAGTGATTTTCAAGGCCGCTCAACCGATAATTGGTTATAACTTCTAATACCTGCGTGCGGCGGATGGAATCGTCTATTCCCGAGCGAAAAGCCTTGCTAAGTATGGCATCGTCTTCTTTTTCCTGGCGGAGCACCACAATTTTAGAACGCCGTTCGCTGCGGTCTAATTCAGTGCCGAGCTGCCGCAACAAAGTCTCCTCACCTGGATTGACCGCAAAGAACGAAGGATGTCGCTGCTGGCCTGTGGCTTTGCGCAAGGGTGATACAATGGGAATGCCCTCTTGCCGGGCATACGATGTCGCCTCCTGAAGCTCCAATTCAAAAAGCGGCCCGAGGATCAGGTCGGTCTGCCGAAACTCCGGCTTTGCGGTGATGCGGCGCACTTCTTCGGCACTGTTTCGGGTATCGTAAACAAAAAGATCAAAGCCAGGATGGTGCTTTTTTAGGCTGTCCAGGGCCATGAGCACGCCTTCATAAAGGCCAAGGCTGACCAGCGGGCGATTGTTTTTTAGCGGATTTTGGTCGCGCAATTGGTCCAGACTGCGCTGGTCCAGGGTAAATGGCAGCAGCAGGGCCACTTGAAAGCGGCCTGAAGCAGGCTTGCCGGTCGGGTCTGTTGAAGGGTCTGTTTTCGGGTCCCTCGTATCCGTCTGGGGGGCGGTTTCCGGGGGAAGGGTCTCCGTACCTGCAGGCGGCGAAGGTTCCAAAACAGTAGCGTTGTCCCTTTGCGCCGGGCCAAGGGAAGAACAGGACATCGACAGCACCGAAGCAATCAGTGCTGCGAAGACCATCGAGGTTAAGTTATTCCCACTCAATGGTGGCTGGTGGTTTTGTGGAGATGTCGTAAACAACCCGGTTAATGCCTTTAACCCGATTGATGATTTCGGTGGAAATTTCCGCTAACAAGTCGTGCGGAAGCCGGCTCCAATCTGCGGTCATACCGTCGGTAGAGCTGACCGCGCGCAACGCCACCACGTATTCGTACGTGCGCTCATCGCCCATCACGCCGACGGATTGGACGGGTGTGAGGATGGCTCCAGCCTGCCAAACCTGGTCGTACCAGCCGTGCTGTCGCAGTTTGTCTATAAAAATGCGGTCAGCTTCCTGCAGCAGGGTCACCCGTTCCGCGCTCACGGCACCGATGATTCGGATGCCCAGTCCAGGGCCGGGGAAGGGGTGTCGGTTCAAAATGCGGGGGTCCAGTTGAAGCTCCCGACCGACGCGGCGAACCTCGTCTTTAAACAATTCGCGGAGCGGTTCCACCACCTGCAAATGCAGTTTTTCCGGCAAGCCCCCGACGTTATGGTGCGATTTAATGGTCATGGCTGGGCCGTGGATGGAAACCGACTCTATGACATCCGGGTAAATGGTGCCCTGTCCCAGCCAGCGGGCATCCTGTTCCTGGGCTGCAATTTCCTGAAACACTTCGACAAAAACCCTGCCGATGATTTTGCGCTTGGTCTCCGGGTCGCTCACACCGGTCAATTCCGTGAGAAAACGCTGTGATGCATCCACTCCACGGACTTGCAACCCCATTCCGGTGTAGGCATCGAGAACTTCCTCGTATTCGTTTTTTCTTAACAATCCATTGTTGACGAAAATTCCGTGCAGCCGGTTTCCTATGGCTTTGTGCAACAACAAGGCCGCCACGGATGAGTCCACTCCGCCAGAAAGCCCCAGAATGACGGTGCCATCCCCGATTTTATCCTGGAGCAGGCGCACACTTTCTTCAACAAACACCGCAGGGGTCCAGTCGCCGGAACACCCGCAAATTCCCAGCACAAAGTTGGCCAGCACTTGTTTGCCCTGGTCGGAATGGGTGACCTCCGGGTGGAACTGCAAGCCGAAAACCGGCGGGTGTCCGTTTGGCTGGTTGGCAAAGGCCGCCACGGGAATGTCGGTTGTGCTGGCTACGCAGTGGAAAACGGCGGGCAATTCGGTGATGGTATCGCCGTGCGACATCCAAACCTGGCTGCCGGCCGCTAAGCCTTCAAAGAGGGCGGATCCAGGCTCGATGAAGCCAAGCCGGGCCCGTCCGTACTCCCGTTGCTCAGTGCTGGATACCTTTCCCCCGAAATGGCTGGCCAGGAACTGCGCTCCGTAGCAAATGCCAAGCATCGGGGCCCGGGCGCGCACTTTTTCAAAGTCAAAGGCGGGAAGCTTGCCTGATCCGACAGAGAAGGGGCTGCCGCTGAGCACAATGCCTTTGATTTCCGGACCAATATCGGGGATGTGGTTGCAAGGGACGATTTGACTGAACACATTGAGTTCCCGTATCCTCCTGGCAATCAATTGAGTGTATTGCGACCCGAAATCGATAATGAGGATCTTCTGATGCATAGCCATGGGCAAAGATAGCCAATTCCGATGCTGGCGAAGGGCCATTGCGCATCGCACAACCTGGCGTCAATGCTTGCTGTTCCGGTAAATCTCCCGGCCCTGCCATTGGCGATACAACGCTTCCTGTGCCTGTTCATCCAAGCGCGGATTTTCATAAAACCCGGCAAGTTGACGCTGCCGGAGGGCCTCGTACAAGCTCACGGCACACGCAACAGAAATGTTGAGGCTCGGCAACATGCCCATTTGTGGGAGGCAAAACACCCCATCGCAGCGCTCGCGCAGGTCGTTACTCAGCCCGTGCTGCTCGCTGCCAAAAACCAGGGCAACCGGCTGGGTAAGGTCAAGCCCATAAAGTGAGGTGCCGCCGGGTTCGGGGCAGGCTGCCAGGAGCCTGGTTGCCTGCTGCCTGACGGCAGTGACGCAACTTTCGCGGTCCGGGTATCGGTGCACGTTAACCCACTGAAAGGCACTGGCCGAGCTGTGGCTGCCCAAGTGCTTTCCGTAAGGTTCGTAGGTACCAATCAGGTGGATAGCCGCAACGCCGACGGCATCGCAGGAGCGGAGTACCGCCGAAATATTATGGGGATCTGTAATGTCTTCGAGCACTACGGTCAAATCGGGTTGGCGCTTGCGGAGGACCTCCCGGCAGCGCCTTTCGCGCGCGTCGTTCAAGGCACTGGGTTTTTGGGTGCTGGGAATGGTGCTGATGCGGCTGGCGCCAGTTCAAAGACCTCTGCCCGGTGAGCAGCTGGAAGGTAGGATCGCTCGGTGACATCCACCCAACCATCGCTGCGAACCCTGAGGAACCAGGAGGCGCGTGTGCCGTAGCCCGGACTTTCTATGAACAGAGCACTTAGGACGCGCTCCCGCGCTAACCCAACGCCCGTGTCCGGGAGCAGTTGATCTGGAAACTGGGTTTTGTTGGCCAGAGCCTCTAATACCCTTTCTGCGTCCAGGTCAGCGGCATTTTGAAACAGGCCTTGGAAGCGGTTGCGGCCTTCGTTGACTTTTGGCCATGGGTCGTTGAGCAGGGCATTGCTCAGCCCGTGCATCCCCGGTTCAACAGCACCGTTTTGGCTGGACCGGTTGCTGAAGTACCACAAGTCATGGACATGACCAAAAAGAAGGTTGTAGCCATTAAACAGCGGCGCAGATTGCTGCAACTCCTGGAGAAAGTCGGCGGGATGCTGGTTGCCTTCTAAAAAACCCCGCACCAGATCACCCCGACTCGGAGCATCCGGATTTAATGGAAACTGCCGGAAGTTGGTCAATGCCGCAAAGCGGCCCTGGCGGGTTATCCCAAACCAGGTTCCTCCGCCAACCTCATCGCGACCCCCTAACACATGCGGTTGATCCGGCCACCAATGCATTGCGCGCGTTGGCCGATCGTGGAATTCATCCCGATTGGCCGCAATGAGCAGCGGGAACTCCGCGTGTTGACGATAGCTGATCAGCAGGGTGCACATGGTTCATCGTGAGGCTTCAGTAGTGCAAGGCACAGGGGCATATCAAGGTTGATAGATAAAGGTGTTTTGAGCCACAAGGGTTGTGCCTGATAATGCCCGGACAGCGTAAAAGCCGGCGGGTAATCCGGCTTGCGCAGCAGCAGAAAAGCGGGCGTTAACCCCGCTGTTGGCCCCTTGGTTTCCAGAAACTGTTGGTTCTGTTGCAGCGCCCGAACCGGCAATACGCAATAGTTCTGCAAGCAAGATCTCCCGGCCATCCCAAGGGAACTCAAGAAGGAATTGGCCATTTAACCCGGCCAGTTGCAGCGTCAAAGGTCCTGTGGCCAAGTGTTGGGCACTCAACGCCGCGATCCGGGACTGGGGTCCGGCAGGGTTGGGCGAAACCACTAACACAGCCGGCGAAGCAGCCGGGTTGAACAACCCGCTGGTTGGCGGGATGTAAGGATTCAAAGCCCGCCAGGCATCGAATTTTTCTTGCAATACATCAATGGGATCAACACCGGGCGGCGTAGAACCGACCACCAAATCCAGGTAGAGTTCCGTGGAATCATCCGGATTGGCCACGCGGAGAAAAGCAGAGCGGGAAGAAACCCCTGCGGCAAAGCAGCGCGTATCTGCCCCAATTTTTTTTGCACCCTGCATGGAGGCCATCAACTTTCCGGCCAGGTCACTGACCTCAAAGAAGAATCGGAAAGACATGGAATCCAGAATAGCGCGACCCGATAAAATGTTGCCCTGAACGGCATAGTTAGGCCCTAATTCGTGGCCTTTGTAGTCAAAGCAATCATCGCCCGTGAAGGCCGAAACCCGTGGGTTATTGGCCGGATCCAAATCAGCCGCCCCGTATTGGCGAATGGCGGGATTGCCTTCCGCATCGTTGGCTTCCAGCCAATCCATGATTTCTTCCGGGCTGTCGCCGGCATCCATGCGGGCATTGGCATTCGCCTGGTTTACAGGGTTCCAATAGCTTTGCGTATGGATGGCTCCTACACCGGGCTTGATGGATGAAATAATGACAGCGCTGGTGCCTTCCAAAACACTGTCAAGGCAGGTTGCGCCCGCACTCCCGACCTGTCGGGTATCCGGGTCAACAGCCACAATAGAAAAGGTGTCTTGGGCCGCAACAGACCAGGACAAACCGGCCATCACTAAAAAAGCAACATTTCTCATGGTATGTTTTTGTGCGGTCGTGCGGCTCAAGGTAAACCCGGCAGTAAGGAAACAGTCTGGGACCATGGCAGACCCTGTTGGGCTGTTCCGCGAACGAGTACCAGTCCTCTCGGGGCGTTAGTGATTGAAATTGCAGACCGGCTTCCTGCAGTCAACGTCAGCGAAGCGGTTGAACCGAGCAGGCGACCATCCAAACCGTAAATCTCAAGCGAACCAAAAAAGTCCTGGTCAGGGGCAATCCAAAGTTGTGTGCCATCCCACCACAATCGCGGAGCGTTGCCGCCGTTTGTAACCGCATTTTCCAAACCATTATAGAGCGGGTAGGTAACGTCCAGGTCCAGAAAAACCGGGAGGTGATCGCTCATGTAGAAAAGCGCGTTTCGCACACGGCGCGGCACCGGGTTGGGCTCGCAGGTCAGGATGCTTTGGTTCAGGCAACTGCCGGTATTGCCCAGTGCTTTGTAAGAGCCAACCGAGTAGCCAAAACGACCGCTTCCAAAAATCATGGGCGAGGAGAGCAGCAAGAAATCAAACCGGTCATCTATGCCACCCCCAGAACCGTCATCGAAAATGAGACTGGTGCGCGTGCTTTGCGTGTGTACATCGGCCATGCCCGGGTTGCTGCTCCAATTGCCTGGTCGGTTGATGGGGTCGCGCAGCCAAATGGGTGCGTAGGGATCGATCAATTTTTGGTAGGCTGCTTCGGTGCTGCTGTACACGTTAAAATCTCCGCCAAAAATAATGTTGCGACCAGGTGGCTGTTGATCCAGGTAGGTGCGCAGCGAGTCAACCATCCGGCTCCGGTCAGCCGCGTCGGAGGGCGTATTGCCCGCTTTGAGGTGGGCCACATAAACATCCAGCCAGGTAGTATCCAGGTGACCAGCCAGGTAGGGATCGCGCATGAAAAAGACGTAATGGCTGATGTCCCGGATATGGGTCTTGATCCTGGATTGGCGGTACAACGCCAACTTGTCCTGGCGGTAAAAAACCAGGTTTTGCAACAAACCGCCTGCCGAGCCATCGGGTACAAAGGCCGCTTTGCGCCAATCGCTTGTGCCGGCCACATTGAGCCCGCGGTTCAGCAAAGCGTCTGCACCAGCCGCCGTTTTAAGCTCGCAAACCAGCAGCAGGTCTGCCTGGACGTAATCGGCGATCACAGCAAAAGTGTCGGCCCTGCCCGCAGGCACCGGATCGGGAAAATTCAGCAGATTGTGAAACATGACCCGGACGGTCTCCTGCGCCTGTCCTGCGCCCGAAAGCAGCAGCAGGGAGGCAAAAAAAACGCCGTTCAATCGATACGTGCCCTTCGATCGCAAGAAGGTATGCCTGTTTAGCACGCGCTTGAGGTAGAGCCCTGCAAGCGCGTTCAGTTTAAGGAAGCGGAGATTTGGATTCATTCGCGGTAAAACTAAGCGTTTCACCATCGTTGACGCCGACGACAATTAAAACCTTGCCTGTTGTGGATAAAGCAATCGATGCAAGACTGCGGACGTCGCCGGAAGCGCGCAACCCCAGGCTCGTGGTTTCCAGGGCCTGAAATCCACCGCGACCGTCTCCGGCGAGCAGGAGTCCCTTTCCCCCGCGAATAGGGCCCGATTCAATGTCCAGGTGGTCAAAGTTTCCGGCCACCAACAGGTCCATTGTGCCGTCGCCGTTCCAATCAGCATGCAAGGCATCCTGGAGCGGGAAAGCCTGTGCTTTCGGGGGAAGGGGGACTGCTTGAAATCCCGACTTTCCGTCGCTCAGCAAGCACCAGGACTCGAGCACCTGCGCCTGCAGCCGCAACGCTCCCTGCTGCTCTGACGCCGGGAAAATTTCGTCAGCGCTGGCCCTGGCATAGGCGCTGTAGCGGCTGAACCGTTTGCGGAGGTATGGCAATTGGTTGCTGATCAGGTCAAAACCCGGAACCGGCCTGAGCACACCGTCCCAAGTCTGAAAAAACACCGGATCCATCTGCCCGTTGGCGTCATAATCGCGCGCCATCATGATCAGCGGGCTCTCCGGGCTGGCCCGGAAACGGGAATTGAGCCCGAGGTTGCCGGCCAGGATATCCGCTGCGCCGTCGCCATTCAGATCGGTTAAAACCAAGCGGTTCCACCATCCGCGACTTTGGGCAAGACCGGGGATAACCTGCGCCTGCAAGCGGCCTTCCTGTGCCGCAAAAACCTGGATGGGCATCCATTCACCGCAAATGACCAACCTTGCCGGGCTATTGGCCGAAGCCGGAATCCAGACAGCGTCGGTGACCATGCCGGGGGCCTGCAGGTCGGGCGCCAGTTTTTCCGTAGCGTCTTTAAAGGTGCCTCGCTCATTGACCAGCAGCCAGGAGCGCGGTGCTTCGGGGTAGCGTCCCGGCACGGCCCTTCCCCCGACAAACAAATCCGTATCGCCATCGCCGTCCCAATCAAACGCAGCGACTGCGCCCGTGGGTTGCCGCATTGGTGGAAGGGCTCCTTCGGCTTTGCGCAAGCCTCCTTTGCCATCGTTCAGGTAAAGCCTGTCCTGGTAAACCGGATCGCCGTTTGCGGCTGCATACCCGCCTGAACCGACATAGAGGTCCGGGTAACCGTCGCCGTTGGCGTCCAGCACTGCAGGCCGGACATCTTCGCAAGCGGCATCTTTTTGCAGATCGGGCGAAGTTTCCCGCCGGAATGTGCCGCCCGATTCCTGGAAGAAGACAGCACCGGCTTGCCCCGATGCGCCACCCACAAACACATCTTCCAGGCCGTCTCCGTTAAAATCGGCACTGGCCATGTGCGGGCCTTCGCGGCTGAGCCGGCGCGGCAATAAAAATTCTCTTCGGAAATCTTCAAATATGTCTTCAGTGTGTTTAAATCGAATGGCGTTGCTGGCGGCAAACAGCGGTTTGGGTTGCTCCTGCTGCGGCGCAGCGATGCTGTTTTCGCCGTAGGCAATGGTCAAGGTGCGGTCTGCGGCACCGGACCAACCGCCGCTCCAGGTTCCGTCCGGCCATTCCACCAGAACTTCCTGCACCGTTGCTGCACTGCCCAGGCCCACGTGCAACACCGGATCGACTGAACTGAAATAGCCGCGAACTGGCTGCTGGGTTACATAGTACCAGTGGTCGTTGGCGCGAACCCGAACCCGGGCACCAACGGCTTGCGTGTTTTTTGCCGTTCCCTTGAGTTGAATCCGAAGCCAGTGCTGGTCGCTGCGGCCGTTGTTTTGGTACACGGTGGCCTGGTCTTCCAGGTTATTGACGATCAGGTCCAACAGGCCATCACCGTTGAGGTCGGCGTACACGGCTCCGTTGGAGAAAGACGGTTTGCTCTTTGCCAAGGCACCGGAGGCATCCCGGAAGGCGCCGTCGCTTTGTTGCAGGAACAGGAAATTGTTGAGCCGCGTGGACGGGATGCGATCCAAAACTTCATGCAACCGCGAGATGGGCATGTTTTGGCGCAGGCTGTCGTTTTTGTAGCGGAGGAAGTCCAGGTCGGTGACCTCGCGGCGATAGCCGTTGGTGATGAACAGGTCTTTGCGGCCGTCGTTGTCGTAATCGGCAGCCAGCACCGCCCAACTCCAATCGGTGGCGTGAATGCCAGCCTGTTGCGCCCCTTCCACAAAACCTTGGTTGCTTTGATTCCACTGCAACACGTTGCGCATTTGCTGGCGGCCGTATCCGTACTTGAACAGCGTCTGGTAGCGGTCCAAGGTCATGGTACTCATCAGCAATTTCTGGCGCTCATGGGTTTGGGGGAGCATGTCCAGCACCACCAGATCGAGGTCGCCATCGTCGTCCAGGTCGGCCGCGTCTGAGCCCATGCTGTTTTGACTGATCAGGTCAAAATAAGCGTTGTACCGATCGCTGAAGGTGCCGTTACCGTTGTTGATGTACAGGAAATCGGGTTCGATGTAATCGTTGGCAACAAACAAGTCCGGAAGGCCGTCGCCGTTGTAATCGTGCACGGATACGCTCAACCCGAAGGCGCTGTTCACGACCCCGGCCTGCACCGTCACGTCGGTGAAACGGCCGCCATCATTGCGGAAC
>WGOA01000031.1 GCA_016124275.1 Bacteroidota bacterium
CTGCGTCCCGCAATGCCCATTTTCTCTCCCAAATAAGCGCAAACCCCGAATACCCGGGATTCTACTAAAGACCGAATGGATAGGTTCATGGTCAGGTTATCGTCAAAACAGGGCTTGCTTCGAAAGCTTCCTCAAAAAGCGGTCAAGCATTTCGAGCAAACAAGATAGTCCGGTCATGCACAGGACGCAAGAGGCAATTGTGCACAATTTGGGCAGTTCTTCCGCTTAACGCCCAATGCATTCCCGCAACAAAGCGTCCATTTGACGTTGCACCTCGCGTGCTGCTTCGCCAGCGGCCGCTGCAAAATCGGTCCCGGATGAAGCATACAGGATGCCGCGTGATGAATTCACCAGCAATCCGCACTGGCTGTTCATTCCCGCCCGGCTCAGCGCCGCCAAATCCCCACCCTGGGCACCCACTCCAGGCACCAGGAAAAAGGCCTCAGGCGCTAAAGAACGCACTCGCGCAAAGCGCTCGGGATGCGTAGCTCCAATGACGAACATCAGCCGTTCGGCTCCCGGCCAGGTCTGCGCCAGGCGCAAAACCCGCTCGTGCAGCAATTCCCCTTCGACCGAAAGCATTTGAAAATCAGCACTTCCAGGGTTAGAGGTCAACACCAGCAACACTGCCCATTTATCCGGGTAGCCCAGGAAGGGTGTCACCGAATCTGCGCCCATATAAGGGGCTATGGTGATGCCGTCCACGCCCAGCTGGTCAAAAAATGCGCGCGCGTACTGTTGCGCGGTATTGCCGATATCCCCGCGTTTGGCGTCTGCAAGGATGAAATGGCTTGGCTCATTTGGTTGCGCAGCCGATGTGTTGCCAGGCTGCGAATTGCCCCCTTCCCTAATAAATTCTATTGTTTTACGTAAGCTTTCCCATCCTGATGCCCCCTGGCTTTCATAAAAGGCCAGGTTGGGTTTGTAAGCCACGCAGTACTCACGCGTCGCTTCAATGATGGCTTTGTTGAAGGCGAATACAGGGTCCGGTTCCGCCAGCAAATGGTTGGGAATCAGCGCAGGGTCGCTGTCCAGGCCCACGCAGAGGTAGGAGCGCCGCTCCAGAATCAGGTCGAAAAGCCGTTGGCTCGTCATGCAAAAGCGGGTCTTGGAATGCGAGAGAAAAGCTTGAAACCTGTCATGCCCAATTAGAGCGTAACTGCTTGAATACCAGTAATTTCCGGGATGGCTGCACGCAAGTTTTCCTCCACACCAGCCTTCATGGTCATGAAGCTCATGGGGCAAGTTTCGCAGGCGCCAACCAGGCGCACCCGCACTTCCAGCTCCGGGGTAATCTCCACCAACTCAATATCCCCCCCGTCCTTGCGCAGGTAGGGGCGGATGCTGTCTAGGGAGGACTCCACCCGTGCGTACAAATCTTCATTCACCAGAACGGCCATATGGGTGCAAAAATAGCGATTCTCCCGCCTTTTCTATCGCCCATTCTGTTGCATGGCTCCTTAGCATGGCTCCTTAGCCTGCTCCTTGGCATACCCCATGGCATGCTCCTTGGCCTATTCTGCCAAAATCAAGCCTGGGTGCCTATACCCGAACTTCCACTGGCTGGCTGGGTGCCATGTTGGCATTGCGCAAACTCACCTGACGGGCCACTTCAAAGGCCATATGTTCAAACGCCAACCGCGAAATGGGGTCATCGTCATTCAACACCGCAGGCCTGCCGGAATCACCGCCCTCCCGGATGGATTGCACCAGGGGAATCTCGGCCAACAGCGGAATGCCCAGCGCATCCGCCAAACGGCGGCCACCGCCCTGGCCAAAGAGGTAGTAGCGGTTGTTGGGCAATTCGGCCGGCGTGAAATACGACATGTTCTCCACAACCCCCAAGACCGGTACATTGATGTTGGGCATGCGGAACATGGCCACCCCCTTGCGCGCATCGGCCAGCGCCACCTCTTGCGGCGTCGTCACCATCACAACCCCGGTAACCGGAACCGTCTGTACCAACGTCAGGTGAATATCGCCGGTGCCGGGAGGCATGTCCAGCACCAGGTAGTCCAATTCGCCCCAGCGGCAGTCCTGCACAAACTGGCGCAGCGCAGAGGAAGCCATGGGACCCCGCCAGACCACCGCTTGTGAGGTATCCACCATAAACCCAATGCTGAGCACCTTCAAACCGTCTTTTTCAACCGGGATCATCACCGGCTTGCCGTTTTCTTCCAGCACCTGTGGCGCAGCTCCCTCCAGGTCCAGCATCAGCGGAATGGAAGGCCCATATATATCGGCGTCTATCAGTCCCACCCGGGCGCCGCTTCGCGCCAGTGCCAGCGCCAGGTTCACCGCAATGGTGCTCTTGCCCACACCGCCTTTGCCCGACGCCACCGCTATGATGTTGCGCACCCCCGGCAGCACCGGAGAGCCATCGCGGGCCGAACTGACTCTGGCGGTCATGTCAATGTGGATGTCCGCCGTCTTGTCCACCATGTGGCGAACCGCCGTCTCGCAGGCCTTGCGGATATGCTCCTTCATCGGGCAGGCCGGCGTAGTCAATTCTACGGTAAACGACACGCGTTTGCCTTCCACAGACAAGTTCTTGACCATACCCAGCGTAACAATGTCCTTTTTCAGGTCGGGATCATCCACAAAACTCAGGGCTTTGAGAACGGCTTCAGCAGTTATTGACATGGGGAAGGGATCAGGTTTTACAGGCAACAGCGCGACTATGCAGCCAGGCCACAGCGTTGAAAAACAGCCAGACAGCACAACAAAAATACGCCGAAACCCCGGCTCCGAAACGCAGCAAGAGACTACGAACTGCGCGGCGCGCAGCTGAGGGAACCGCTCTGCCGGTTACCAATCTACTGGTGACCAAACGATTTGCGTCATGCCCCAAGCATCGCCTGAAGCCCAACCCCCGTTGGCAAACCCTCTCATGACCGAAGCCAATACCCTGCCTCTATGCCCTTTATCTGCATCTTAAGGCAAACCCTCCGCCACAATCCAGACATGGCTGGACCGCCCCTTATCATCAGCACAAGAAATCTTGTGTTTTCCCGGTTGCGGATCAAAAAACTGCGGCGTTTGCGGATCGCAACGGGCGTAAAAGCGGTCATTGATGTACCAAAACACCTCGCGCACCTCATCGGCAACCTGACAGGACAACTCCACCTGACCAGCCCCGGGGTAGCGGATGTAGGTCAGCGCCTCGGCAGGAGAAACAATTCGCGGCGCATCGCCGGCCAGCACGGCCCGGCAAGCCGGGTTATGCGGGGGAAGGGCCGGTGTGGGCAGACCCTGCTCCCGGTACCACGCCAACAATTCCGGCTCGGGATTCGCCAGCGTATCCAACGCGTAACCGCTGGGGGGGAGGCATTCCATACAATAGGATATCTTACGATCAGCAGAAACCCGGACTTCGCGCAAATGCGTACAAGGCGCTGCCGCGCTCACCAAAGGCAGGAAATAATCCATGACCTGCTCGCGGCAGCCGGGGGCGGGGGGGAGCCCGCTTTGGGTGCACACGTAGCGAAAACGAAGGCGCTCGGGCATCGCAAACCAGGTCTTCCCCGACTGGCGGTCCAGGGCCAAAAAAAGATCAAACAGCAGCGGCGCCGCCACGCCGGCCCCGGTTAACTCGGGAACGCCCTGTCCGGAAAAATTGCCCGACCAAACCACCAGCGTGTAGCGCGTGTTGAAGCCCACGCTCCAAGCATCGCGACGTCCGTAGCTGGTACCGGTCTTCCAGGCGATGAGCGGCAGCCCTTCGGTGCGGTCCATGCCTTGCGGCAAATCCGGACGTTGCAATTGCGTGAGCATGTCGCCGATGGCCCAGGCCGAGCCTTCCGAAACCAACGGAAAACTGTCGCCAAGAACAGTGGTGCCCTTCGCCCGGGATAAATCAACATCGGAGAGCGAATACTGCAGCGGTCTGCACCAGCCGCGGTTGGCAATGCCCGCGTAGAGCATGGCCATTTCTGCGGGCCGGATGCCGCAACCGCCCAACACCATGGACAAGCCCAGCTGGCCTTTTTGCGCCTGCATGGAGCGACAACCCATTTCGCCCAGTTTGCGGCGAAAGTTCTCTACGCCGTAGCGGTCCAGCAAACGCACCGCAGGCAGGTTCAGCGATTGGCCCAGCGCAAACTCGGCCGTGACCGGACCGGAAAACGTGCGGTCAAAGTTCGAAGGCCGGTAACCCTGAAAATCGGTGGGCACATCCAGCAGCACTGTCTTGGGGGTGACGAGCCCACTGTCCATGGCCAGCGCGTAGAGCAGGGGTTTGAGTGCCGAGCCGGGCGAGCGCAGCGCTTGCAAACCGTCCACCTGCCCGCCATCGCGCGGGTCCATAAAGTCGGCCGATCCAACATAGGCCAAGACCTGGCAATTGGCGTTGTCCACCAGCATAGCGCAGGCATTTTGGATGCCGTAGGGCTGCAACCGCCGCACGTAGTCCTGCAACAGGCGTTCCACCCGGCTCTGCAGTTCTGCGTCAATGCTGGCGCGGATTTCGCGCACATCCGGCTGCTCGCGCAACAAGCGGCGCACCAAATGCGGAGCCCGGCTCGGCGCATCGCGGCGCTGGGGTTCGAAGGGCTCTTGCAGCCCGCTGGCCACCTCGTCTGCCGAAAAAATACCTTCGCGCCCGAAGCGGCGCAGCCAGTGGTTGCGCGCCTGAATGAGTTCCTCGTTGTTGCGGCCCGGCCGCAGGGTGCTCGGCCGGTTGGGCACCACGGAGAGCGCAGCTACTTCAGCCGGGCTCAATTGAGCGGGCTCTTTGTCCAAATAAAACAACGAGGCTGTTCGAATTCCTTCCAGATTTCCGCCATAAGGCAGCCGGTTCAGGTACAATTGCAGCACCTCCCGTTTGGAATACAGCAGCGTCAGTTGACAGGCCCGGAACATCTCCCGCACTTTCTGCGCGTACGTGCGCGGCGCCGGTTCCAGGAGCCGCACCACTTGCATGTTGATGGTCGAAGCCCCGGACGTTCTTCTACCATGCGCAGCGTTGTTGACGATTGCCCGCGCCACCGCAAAGGGGTTCACGCCCGGATGCGCATAAAACCACCGGTCTTCTTTGTGCACAATGGCTGCCGCCAATTCCGGGCTGATGGCGGTATCGGGCGCGTAAAGGCGCCATTTTTGGTCGCTGGTCAAGCCGGCGTACAGCAATTCGCCGTTTCGGTCGCGCACCTCGCGCGACCATTCCAATGCAGGTCGAAAGGGGAAGAGCGCGTTGAGCAAAAGAAACAACAGCAGAAGGAGCAATGCTGTTGTAGCACTGCGACGCATGAAGCGCCTGAACCTGTTGACCAGGAGCGGGGCACGGTTTGGTGCCACAGCGGTTGCTGCGGGAGCCTGGTTGTTCATTCCTGGCTTTTCAATCTCGCCTGAAAAATGCCCGGTGAAAAGGCCGCTCCGACCAACTGATTAAATCGCCGGTCAGTTCAACGCTCTGCGCAATGTTGTCGCTGATGCTCATGGCCTCTCCTTTGTAGAACGCCTTAACTCGGCCGTCCAGTTCGGTATAGACCAGCACGCGACCATAAGCTATGATCTGTTTAGGATCGAACGATTCCAATGTGTAAATCTGCCCTTCGTAAAACACCCGGAAGAACCCGTTTCGGTCGCTGAACCAACACAAGTGATCGGCGACGCCAAATTGCACGGGTGGTTCCTGCAAGATGCGGGTTGTTTTTCCTTCGGACCACACAAACGACTCCCCGCGGTCATCGGTCCAGGCCACAAGGCCTCGGCCTGCATACAGTTGCTGCGGCAGATACCCTTGCTCGGGCTCGGTTACTTTTCCCCGGTAAAAAATCTTGAGCCTGCCAAAAGGGTCGCTCCAGGCAATGAGGTCCGCTCCACAGACCACTTTTTGCGGCGGCTGCTCGTCCAGGGTGCCGGTGCGGCCATTCCAGAACCCGCGCAGACGGCGGTTTTGGTCCAGGTAACAGAGTACGTTGTCCCCGGCTTTGAGGCTGTCGGCTTCAAACAATTCCAGGCGTTCAAACCGCCCGCGGAAAAAACAGTAGAGTGCGCCGGTCTGGTCGTGAAAGCCCACAATGCTGTCGCCAATGGCCAGTTGGCGGCTGTTCAGGAAGCCAAGCCTGTGCTTGGTTTCCTTGTGGTAAATACTGACCTGATCGCGCACCTGGTACACTAAAAACGCTTCCATGGCCAGGTAGAATTCCGGTCGGATAACACCCAAACCGCGGTTTTTGCCGTTCTGGAACACCTGCAATTCACCGGCATTGTCCAGGTAAACCAGGTAATCGGGCGCTGCTTTCCAGTCGTTTACACCAATCAGTTCAGCCGTAAATTCACGGCCTTTTTCCCAGACCCGAAATTGCCCGCGCTCATCGAGGTAAGCAGCGGTGCCCTGCGCTACCATGGTCTTGACTGGCCATAAAATTGCCGCCAACAGAATGCCGGTAAGCAGGGCCAAATGGGTTTCGTGGTTCCGGATCATGCTGGTTGGAAAATTACGCAGGAATGGGGCAATGCGTCGTTTTAAGGCTTTTCATCGCGCGACGCATTTTTCCAAGGTCCTCATTTCAGGTTCAGCTTCAACCTTGATGTTCCATTTCCTACTTCCAGGCCCGTTCAAGGAATAGGTTTGATATTCTGTCGCTAAGAATTATTTATCCACTCCGGGTGGAAACCAGAAAGTCACCAGCATGCCGCGCAGCTGGTTTTTTTGGCGCACGCCGGAGGCCACTTAAAAACAAGTCCGAAGGATGCGAAGATCAATAAACGAAAGACCCATTGCCCTGATCACGATCGTTACCCGCAGGCCTGGCCCGGGTTTCGCTGCTGCCCAGCGTCGCGGTCATTCGACCCCATACCGGGACATGCTCCCGGATCATTGCGCCGAGCTCTACCGAGATACGGTGAATTACGTCAACAACTACATTCGTCCCCGGGACACCGCCGCAGACCTCGCAGGCGGCTTGCTTGAGGTGCAGGAAGCCGCACAGGCCTATGTGCTTCGCGAAGGGGGGCTGAACGATTTGCAGGCAGACGAAATGGCCTTTCAGGCGGAGTTGCTCCGGGCCCTGGAGCCGGAATTACCGGAGCGCTGGAAGGAACTGCTGGCGGTGCCTGGTCTTCGTTTTCTCCAGAGCATCGGCGCGCTTGCAGATTATGAGTACGGACTCATCTATTTAGCCCTATGCTGCCTGGATCGGGGGCATGAGCAGGAGCGCACCCAAACCGAGTTGCGGGGTCTGGTTCAGTCCTGGAACCTGACCATGGAAGCCGGAACCGGCCGTTGCAGCCTGACCCTTTTGCGTTTGGCATTGCGGGGCACATCATGGTGGTCTCAACTCGCAGGCCATGAGCGATCGTTTCATCACCCGGTCAAACTGGCCTTGCTCGGGGGAATCGATGGGGCTGTGGCCAGCGCTTCTGCTCAAAAACTGGAAGGCCATCAGGAGGTGGATTGGAACCAGGCCTGCCTGGGGTTATTGCAAGGTTCCCTGTCTTATTCCATTCCCGCCTTGCCCGCTGTCGTTCAGTGGCGGCAGCGCATGACCCGGCGAATGGAGCAAAAACAAGCTTGATGGTGAATGGGCTGCTGGAGGTTCAAACGACAAACCCCGCCATCAGCGGGGTTTGTCGTTTGATAAACGGCATTTCCGTTTTGGGGCTATTCAAAGTAATTCTTGATTCGGATGCCGCTGAACTTAAGTCCGTTGGGGAGTTCTATCCGCAGTTCATCCGGGGTAACTGCTGCATCCAGCACAAAGGTGCCGTTTGCTTCGCTGCCAAGCTGGTGGTGAATCACCGCCCCGCTTCGCATGAGTTGCATTTCAAAAGTAGAGAACCGACCTGCTGTCTGGTTGTCCACAGGAACCGTGCTTTCGATGCCAACGCGATCATCGCTGACGCGGTGCATTTCAATCTCTTCGTCCAGAAACACTTCTCCATCATCGGTTACTAACATGCCGCGGTACAGACCGGCAACATCTCCGGCAACATTGGTATCAATGGCAGGAGTGGAAATAGAGCAGGCAGTTAAACCCAGGAAAATGGCAGCAACGGTAACCAACATGAGCTTTTTCATAACAAGCGACTTTCGTGATCCGGCGTTTCCCTGGTGGCAGGCATCAGGCCAGGCAACAGGGCGGACGACAGATGGTGGATTAATTTAATCTTATTTCGTAATGTCAAACAATACAAGCTATTACGCGAGTTCCTTCGCGCTGGTTTCGCCTGTAAAACAGAAATTTAAATGCTGTGGGTACTGCGTTGAGCACCCGCCAGGTATGCATCTAAATGTGCTTCCATGCAATGAAAATAATATGCCGGAATGCAGGCAGGGCCAATCAATCGCCGTCTGGCATGAAGAGCGCAGCAAGGCTCTTGCGCGTGTTTTCATCGGTCACCACAGCTAACTCAAAAGCATTCATGCCCGCGCGAAGGCCTGCCGCTTCCAGTGGTTGAAGGTCACGCAAGAAATAAACCAACTCGATCTGCAGGCCATCGTGGTCGGTAGTGTACAAGCACTTGGTCAACAGGAAGCCGGTTGATCCTCCTTTCATCCCGGCATGCTTGAAGTTTTGCTGATTCCCAGGCGATTCCATCATGGATTCCAATAATTTGGCCACGGTCACTTGCTCCTTTTCGACCAAATCTTTGCGGCGGTTTACCTTAGCGGCTAAAGCCGCATAAGCGGTTGCGGTAGAAGCTGGCAATCGGTCTGAAAGCACCCGCTGCGCAGCCAAGCCTACCAATCGGAAGCGCTCGCGCAGGGAACCACTTGCGTCCGCAGCCATGGAATCCGACCAGGCCCAAGCCAGGTTTCGGTACTCCATATCAGTAAGAGTGCGAAGTTGGGAGGGGAAGTCCTTTACTGGCCCAGGCAAACTGTTGGGAATCCAAAGCGCACCTACCAGGGGATACACGGTCGTGTGCGGTTCAATGCCATGGCGTTCAGCAAGTGTTTCTATCCGATTCCTTCCTAAACGCCTGATGATGTACTCCGTATTGGCGTTAGAGCTGTACATGGTCATGCCCTGAGCCACCTGCAACAAGCTTGCGCTCGGGGTCTGTGACCCCTCGGGAAGTGATTCTATCCAGGCAGTGTGGGCTCCACCATCGGTACCCGGAAGGTGGAAACGCTCCAATTGCTCCAGCGGCACCTGTTCGGTTAAATTCCACAGGCCTTCAGCACCCATTCTGGCTACATCCAGGGCCAGCGCAAACTTGACGGTGCTGGCCAGCGGAATGACCTGTTTAGGCTGCTGGTCGGCAACAACTTCGCCATTCCGGACAAGCACGAGCGAAACCCGGTCGCTGTTTTCCCGCATGAACGTCAACAACTTGAGCTCTTCAGCATCCGGAACCGGGGCATTTTGGGTTTGCTGGGCTTTTGCGTTTGGTTGTTGGAAGCCAATCAAAATAAATAGCAACAAAAAATATGATTTGTGTTTAGATTTATAAATCATAATATTTTTTATGTTTTAGGTCCGTTGGCTGGCAATGCTTCGGGAATGAGCTCCAGCCCGTAAAGGCCATCCAGCGCCGCTGCAAAAAGCTGGAAATGGGCCAGGATTTCTGCCTTCGCGTGCATGCGCCGCTCCGTTCGGCCATACAATTGGTGCGTCAAAGGCCCATGTTGTGCACTACTCTCCTGATTTTGGCCTGGTCCCTGTCCCTGTTCTGAACCCAATCCTGGGCTCTGGCTTTGTCCTAAGTTCTGGCTATGCCCCGGGTGCTGATTTTGCCCCAGCCTCAGTTGTTGTACATAAGGGGACGCAAGACCTGCCCGAACCATAGGATTGAGCAAAAAGCGTTTCAGGTGTGCTTCTTCGTCGGCCTGGATGATGAAACGGCGGTCTAACGCCGCATCGCCGATTATGATATCCTGCAGTCCCATTATTTTAAACAGGCGGTGTTTCAAACGCCCTTCAAAAATATTGAAACTAAATACATTTGCCCCGGGAAGGCTACAGGAAATTCGGGTGTATGCATCCGTTTGTTCCTTGCCTTTGCTGTTGGTCCGGCTTTCAAATTCAATGGTCCAGTGCCGATGGCGCACGCGCATGGTAATGGCTTCCTCCCGGGTTTGGTGGTCGCGGTTGTCCGCGTAATCCAGTTCAGCTCCCAAAATATGGGCCACATCTTGCCAGCTTCTTAACAGTTCGGCCATCGTTGAGGGAATCAGGAACCGGGCCGGAAGGCCAGGATATGGTCTGGATTTGTTTCCAACCGAGCGGCTTCAATCAGGTCCAGGCAGTAGGGCACAGCCGCAAAAACAGCGTCCAGGCATTCCCGGATGGCTTTGGGTTTGCCCGGAAGGTTTATGATAAGCGAACGGTTGCGGATGCCTGCAGTTTGACGCGACAGAATGGCCGTTGGAACGAACGTTAAACTTGCCCTGCGCATTTGTTCGCCAAAACCGGGGAGCATTTTTTCACAGACTTGCTCGGTGGCCTCCGGAGTAATGTCGCGGGGAGCAGGGCCTGTTCCACCAGTGGTGAGCACCAGGTCGCAGCCTTCCGCATCGGTCAGCGTCAACAACGCCTGCACGATTTGTTCGGTCTCGTCGGGCACAAGGCGGTAAACCGCTTCCCAAGGGCTGGTCAGAAAAGCCGAGAGCGTTTCCACGATGGCTTTGCCGGACAAATCTTCGTAAACTCCAGCTGCGGCCCGGTCAGAGACCGTCAAAATGCCAATCCGTGCTGTTTTCATTGCCTCCGCAAAATAAAGAAACGAGCAATAGCAAGCGCATCCTTTACTCAGCACCCCTTACTCAGCACCCAGCCCTCAAAGCCCCAGCCCTCAAAGCCCCAGCTCTCTGCGCATGGGCTCATCGCTCACGGCGTTGTGGCTCCAGTAGTCGTCCATAATCTGCTGGCGGCGCACCGCCTTGGTAGTCAGGGTTTTACCCCAACTTTTTACCGTTTCCTCCCAACCGGTTACCGCTCTTGGAAATTCTTGCTCAAAGAAAACCCGCAAAACTCTGTCCCGCTCCGGATAGCGGATCTCGTAAACCATATTGCCGTTTTCGCCGCGCGAAAGGCTGGCTTCAGCGGGGGTAGCTTGCATGGGCAAATGCCGCAGGCGAATGTCCAGGCTTCCAGGAATTGCCTGGAAGGAGCCGGTGGGCAAGGCATTAGGATCCAATCGAATCAACGCCCAGACTTCGTCTTCCAGAAACACGTCGCCGAGCGCCGTTTCCTGCGTTGATTCCCCCTCAAAATAAGAGTGCACCTCCGCCTCGTACCCCGCCCCGCTGCGGTGCAGATCCATGAACACATGGCCGCACCATTCCTGCACCGACGTGGTTGATTTCAGCGCCCGAGGATCACGGCTCCTGTCCACTGGACTAAACACGCTCTGCATGGTTTTGTACGTATAAATTCCGGTAGGGAAATCGCGGGTGAAATTGAGTTTGAGCACGGGCACAGCATCATCACCGGCTTTGCCAGGATCGTCCAATTTTACCAGCTTTTTTCGGCTGTACTCCTCGGTGACAAAGATCAAAACGGCCTGCCCGGATCGGATTTCGCCGTAGCGCGCCTGTTCCAGGTCAAAAACATTCATTTCGGCCTTGCCCTGGTACCAATACTCCGAAAATCCAGGTTCTTTTCGCGCATCGTTTCCCGGGGGAAGGGCTGCCGCCGCCTGCGCAGCCGGGATGGGGGACACAGCGTTTGCCGTCAAAGAACCCCCGTCTAAAGCAGAACCGGAATTGGAACCACAACCGATCAATCCAAGCACCATCGCTGAGACAATGCCTGCAAAAGCACGGCGGATCAGGCTGCCTGATGCCGCAGCTTGTAAATAATTATCCACGTGAATAAAATTAAGGGAATCCAGTCTGACAGACACCTCCCCCAAAGCCATAAACTTGCTCCTGCATGAAACTTAACACCGTGCACTTCCAGGGTCATTCCGTCTACATGTCTGCCAACATTTCTGCCAGCATCTGCGGCAAAATCTCTTCCCTGTTTCGGCATCCGCTTAAGCCCATGGTCAGGTCAAACTCCGCTTGAAAATTTTGGAAAAGCGCCTCCACGCCAGCTTGGCCAGCCAGCGCCAGCGCATAAGCAAAGGGGCGACCAATGCCCACGGCATCGGCGCCGAGGGCCAACGCTTTAAACGCATCCGCGCCGCTTCGCAATCCGCTGTCTAAGAGAACGGGAGCATTTCCCCGCACGGCCTCCAGCACACCAGGCAAGGCATCCAGCGCCGCGATTGCCCCATCTACTTGCCGGCCACCGTGGTTGGACACAACAAGGCCTTGCACCCCGTGGTCCAGCGCCTTGCGGGCATCGTCCGGGTGTTGAATGCCTTTGAGCAGAATCGGCAGGCGGGTCCGCTCGCGCAAAAAACGCAAGTCGCTCCATTCCAGCGTCGGGCGCGAGTAAATGCGTGTGAACAACTGCACCGCCTTGGTGGCCTCGCCGCTGCGCAAGTTTGCCCACCACGAGCCAGGGTGCCGGCGCAGTTGTGCCAGGAGCACCGCGATGCTGCTGGCATTGATGTTACGCGGAGCTGGGTTTTCGTCGGCAAAGGCGTTCCGGGCCAAGAGCTTTTGAAACACCGGATCACTTGTGTATTGCGCGATCCCCATTCCCCGGAGAAAAGGAAGCCAGGCCAGGTTCAAATCGGCCGTTCGCCAACCGAGCAGCGTGGTGTCCAGCGTGACCACTATGGCCTGGCAACCACACGCTTCTGCGCGTTGCACAAAGCTTTCTACCAGCTCGTTTGATTTGCTCCAATACAGCTGAAACCAGCGCAGCGCATCGGGTTTAGCCGCGCTTGAAGCAGCCGAAACGGCCTCCATGGGTGCAGAGGCCTGGTTGGACAGGATCAGCGGAACACCGCAGGCAGCAGCAGCGCGGGCCACGACACGGTCGCCATCCGGATGCACCATTTCCAGCACCCCAATCGGGCAGGCAAAAAAAGGCGACGCCCAGCGCTGGCCCAGCACCGTGACTGACCCGTTGCGTTGGCCCAAATCGCGCAACATGCGGGGCAAAATCTGCCGGCGGGCAAAGGCCGCCTCGTTGTTGGCCATGGTTTGGCCGCGTCCCGCCCCCCCGGCAATGTAGGCCCATGCCTCCGCGCTCATGTGGCGCCGGGCCTGCTCGGCCAGCACCCCAAAATCTGTGGGAACGACCGGCGCACTTCCCGCCACACCGGCCAGGTAAATATCCCGTTGCCGTTGGGGACCAAATCCTTGCATTTGCGCGGCGCCAACAGCGTTTTCGTTGCCAGAATCAGCAGCATCAGGAGAAGCAGCAGCATCAGGAGAAGCAGCAGCATCAGGAGAAGCAGGAGAGTCGGGCATAGGGCAAAGACCAAGGTTAGGAGAAAAATGAACCAGCGTGATCGGGAGGCCTGGCAAGAACCTTCTTCGGCGCCAGGCCCAAAGCGGGCCAAAGGCAGCACCCAAAGTCAGGCCCAAAGGCAGTCCAAAAGCCAGTCCAAAAGCAGCACCAGCACACAATGGCCACAAGTGCCACCGTGAAGGTAAAGCAACCGCGGTATTGACGTATTTTTGAGCACATGGAATCCGTTACCTTAATCCTTCGCGATGCAGGCATGCGCCGCACAGGACCCCGGCAGGCTGTGCTGGAGCACCTGATGGAATCGGACTATGCCCTTTCGCATCAGGAACTGGAAAACCGCCTCGAAGGCCGGGTGGACCGCGTCACCATTTACCGCATCCTGGCGGCTTTTGAAGACCACGGCATTGTGCACCGCGTCATGGATGCGGGCGGTCACCCCCAGTACGCGCTTTGCTCTTCGTCGTGCAAGGGCCATCACCACCACGACGAACACGTCCACTTTCAGTGCAACGTCTGCGGCAACACCTATTGCCTGGACGAAGTGGCCTTTCCCCGCATCAGCTTACCGTCTGGCTTTGTGCTCAGCGCGCTGGACGTCACCGCGCGGGGCACTTGCGGAAGATGCCAGGCAGCGTGATAACCGTTGATCTTTTCGCCCCCATCGCTTCACGCACTTCCATCTCAGCCCATGCCCCTTTTTGAGCAATACCCCCTGTCCCTTTACAATTCCATGGCTCGCGAGAAGCAGCTTTTTGAGCCGCTTGCTCCACCGTTTGTAGGCCTGTACACTTGCGGTCCTACGGTGTACAGCGAGCCGCACCTGGGCCATGCCCGAGGCCTGATTACCTGGGATCTGGTTTTTCGCTACCTCCGTCACCTTGGGTACCGCGTGCGCTATGTCCGCAACATCACGGATGTCGGTCATTTGGAAGACGAAGTGACCGATGCCGGAGAAGATAAAATCACCAAAAAGGCCAGACTGGAGCGCCTTGAACCCATGGAAGTGGTGCAACAATACACCGTTGCCTACCGCAAAGCCGCCGCCGACCTCAACGCGTTATCGCCCAGCATCGAGCCCACAGCTTCCGGGCATGTTCCCGAGCAGATTCAAGCCATAAAGAACATTCTGTCGAATGGCTATGCCTACGAACGCGACGGTTCGGTGTACTTCAACCTGGCGCGCTACGCCGCTTCGCATCCCTATGGCAAACTCAGCGGCAAGGTTCTGGACGATTTGATAGCCGGCAGTCGGCAGACCGAAGGCTTGAACCAAAAGCAAAGTCCGCACGACTTTGCCCTGTGGAAAAAGGCCAGCCCCGAGCACATTATGCGCTGGGATTCTCCCTGGGGGCAGGGCTTTCCCGGATGGCACATTGAGTGCTCCGCCATGAGCACCAAGTACCTCGGCGAGACCTTTGATCTGCACGGCGGCGGCATGGATTTACTGTTCCCCCACCACGAAGCCGAGATCGCCCAGAACGTCGGTTGCTGCGGTAATCAAGGGGTGCGCTACTGGATTCACCACAACATGCTCACCATTGAAGGCCAGAAGATGGCCCGCTCGTTGGGCAACTTCATTTCCATTGAACAAGTGTTCAGTGGCAACCACCCGCTGTTGGAACAGGCCTACAGCCCCATGACGGTGCGCTTCTTTACCCTTCAGTCACACTACCGCAGTCCTGTTGATTTCAGCAACGAAGGCTTGCAAGCCGCCGAGAAAAGCTACCGCCGCCTGATGAACGCCGCCGCTGCGCTGGACAAACTCGAATACCGCGCCGGCGCTTTTGACGCCGAATTGGAGCGCCAAATTCAGGAAGCCTGCCACACCCTTTACCGCGAACTTAGCGACGACTTCAATACACCGCGTGCCCTGGCGGTCCTTTTTGAACTTAGCAGCCGCATCCAGGATTTCCGTTCGGGCAACAAAGTACTTGGTGGCATCAGCGCAGACGCGTTTGCCCAATTGCAACAAAACTTCAAGGCTGTCCTCTTTGACGTATTCGGTCTTTTGCCCGAAACCCAAGCGCAAACCAGCAAACTGGACGGCGTCATGGACATGCTCATTCGCATGCGCACCGAAGCCCGCGCCAGCAAAGACTTCGCAGCTTCTGACCGCATCCGCGACGAATTACTTGCCATTGGCATTCAACTCAAAGACGGCAAAGAAGGCACAACCTTTAGTGTGGAAGGGTAGGAATGCCTCAGCCCCCATTCGCCCGCAACATCCGGGCATAGGCTTTGGCCAGGTAGGTCAAAATGATGTCCGCTCCCGCGCGGCGGATGCACGTCAGGGTTTCGGTCACCGCAGGCTCTAATTCCAGCCAGCCTTCCTTTACAGCGGCCATGAGCATCGCATATTCTCCACTGACGTGGTATGCGGCCACGGGCAGGTTGGTTTGGTTCTTGACAGCGCTGATGATGTCCAGGTAAGCGAGGGCTGGTTTGACCATCAAAAAGTCCGCACCTTCCGCTTCGTCCAGCGCAGCTTCGCGAAGGGCTTCGCGCGCGTTTGCCGGGTCCATTTGGTAGGTCTTTTTGTTGCCGCTTTTGGGGGCAGAGTCTAGCGCTTCGCGGAAAGGACCGTAGAACGCAGAGGCGTACTTGGCCGTGTAGCTCATGATGCCCACCTGCGTGAATCCCTTTTCGTCCAGGGCGTCGCGCAGGTAGCGGACGCGGCCGTCCATCATGTCAGAAGGCCCAATGAGGTCAATACCGGCTTGAGCCTGAGCAACAGCCAATCTGGCCAAAATGGGCAGGGTCTCGTCATTGACGATAGTGCCTTCCGCATCTACCAGGCCATCGTGGCCGTCTTTGGAGTAGGGATCCATCGCCACGTCGCCAATGAGCAGCACATCGGGGTAAATCTCCTTAATGGTGCGGATGGCCTTGAGGTAAAAGTTGCCCGGCGCGTGACCGTAGGTAGCTTTCTTGTCTTTGTTGGCATCGGCCACCACGGGAAACAGCGCAAAGCGGCTTATGCCCACTTCCAGGCAGCGGTCAATTTCTTCCAGCAACAGTTCGCGCGACCAGCGGTATTGTCCAGGCATGGACGCGATGGGCTCCTGCAGATCGCGGCCGTCCACCAAAAACAGCGGTTGCACCAATTGGTCGGTGTGCAGGCGGCTTTCGCGGACCATGTTGCGGATCGCTTCGCTCTGTCGGTTGCGGCGGGGTCTGATGTGCATGAGGGAGTGGTGTTTGCGGTTGGTACAGGCGAAGGGCTATCGTACCTTTCCCAGCGGCAAAGGTAGCCGCAAACAGCTTGCTCCCGGCAAGGATACCAGCTAAAGGCAGGGTATTATAACGCTAAATTTGAGTGTGAAAACCAAGCCCTTCGCCCGACGTGTTTTGGTGCTTTGCAGCGGCAATACCTGCCGAAGCCCGATGGCGGCGGCCTGGCTGCGGCAGCAGCACCCCGACTGGCACATTGTTGATGCCGGCGTAGCCCCAGGGCTGGGGCCGTCTAACGGCCTGGCCAGTCGGGTCATGCAGGAACAGGGATTGACCGTGCCTGTCCTGCCCGGCAAATCATGGACCTTGTACCGCCAGAATTCCTTTGACCATGTCCTGGTGCTTTCCAAGCTGGCGGCAGCGGTAATGCAGCGCGAAGCCCCGCATTGGCCAGTGACGGAATTGTTGGTGGATGATCCCGCAGTGGTGCAAGGAACAGAAGCCTTTCGCCTGGAAGCCTACCGGGCAACCGCGCAAGAACTGCGCGAGAAGCTACTGGAATGGTGGGAGAGTGCGGGCTTTGAAAGCGATCAGTCCTTCAGCGTGAAGTAGAAGGTGCTGCCATTTCCAGCTTCGCTGTCCAACCAGATTTCGCCGTCGTAGAGCTGCACAATTTTGTGGCAAAGCGCCAGCCCGATGCCGGTGCCACTGTAGCGGTCGCGGTCCAGGCGCTGAAAGAGTTGAAAGATCTTTCCCTGGTAAGCTTTGGCGATGCCGATGCCGTTGTCGCGCACACTGAATTCCACCTTGTCGCCGTCGCGCCGGGCACTGATGTGCACCTCGGGCTTTTCGCTTTTGTTGAACTGCAACGCGTTGTCAATCAGGCTGAAAAACAATTGGTACAGGTGGTCAAACGAAACACTCATGCTGGGCAGATCGCCCAGAAACAGCACCGCGCCGCTCTCTTTGATTTTTCCCTGCAAGTCGCGGACCACCTGCTGCACCACTTCTTCAGCGGCCGTTTCGCGTACCTTATCTTCCGGAAGCCGCCGCAACGTGGTGTAGCGCAGCAATTCAGTCAGCAGGGTGTTCATTCGGCCCGCGTTGCGCACCACAAAACTCATGTATTCGCGCGCCGTTTCATCTAACTGACCCGCATAGCGCCGCTCAATGAGCGACGTAAAGCTGCTGATGTTGCGCAGCGGTTCCTTCAGGTCATGGGCAACCACATAGGCGTACTGTTCCAGCTCGCGGTTGCTTTTCTCCAGCTCGCGGTTGTTGCGCTCCAGCTTTAGGCGCTGCTCTTCAATCTGGTCGCGTTGCCGCTCCAGAATGGAGATTTCTTTGTCCTTGCTGTCCAGCAATTGACTGAGGGCTTTCTGCTGTTTGTTGTGCTCTATAGAGGCTTGAACCTCAGCCATCTCCTTGAGATAGGCGTAAGCTTGCTTGAAGTCCTGCTGTTTTTCAAAATGCTGTTGCAGATGCCGCAACACGTCAATGAGAATAGCTTCAAAATTGTTGTCTTTGGCCAGCTTGCGGCTCCGGTACAAGTAGTACAAAAAGCTGGAAGCGTCATCTGTTGACGCTTTTAACTCGCCCAGGTACTGGTAGGCCTTGGCCAGTTCCTGGTGGAATTGGTTTTGCCGCGCAACGCGAATAGCCTCTTTGTATTGGCGCTCTGCTTCTTCCCACTGGGCAAGACGGCCATGAACGGCACCGAGGTTAAGTGCACAGTTGCACCGCGTGTAATCGTACCCATCCAGGGTATTGATTATGGCCAGTGCCTCCTGAAAGCTGTTGAGCGCCCGAAGGTCCTGATCCGTTTTTACGTAGATGGCCCCGATGTTAGACAGACAAAAAATCTGTTTCTCACTGTTTCCTTGTGCTTGAGCCAGCCGGAGTGCGCGGCGTTGGTATTGCAGACTTTTGTGGAAGTTGCTGTTGGTAAAGTACAGGTTGGCGATATTCAGATAAAGGTCAACCTTGTATTTGTCAACGTTGCAGGCCAGGGCCTGGCTGTAGTACTCCAGGGCCAGTTGGTGTTTTTGTTGCAGGTAATACACCGCCCCCATGGCCAGGTAGATGCGGCAGAGCGAGTCTTTGTCTGCGCGCCGGCCCGGCAGTTGAGCCAGCGCCTCACTTAAGTTGGTTTCTGCAATTTCCAGCCGCCCTTTGCGGGCTTCCATACGCGCGAAGCACAGGAGCAATTCGAATTTGCCCCGCTTGTCACCGAGCCTGTTGGCCAGTGGAAAGGCTTCCCGGGCCAGTTTCATGGCTTTGCCGGGGTGGGAGCGGTGTAGTTCAATAACTTGCTCCACCAGCCTTTTGAGACGCAGCAATCCGGGATCCGGATTGGCTTTGTCGTCGCTTTGCTTGATAATATGGTCGCTGACCTTGCTGGACACGGAGTGAAACTTACTCTGTGTTCAACGCAATTACTCATTAAAAGTTACGGAGGGCGACTAACTCAAAAATCTGATTACCAATCAATTAGGCGAGTTTTAATCAAGGGGTAGTGCCCGGGAGGAGGGAGCTGGAATCGGACAGGCCCGCTTCAGTCATTTTTTCCTGGATAAAGAGCAACAGGTCTGCGTTTCGGTCGGCGGTTTCATAGCCGCTGTTTCGGCTGTTCCACTGTTGGCCGCTGGCAAAATGCAGCAAAAAATGCTGCCGTGAACAGTTTTTGCCATCCGGTCTGACAAACGATGCGCGCTGTTCAATGCGGGCCAGGTCGGCATAGGTATGCTCCCGAATTTGGAGCGAAAAGAGCGGCGCCTGGCGGATTCCAGCCGGTCCAAATGCCGTGTACCAATCCAGAAAAAGTGCGGAAACAAAAGCATAGGTCACTAAAAGTACCCTTGATAAAGCCTTGGCAGTCCGTTCGTTATCAAGTCCGGTTAAACGATTTTGGTAATCTACATAAGCTTGGTACTCACTGCCCAGCAGCTTCCTGAACGCCCAGGGGCTCAACGCCAGGCCCAACGCGCCACCCCCGAGCAAGGCAACCAGCAAACGGGCAAATCGATCAGGCCGGATCAGGTGGAAACTTTTGGCCAGGCTGCCGGAATAAAGCAAAACCGCGGCGATCTGGTAGAGCCCATAGGCTGCAATGCACCCGGCCAGGGTCAACCCAACCATTACCGCAAACTGTCGAAAGCCGGTATAGCGAAAGCGCGCATGCAATTCCTCAAAACTGGCTTCTGTTTGATAAGGACTCTTGTGTGCAGGAAAAAGCAACCGGAGTGCAGCATAAATAAGGCCGGAGAGCACCAGGGCCAACAGCACCAGGACGGGAAAGTCGGGCATGAAACCGAAAATAAGCGAACTTTCTTACAATTGTTCAGGCTCTCTATTTACCGGCACAATTTTTTTGGCTAGCCCTGTAACTAAATTACCGGGTCAAACGCCTGAGCAGGACAACACGCATGACCGTCCAGGAATACAATCGGAGTGTAGATGAGCATGCGGATGCGGTATACCGCTACATCGTTGCTCAACTCAGGCATCCCGAAGATGCCCGAGACCTGGTTCAAAATGCTTTTGAAGTGCTTTGGCGCAAGCGAGAAGAGGTAAGTGCCGAAAAAGCAAGACCCTACCTGTTTACCGTAGCCTACCGGGATATGATCGATCACATTCGCAAACAAAAACGCATCTCGCTGGTCGAGGAAATGACCGAGGACGGCCGCTCCACACATATTCCCTACACCGGTGCCCGCGAAGCCCTGGAGAAAGCGTTGAGCACGCTGCCGGAAGTACAGAAAACGGTCGTCCTGCTCCGCGACTATGAAGGCTACGATTACCGCGAGATCGGCAACATTACCGGGCTGTCCGAAGCCCAGGTCAAAGTGTACATCTTCCGCGCCCGCAAAGCCTTGCAGGAGCGAATTGGAAACGTTCAAAACCTGATTTGATCATGGACATCAACCGCGAAAACTACGAGAGCTGGTTCCTCGACTACATCGAGGGTAGCCTGACGGCGGGCCAGATCAGCCAGGTGCATCATTTTGTCTCCGAAAACCCGGACTTGCAAAAGGAATTCAGCGAGTGGAAGCAAACCCTGCTCAAACCAGACCTCACGGTTGTCTTCCATGACAAAGAGCAGCTTAAACGCCGCCGCCGCATCCTGCCCATCGGCTGGGTACAGGGGCTGGGCGCAGTAGCCGCCGTAGGCTTGCTTGTGTTCCTTGCGCTGCCTTTGTTGCGCCAGAACGGAACAGAAACACCACCGGCTCCCGTGGCCGTTGTTATTCCTCCGGTTGCCAATCCAATTTCGGGCGAAGGGCTTACGACTCCGGCACAACCGCTGAACGACTCCCAATCTGCCGAACAACTTTCCGAACAACTTTCCGAACAACCTGACACAACCGCCCAAAACGAGCGCCTGGCCATGGCAACCCGATCCACGCCAAGCGCTGCTCCTGACCTGGCAACTCCAGAACCGGTCCAGCCCCGTGCGGCGCATTCGTTGGTTGATGCTGCCGGAGTTGGTGATTTGTTGGCACAGGCCAGCGAGCGCCCGGCAGTTGAGGCAGCTTCGGGCTCTGTCGCCCTCGAGCCTGGATTCTTTCGAGATAAAATCAACGACAGGCTGCCGGTGGATATCGGCTCCTTGTTGACCACAACGCAGACGGTAGCGCAAAACGCCACGCGAAGCATTGCCGGGTTCATGTCCGGCGAAAGCGAGTGGCTCACTGTCGCTTCGCGCCAATCAGCACCCGAAGCCCAACGCACCACCGAACCGATGGAAGAAGCGCGCGTCTTCCGTTTTTCAGTGGGTGGCTTCAAAGTTTATCACCGCAAAACGCCCAAAACTGACTCATGAAGACTCTCTTAACGTTTAGCCTGGCGATGGTTTTCGCCGGCTTCAGCAACCTGGCTCTGGCACAATTACAAATGGTAGAACCTTCCGCGACTCCCACAGCTCCAGCGCCCCCAACTGCGCCAGCCGCACCCGCAGCCAACGCGCCCGCTGCCGCTTCGGGCAACCAAAGCGATTCCACCGAAATTAAAATGGGTGGCATCAATATCCGGATAGCAGAAGATGGCGAAGGAGCCGCCGTTGAAGTGGACATGGACCCGAGCGTAACCAAAGATGTGGTTACCACGGAATGGGCCATGATGGACATCGGCATCAACGGGCTGATCCAGGACGGCGATTTCCAACTCGGCAATGAGGCAGCGCCCTTCGATGACTTGCGCTATGGCCGCAGCCTCAATCTTGACATGCACTTGTTTCGCCAGCGCGTGAGCCTGGTGCAGCGAAAGTTCAACCTGGAATACGGCCTGACTTTTTCGTGGTACAACTATTCGTTTCAGGATGACGTGATCCTTGACCCGGATGCCGATATGTTTGCGTATGCCGAAAGTGCAGACCCATTGCGCAAAAGCAAGTTGTCCATGACCTACCTGACCATTCCACTCATGCTCAATCTGGAAACCAATCCGGACCAGAAGTCCAAAAGTTTTCGCTTCTCTGCAGGCATGACCGGGGGCATTCGCATTGCCTCCAAGTCAAAGATTAAGACGGAGAACAACCTCAAAACCAAACAGCGGGATGACTTTAACCTGAACGATTTCCGCTATGGCCCGACCGTTCGCATCGGGTATGGCTGGTTCAACTTGTACGGCCAATACGCCATGTCCGAGCTTTTCGCGGATGGCGAGGGCACTCCGTTGCATCCCTTTACCGTGGGTATCTCCATTCGGGCTTTTTAGCGATGCCTTGGGGGGGGCACCTCGGTCAACTTCTGAATCCGGACTAACTTCGCATTCGCCAGGCGTTAACGCCGCCAAATCCGAACCGAACACATCCCAGGATCAGCCGACCTGATAACACCCCAAAGAATGAAATTACGTATTCTTGTTTCTGCATCTGCATTTGCGCTCTTGAGCATCGCCCTTACCAGTTGTGCCGACGAGCGCAGCAAACAACTCAAAGCCATTGCAGTGCAGGAACAGGCGCTGGCACAATTGCCCAAAGATTTGGAAATCCCCACCGAAGAGCAGCGACGGCTGACCACGGCCCTCATTGACCAATATCAGGCATTTGTCCAGGCTTTTCCTGATGACACAGCATCCGGCACTTTTGCCTTTCAGGCTGGTCTGAACCTGGAAACGCTGGGCAAGTTCAGCGAAGCGATTACCATGTACGACGAGGTCTGGAAAAACCGCCCCGAGCACCGCATGGCGCCTATTGCTTACTTCCGGACCGGGTTCATCAGCGAGAAGTTTCTCCGGGACAATACCCAAGCCCGCGAGCGGTATGAGGGTTTTGCGGCAGCTTACCCAGCGCATCCTCTGGCCGAGAACATGGACATGCAGCTGCGGTTTTTGGGCAACGATGAAGCCTTGTTGAACGCCATCCTTAGCCAACAGGACTCGTTGCAGACCCCTTGAGTCCTGGGCCTGACCGCCGCAACGTCTTCAGCCGCTGCCTCATACAAGTCCTGGCCGCCGCAACGTCTTTAGCCGCTGCCTGATCAATCCCGAAACGGCGCCGACCAGGTTTCGCGGAGCAATTGCCCGAGTTCCTCCTCGCTGATGTCCAACCGCAATTGGCCGCTGCGGGCGAAAGAGATCTTTCCTTTCTCTTCCGAGATAACCAGCGCCGTGGCATCGCTGTGCTCAGTTATGCCTACCGCGGCGCGGTGGCGCAAGCCGAGTTGTCCGGGAAGTTCTGCCGTCTCTGAAACAGGCAAAATGCACGCTGCCGCAACAATGCGGTGATCGGCAATAATAACAGCTCCGTCGTGCAGCGGACTTGATTTTTGGAAGATGGTTTCCAACAGTTTGCCGCTGACTTCTGCGTCCAGTTTTACGCCGGTATCGGCAAAGAATTGCAATCGCGAGGTCTGGCTAAAGACCAGCAGGACACCCGTTTTTTTCCGGGCCATTTTCAGCAGCGAAGCCTCCAGTGACGGCAGAAAGGACGGGTCTTCGTGTTGGATGCCCTGACCCAGCCTTCGCAGCGAAAAACGCCGCAAAAAACGGGAGCGCCGCAATTCGCTGCCCCGGCCGATGTAGAGCAAAAAGCGCCGCACTTCCGGTTGAAAAACGATCAGGAGGGCCAGGACGCCAACGCTGATGAATTGCCCCATGATCTGGGAGATCAATTGCATGTTCAGCGCCCGGAACAACAGGCTGAGCAGGTAAACAATCAAAAAGCCGACAAAAATACTGTAGGCCAGACTGCCCCGAATGAGCCGATAAAGTTGATACAACAGGAAGCCCACCAACAGGATGTCCAGCACATCAATGAACCGCAGTTCAAAAAAACCAAAGCGGATGAACGCCGGCATGATGGAAAAGCCGGTTGCTTCCTGCAAAGGAGGAATGGAGGAGCGCAGGGTGCTCCATGCTGCGAATATGCTTTCCAGGATGCTCAAGGTCGAAAGGCGGGTTTTTCTTCGGGCGAATGGCGGTTGCTTTCCTGGCCGCTGCGGTACGCCTCCGCAAGGGTCAGCACCTGACGGGCCTCCAGCGGATCATGTACCCGCAAAACTGAAGCTCCTTGCAACAAGGCCAGCGTATGGATCACGGAAGTGCCGTTTAACGCTTCTGCTGGCTGCACCCCAAGTGTCCGGCAAATCATGGATTTTCGGGAAACCCCCACCAGGACTGGTGCATCCAGTGCCCGGAAGGCATCCAGCGAAGCCAAGAGCCGGAAGTTGTCCGCCAGCGATTTGCCAAAGCCAAATCCCGGATCAATCAGCACATCCAGCATACCAGCCCGGCGGCAGGCCGCCAGCTGAGCTTGCATCCAATCGTAGACTTCCAGGCCTATATGCGGAACATCGTCGTTTTGCTTGCCTGCGGGAATGCCTTTGTGGTGCATCAGCACATAGGGAGCCCCATACGCTGCGGCCACCGCCCAAAGATCCGGGTCCAATTGACCGGCCGAGACATCGTTGATGATGCCTGCCCCGGCTTCCAGGCAGGCGCGGGCTGTTTGCGAATAGACCGTATCAATAGAAAAAACCGTGTGCGGGAAGGCGCGAACCAGGGCTTCCAGCACCGGCAGGACGCGTTGAACCTCTTCCGCTGCCGGTACAACCGCTGCTCCGGGACGAGTGGACATTCCCCCGACATCTAACCAGTCTGCGCCCTGTTCCAGCAGCAGCCCTGCCTGATCCACCCATGCTGCGGGCGAATCCTGCGCCCTCGTTAATGCATCAGGGCGGTAAAACGAGTCCGGCGTGATGTTCAGGATAGCCATGACCAACGGGCGTTCCAGCACGTGGATCCGACCGCGAATGGTCAACGTCCTTTTGGGGAAAAAGAGGCTATTTTTACTGGTCATGTCGCCTGAGCTGGAGTATTCCGCGATGGCCTAAAAGTACACAAAGCCAGACGTTTGGATACTGCACTGCAATACGCACAAGCTTTTGATCAATGCCGCGAGATTTTTCGGAGCAAAGTTCACGACTACGGCTGTTCCTGGCGCATCCTCAGACCGTCATCCCTGACGGACCAATTGTACATCAAAGCGCAGCGCATCCGCAACCTGGAACAGGGGGCCCTGCCGCGTGTGGACGACACCATTGACAGCGAGTTTCAGGCCATTGTCAATTACGCCGTCATTGCGGGCATTCAATTGCAAAGGGGATGGGATGACGAACGGGACTTGTCGGAAGACGACGCTCTGCGCTGGTACGACCAGGAGCGGCAGCACATCCGGGAATTGATGGAGGCCAAAAACCACGACTACGGCGAGGCCTGGCGCGACATGCGGGTTTCATCATTTACCGACCTGATTCTGGTCAAGTTGCTTCGCGTTAAACAAATTGAAGCCAACAACGGGGTCACCCGGGTTTCAGAGGGCGTAGAAAGCCATTACCGCGATATGGCCAACTACGCCATTTTTGCACTCATCAAACGGCAGGAGGAGCGCTGAGCACGCCCAAGGGCAAAGCACTTTACTGCATCGCTTAATAACGAATACGAATAATGCGAATTATTGTACAACTCAGTCGTTTTTTAGTCGGGGCGCTGTTCATTTTCTCCGGCCTGATCAAAGCCAATGACCCGGTGGGTTTTGGCGTCAAGCTGGAAGACTACTTTTTGGTGTTCGCCGAGACGCTTTCGTTTTTCCGCAATCCGGCGTTGTTGCAGGCTACCGTGCCCTTAGCCTGGTTTATTTGTGTGTTCGAAGTGGCTCTGGGCATTGCCCTGCTGTTGGGCCTTCAGCGCAAGTTGGTGGCCTGGTCGCTGCTGTTGATGATTGTTTTTTTCACCTGGCTGACGGGCTATTCGGCAGTAACGGGTGCGGTAACGGACTGTGGCTGCTTCGGCGACGCCATCCCGCTGACGCCCTGGGAATCTTTTTACAAAGACCTGATCCTGCTGGTCCTCATTGGGGTCATTTTCGTGGATGTCTTTTTCTGGCCCAAAGTCATTAAACCAATTTTGCCTCCGGCCTTGCGCTGGGGTTTGTTTTTGCTGGTAAGCGGCTTCAGTGCCTGGGTAGGGGTGCACGCCCTTCAGCACTTGCCCTTCATCAACTTCCGACCCTATAAAATCGGAGTGAACATAGAAGAGGCTATGCAAATGCCCGCCGATGCCAAGCCCGAAATCGTAGAATTGACCTGGGTGTACAAGAACAAAGCCACGGGTGAAGTGCGCACGTTCATTGATCAACTTCCGGAGGATTTGGATGCCTGGGAATTCCAGGATCGCACGGAAAGGTTAGTGCAAAAGGGCGACGAGCCGCCCATTCACGATTTTGTGCTCAACGATGACCTGGGGCGTGACCGCACCAGTTTTGTGTTGAACCTGGACGATGTGTACTTCTTTTTCATCAGCCCGGAGCTGGCGCATACCAACCAGGATGCCTGGCGCGGGCTAAACGCATTGCAGGCCAAAGCGGAGGCGGAGGGCGTGCATGTGCTGGGATTAGCGGGAAGCAGCCGCGAAGAAATTGAGGCATTTCGTCATGAAGTGCAGGCCGCTTACCCTTTTTACGCGGTTGATCTCAAAGCGCTCAAGACCTTCATTCGGGCTGATCCGGGCGTTGTCCTGATGCGGAAGGGCACCATTCTGGCCAAATCCGCATGGCGCGATGTGCCGGAGTATGAAACGTTTAAGCTGGAACATTTTGCGGATCGCCAACCCGGTCCTTTGGCTGATCTGAACCCGGCCAATTTTAGTCCCGGACAACGCATCGCCGATTTGTTTGCCGATCAAAGCAATGATCTGGCCGGCTTTGCGCTGTTCAATTCGGGTGGCGATGACCAGACCACCCGGCTGGTCAGCAGCGACACGCTGGTTTGGGTCCTGGTCCGCGACATTTTTGCGGTCAATCTGGAAAGTTGGCAGGAGCTGCAGCCCGTTTTGAGCGGAGTAGCCGCGCGCAAGCTGCCTTACGCGGTGATCACGGGCTCCGATGAAGCCGACCTGTTGCCCATGCGCGATGCCAGCGGGCTGGAATTCGATTACTACTTTAGCGATCCGGACTACCTGAATGCCATTGAAAAAACGAACATCGCCGTCATTGCGGTGGTGGGTGGCAAGGTAGTGGCGCGCTGGTCTTCGGGCCAATTGCCGGATCCGGCCTCCATCCTGGCCCCTTGATGCTCAGGCTTCCTCAAAACGTTGACCAGCCCCATCGTTCCATTCTTTAAACCAGCCGATTGATTCCCTACCTTCTCCAGCGCATCGGCTACGGCTTCCTCGTCCTGCTGGGGGTGGTGTTTCTGGTATTCTTTCTGTTCAGCCTTGCTGGCGTAGATCCGGCCCGGATGACGCTTGGGCAGCGCGCCGACCTGGCCACGATTGAAAACGTGCGCAAAGAGTTCAACCTGGACTTGCCGATGCACCGGCAGTTTCAGCTTTACCTCAACGACATCAGTCCGGTATCGCTGCACCACAGCAGCGACACCGAAGCCCGCAATTTTCTGGACCCGGAGAAATACCGTTTCCGCGCACTGTTTTCCATCGGGGAGCAAACGCTTGTGCTGAAACGGCCGTACCTGCGCCGTTCCTTTCAAACCCGCCGCGACGTAACCGAACTGCTGTTGGAGCGCATTCCAAACACCTTGGTGCTGGCCATTTCCGCCATGTTGTTGGCCACTGTGGTGGGTATTTTGCTGGGTGTGCTGGCCGCGGTCAACCACAATACGCCCTTGGATCAGGCCAGCGTGGCCTTGTCGGTGCTGGGCATTTCGTTTCCTTCCTATTTCAGCGCGGTGGTGTTTCAATTGGTCTTTGCGTACCTGCTCGTTGACCTGACCGGCCTTAACCTAACCGGAGACTTGTACGTGTCCGACCCGTTGACCGGCAAGGAGACGCTGGTGCTCAAGAACCTGCTCTTGCCTGCCATTGTACTGGGCATACGCCCCATTGCGGTCATTGTGCAGTTGACCCGCAGCTCTATGCTCGACGTGCTCACGCTGGACTATGTGCGCACGGCCCGGGCCAAAGGTTTGGGCGAAAGGGCGGTGTTGTTTCGCCACGCCTTGCGCAACGCGCTCAATCCGGTGTTAACGGCCATTTCCGGGTGGTTTGCTGAATTGCTGGCCGGCGCCTTTTTCGTCGAGGTCATTTTTGACTACAAAGGCCTGGGGTTTGAAACGGTGGAAGCGCTCAAGAAATTTGATTTTCCGGTGCTGATGGGGGCCATCCTGTTTGCGGCTACTATTTTTGTGGCCATCAACATTTTGGTGGACATCCTCTATTCGTTCCTCGATCCGCGGGTGTCGGTAAAAGGCAAGTAGCCCCAGCCCGGACTGTTTTTTATTAAGCATAACTTTTGTTATGGAAGATCAACGCCCTTCGCCCGAATGGCCTTCCAGGATTTACCTGATGGGCTTTATGGGCAGTGGAAAAAGTAAGCTTGGCGCTAAACTCGCTCGCAGGCTGAACTACGAATTTCGGGATTTAGACACCCTGATTACAGAGCGCGAAGGCCGTCCTGTCACCGCCATTTTTGCCGAACATGGAGAGGCTTTTTTCAGGAAAGCAGAGGCCGAAATGCTGCATGCTACGGATGCCTTCCACCAGACCATTATCGCACTGGGCGGGGGCACACCCTGTTTTGGGCAAAACATGGATTGGATCAGCCGAAACGGCTGGACCGTGTACCTGCGGATTCCCGTGGCCACGCTTTTGGGACGCCTTAGAAAGCGCAAGGATAGCCGCCCTTTGCTCTCGGCCTTGAACGATGACGAAATGCTCGAATACATTAAGCGAACCCTGGAGCAACGCCGCCCCTTTTACGAGCGGGCCCATGTGATTTTAGACGCGGAAAACCTGAGCCCGGAGGAGACCGAGGAGGCCCTGTGGGAGAGCCTTAACTCAGGAAGACACCAGGCTGATCCCCGCTTAAATTGACGTCGATGTGTTCGTGCAGCGTAGTGCTCAGTGAGGTACCGACATAGTCGGGCGAAACGGGATAAGCTTTGTGGCGCCGGTCAACCAGCACAGCCACGCGAATTTTCTTCGGGGCCATATCCAGCAAGGGCTTGACGGCATATAGCAAGGTGCGGCCCGTATTGGCCACATCGTCAACGATGACCACAACTTTACCATCCACCAATTCAGGGGTTACCCCCATTTCAATGGGTTTGGACGTTGGATGCTTCTTGTCCAGGTTGATGGAGGTCAGGTGAATGTCCAGGCTGCCGATGCGGCGCAATTCTGCCGTAATACGCTCAGCCAGGGCATAGCCTTCATCGCTGCGGCAAATGCCGGCGATAACAATCTCTTTTTCGTCGTAGTTGTCTTCCAGAATTTCAAACGCAATGCGCACAATTTTCTGGCGAATGCTTTGTGCATCCAGAATTCTGCTCGGGCTGATTGGGGACGTGGTTGGGGTGGGAGGCATAGGAGGCGCTTTCTATTGATCGCTTTGGTTGATGGCTGTCTGATCATCTCCACAGGGGAACCCAAACTCCGTTAGCCGATCCCCCCTTTAAGGCAACAATAAACGGTCCGTGAAAACGGTCTGTCCGTTGTCCCTTACCCGATAAATATAAACCCCCGCAGCGAGATCCCCGCGCATCCATTCCACCAAACCTTCCGAACCGCTCAAAGGCAGCAGGGCAACCCGCTTTCCGGGCAGGTCAAAAAGCTCCATGACGCCCTGGGTGCCACTCAGGCCGCTGTATTCCAACATGGCGCGATCCTGAACCGGGTTGGGCGAAAGGCTTACGCGCGCAGTGGCAAGCCCTTCGCGAGCCGCCATAGTGCTGAAATTGACAAAGGCGCTCCAGGCAGATGTGTCGGCCGCACCGCACAACGCGCGAACCCGGAATTCGTAGTCTGCCGCTGCGCGGAGCGATGGCACCAATTCCAAATTCGTATACGAGTAACGGTTAACCCATCGGTCAGTTCCCAACCGGCGGCCTTCCAGAACATACCCTATGGCATCTTCTACCGGATTCCAGACGATGCGCGCTGCCGAAGCTGTGGTGTGCGTGACCGCAACCCCATCCGGTACAGCACAGGTTTGGTCGGCAATTTGCAGGCTTGCAAACGCATTAACTTTTCCATAGCCCCATTGGTTGTTGGGCAGCGCTGCACCGGTAAAGGCATCCTTGCGCGCGCCTTGTACGATAGCATTTTTTACGGCAGCATAAGAAGCATTCGGGTAGCGCTGCAGGTACAGGGCAACAACCCCCGCTACGATAGGCGAAGAAAACGAAGTGCCCCCTTGCAGGTAGTGCCGCCCGCCCGGAGCGATGTAATTGGCAGCGCCCAGCCCGATGAGCCAATTGGTCATGTTGGTGGATCCGCTGGCCAGCACCCATTGCCCGGATGCGCTGACGTCGGGCTTGATGAGGCCATGGCGCGTTGGACCATTGGACGACGACAAAATCCGCGTTTCCGGTGTGCCCGAAATGGGTGGGCTGGCGCCGTAGTAATTGATCATGCTGTTCCGGTTGTAGTAGCTGCCCACCACGATGACTCGGTCGGAGCACTGCCAGGAGCTGACCAGGGTGGACTGGCTGTCGGGAGCCCGGTAATGCGCGATGTCCGGAAAAACGGTGGAAGGGGGCAGGTCCGCTCCGCGAAAGAGGTACGAAGTGCCCGTCACTGCGGGATCGGTCCAGGCGTCCATACGCCCGCTTCCCGTGGTTTCCAGCCGCCAGCGCAAGCTGGTGGAATCGGGGAAAACCGCCACTTCAACCAGGTAGGCCGGCCCTTGTCGGGTAACCCAGCATTTGATGAAGCCAAGCCGGTTTGCGCCGTTGAACAGATCGTGTTCTATACTGTCCACGCCCGAACTCAGGTCCAGGTCAGTGGTCAGGTTCCAAAAGGGTGATCGCCCGCGGAATTTCCAACCGGTCGGCTGATCAGCCCCTACGGCAAAATTCCAGCCCGGCGCATCGGCTGTGTCGATCCAGGCTTGTAGGTAGGCGGCGCCCAGGGAACTTTCGTAGCGGAACCAGGTAAAGGCGGTGTCCACGCCAGCTTCATAGCCGAGGTGAAAGATGCGGTCACCGGCGTTGCCTACGGCAGCGACAACAGCCCTTCCCCCGCGGGCAGCCAGCATGGAGTCAATCATTTGCGCAGCCAGATCCTTGCCGTCGTGCGAGCCCAGGTAAGTGCCTACGCTGGTGTTAATGACGCAGGGTTTACCCGCAGCATCGGCTTTGTCAAAAATGTAGCGAATGGCATCAACTACATTACTCAAAAAAGTATTGTTGAAAGCAAGATTTACGGCAATGATGTCTGCCGCAGGAGCCACACCGCGGTATTGTCCGGTGGCCAGTCCGTTTCCGGCAGCCACGCCGGTAACGCCGCTGCCGTGCGAGTAGCTCAGGTTGGGATCAATATGGGCGCAGGCCAGTGCTTCAATGGCGGCAGAGTCGCACTCCTGACCATAGCTGTAGGGCGAAGGGGCTGAGCCATCGTCAGGCAGGTTTTGGTCCCAGATGTACTTGATTCGGGTCCGGTCCAGGGAGTCCCGGAAGTCCGGGTGCGTGAAATCGATGCCCAGATCAACTAAGCCAACAATGACCCCAAGCCCGTCGTAGCCCTGGGGGAGGGGAGCGTAACCGGCCTGCACGGAGTCCACCCGGCTGTGCACCAGCATGACATCTCCGAGCGGCTGGATGGCGGGTCCCGTTCCGTCCAGGCGCTGCACGGCCGGGTGGCCCAGCAACGCGCGCCATTGCCATGCGGGTACCCGAAGCGCGCAGCGATTGCCGATGGCGTATTTCAACGAACCTCCGAGTGACGCCGCCGCTTGCGCCAATGCCGCCGGATCGCCTTCTGCCAGCAGGTGCACGAACCCGTCCGCATCGCTGCCCATAGGCTGGAATCGGGGGTTGGGCGTTGTACCGGGCTGGTCCTGAAGAGGGCCATGTTGGGTGCCTGCGGGGTCTGTTGGGCCTGCGGGGCCTGCGGGGTCTGCGGGGCCTGCGGGGCCTGTTGTGCCTGCGGGGCCTGTACCCTGGCCTGGGGCTTGCTCCGGATGCAGTGCGGGTATTTGCGCCTGGATTTGGGCTTGGTTCCCTGTTTGGCTCAGAGTTTGGTTCTGAGTTTGGTTCTCTGTTTGGTGCAGTGGAAAGCGCGCCAGGGCTTGGCCCTTACCCGCAACGCTGCAAAACAGCAAGAGGGCGCATAAAACGGCAAGCCCGAACCCATGAACGGCTTCTGAGCGCTGAAAAGACGTGGATTTACTCATGTCGGAAACGAAAAGTAAAGGAAGAAACGGCAAACGTTGCTCACTTTATACGTTTTTGCCCTGTCTTTGTTTAGGGCATTGCCCAAAACCGCCTAACCTGACCCCATCAGCGCCGCACGGACAACCTTCTTTCAGGCTTCGGAAATTTTTTCAAACGATCGTTTGGTAATTGTGCCTTGGATTGCTGTAAATTGCACACAATGGCGTTCGTTCAACCCCTGATTTTCACGGTTTTAACGGTAGCGGCTTTCAGCATGGCCGGCCTGCGTTTTAAGCGCATTTACGAGAACATCCGCATGGGCCAGCCGGAGCCGGTCAAAGGCTCCCTGCGCAACATGATTTTGCTGGCCCTGGGCCAGAAGAAGATGTTTCGCAACCTGATTCCGGCGCTCTTGCACCTGGCGGTGTACACAGCATTTTTGCTCACCCAGGTGGAATTGCTCGAGATCTTTCTGGACGGTTTTACGGGCAGGCACCGCCTGATTTATTACGCGGTTCAGGACAGCGCTTTTGGCAAAGGGCTTTATATCGCCATTATCAGCGGCATTGAGGTGCTCAGTTTATTGGCTTTTGCAGCTACGCTCGCTTTTCTGGCCCGCCGCAACCTGCTCAAAGTGCTCCGCTTTGTCAAGTCGGAGATGAATGGCTGGCCGCGGCTGGACGGCAACATTATCCTTTATCTGGAGATCGTTTTGATCGCCGCCATTTTTACCATGAACGGCGCCGATGAAGCACTGCATCGGGCTGAGGGCAAAGGGTCTTATGGGTTTCTGCTTTCGGGAAATGCGGTTTGGTTGTTGTTCAGCGGCTTTTCGCCGGAAACGCTTGCCGTGCTGGAGCGGGTGGGATGGTGGTTCCACATTTTGGTCGTCTTCAGCTTCCTGAATTACCTGCCCTTCTCCAAGCATTTGCACATTATGCTCGCATTCCCCAATGCTTATTTCACCCGAGTTTCAGGCAATGGGCAAATGCGGAATATGCCCGAAATACAACGCGAGATACAGTCCATGCTGGACCCCAGCGCCCTTTCTGGCGAAGCGCTGCCGCCGCCGGATCAATTCGGTGCCAAAGACGTACAGGACCTCAGTTGGAAACAGCTTCTTGACGCCTACGCCTGCACGGAGTGCGGACGCTGTACCGCAGCTTGCCCGGCCAACCAGACCGGCAAGAAACTTTCCCCGCGCAAGATCATGATGGACACGCGCGACCGCATGGAAGAGCTTTCGCTCAACCGGCAAAAACACGGTCCGGATCACCAGGATGGAAAAGCCCTGCTTGGTGATTACATCAGCACCGAAGAACTCCGGGCCTGCACCACATGCAATGCCTGTGTACAGGAGTGCCCCGTAAGCATTAATCCGCTCAGCATCATTCTGGAGTTGCGCCGCCACCTGATTCTTGATCAAAGCAGTGCGCCGGAAAGCTGGACCCAAATGTTTACCCACGTGGAAAACAACGGTGCGCCCTGGCAATTCGCCCAATCCGATCGGGATAAGTGGATTTCACAGACAGAGGCCTGAGTGCTTGCAGCAAAAACTTTTCTCCGGCCTTCCCGATGACCCCAAAGGCGCTACATCTTTTCATGACCGAGGCACCAATTTTCAGGCTGGCTAATTCACAGAGCAATTCTACATGGCAAATCCTACGTTAACACGCGTGCCTACCATGGCTGAAATGGCCGCTTCGGGCGAGCAACCGGAAATCTTGTTTTGGGTGGGTTGTGCCGGCAGTTTTGACCAGCGCGCTCAGAAAGTGACCGGGGCCCTGGTGCGGATTCTCAACCAGGTCGGGATCAAGTTTGCGGTGTTGGGCCAGGAGGAACTTTGCACCGGCGATCCAGCTCGCCGCGCGGGCAACGAGTTTCTCTTTCAGATGATGGCAGCCCAGAACATCGCTACGCTGGAAGGTTACGGGGTCAAAAAGATTGTGACGGCCTGTCCGCATTGCTTCAATACACTCAAAAACGAATACCCGGTGCTGGGCGGCAATTACACCGTATTGCACCACACTTCGCTGATTCAGGACTTGTTGGACAGCGGTCGCCTCTCTGTGGAAGGAGGGCTGTTCAAGGGCAAGCGCATCACGTTTCACGATTCCTGTTACCTGGGTAGAGCCAATGATATTTACGAGGCTCCCCGCGCGGCGATGGCTGCGCTGGATGCAGAGTTGGTCGAAATGCGCTCCTGCAAATCGCGGGGTATGTGCTGTGGGGCGGGCGGTGCGCAGATGTTTAAGGAGGCCGAGCCCGGCAAAGAGGAAGTGAACCACGCCCGAACTGCTGAGGCGCTGGACGTCAAGCCGGATTACGTGGCAGTAGCCTGTCCCTTCTGCAACACCATGATGAGCGATGGCGTCAAATACGCCGACCGCCAGGACGATGTTCGCGTCCGCGATATTGCCGAATTGGTGGCTGAGGCTGCCGGGCTGTTTGGTTGATGACCGGTTGGCGGGCCTTGAGGGTCGGCCTGCTTCATGTGGGTGATTGGCGCTTCCCTCCGGCGTAGCTTTACCCGATAAATTGCACAGCCATGTTTGCACCGCTCGACCAGCTTCCTGACGATTCCCGCATTTGGATTTACCAGGCTGACCGCGCACTGAGCTTTGCCGAATGCGGAGCATTGGACGAAGCCCTTAGCGCTTTTGCACAGCGCTGGGCTGCGCACGGCGCTCCGGTACGCGCATGGGCAGGTGTAAAGGATCAGCACTTTCTGGTTTTTGCCGCAGACGAAAACTACAGCGGGGTTAGCGGGTGTTCCATTGATAGTTCCGTGCAGATGGTGCGCGAATGGGGAACCCGTCTTGGCGTGGATTTTTTCGGGAGGCTAACCCTGGCTTGTGAAACCCCGCAAGGTTTGAAACTCCTGCACCGCGACGCCCTGGAAGCTGCTGAGAAGTCCGGCCTCCTTGGACCGGAAACCACTGTTTACGACCACACGGTGCAAACGCTGGGCCAATGGCGCAACACCTGGAAGCGCCCCCTTCGCCAATCTTGGGCGGCCGGCAGTTTGTCGCTGCACGGATAGGATTGGGCTCAGTCCGTGAATGGCAGCGCCGCAAAGTTGAGCCACCATCGGGCAGGTTGCTTCAGCTGCTTTTTTGCAAAGCGCGCTGATTAGTTCAGGCAGAAAAACTTGTTGAGCCGGACCACATTTTCTGGTTTTCCGAATACGTACAACACATCCTCGGGTAGAATCATCGTTTCCGGTGTGATCTCATCCACGTAGGCATCGCCCCGCCGGATAGCCAGAATGGTGACGCCAAAGTGGTTGCGCAAGCCCGACTGCCCGACACTTTTGCCCACGATGGCATTGTTGCCCTGGTAAACCGGCAGCGTGGCAATTTCCGCATCGGGAATTTGCAGCCGAACACCGGGGGCTGGCAGGCTGTTGCCGGGCATCATCCGGAGCATTTCGTAATTGGAAGAGCGGATTTGGTTCACAAAAGCCTGGATCTCATCCTGGGCAACCAGGTAATGCCGGAGCACCCGGGTAAAGATCTCAATGGACGTTTCAAATTCCTCCGGGATCACTTCGTCCGCACCGTGTTTCAAGTTCTCTTCAATTTCGCGGGTGTAGCGCGTGCGCACAATGATGTAGGCGGTTTCTGTAAAATCGCGGATGCCCCGGATGATCTTGTGTGTGGAATCCGGCGCAGAAATAGCAACCACCACCACGCGCGCATTTTGAACCGCAACGTGCTGGAGAATAACAGAATCTGTTGCATCACCAAAAACAACCGGTTCCCCCATGGACCTGGCCTTGTCTATCGCCTCTGGATCCAGTTCAACAATGATGTAATCAATGCCGGCATTGCGCGCTGCTTTGGCCACGTTTTCGCCATTGAGCCCAAACCCGATGATCACCAGGTGGTCGTGGAGGGGTTTGTCCTGCGCCGGTGCTTCAGCCCCTTGTTGTCCCCCCAGTGCCCGCAGCGAATCGCGCAGCGGAAGCGGCATGGGCGCGCGGAGCAAGCGCGAAGCGATTTTTGGTGCGGCAGCAATGACAAAAGGCGAAACGCCCATGGTGATGATGGAGATGGCCAGAAAGTACTGATAGACTTCATCGGGCAAGAGTTGGAATTCCATGCCGCTTGCCGCGAGCAGAAAGGCAAATTCCCCCACCTGGAAGAGGCTTAAGCCGGTAAGCAATGCCGTGCGCGGCGGATAGCGCAGCACGAGTGTGGCCAGGGCAATGACAATAATTTTTATTATGGTAACCGCAAGGCTAAAGGCCAGCACCAGCAGCAAATGGTCGAAAAAGAACCGGATGTCGAGCAACATCCCAATGGAGACAAAAAAGAAGCTGATGAAAATTTCGCGAAACGGCAGAATGTTGGCCGTAGCCTGGTGGCTGTACTCGGACTCCGAGATGATCAGACCGGCAAAAAACGCGCCCAGCGCCAGCGACAATCCCACCGAGGAGGTGAGCCAGGCAGTAGCCAGGCAAATGACCACGATGCAGAGAATGAAGAGTTCCCTGCTTTTGGTTTTTACAACCCCGCGCAGGATACCCGGTACAGCGTAGCGCGCAAGCACAATAACAAGCCCCACTACCAGAACCACTTTGACCACCAAAATGCCAAGCGTTTGGAGGGGGTTTTCCGCCTCACCCGCCAGGATTGGCACAAGCAGCATCATGGGTACCACCACGATGTCCTGAAAGATGAGCATGGCCATGGCTACCCTGCCATGCGGGGAGGCCAATTCGCCCTTTTCCTGCAACATTTTCAAAACGATGGCCGTGCTGCTCAGCGACAGCAAAAAGCCCATGAAGATGGCGGCGCGTATGGGGATGCCAAGCAGGTAGGTGGCCCCGGCAGCTACCAGAATGGTGCCCCCCACCTGGAGCAAGCCGCCCCATAGCACAACATTTTTTATGCTCGAAAGTCCTTTGAGCGAAAATTCAATCCCGATGACAAAAAGCAGGAAAATGATCCCGATTTCTGCCAGTAACTCTACTTCATGGCTGGCCTGGATGAGGTTCAGGCCATGTGGGCCGGCTACAATGCCTGCCACCAGGAAGCCGAGCAAGGCAGGGAGCTTCAGGCGTTGAAAAGCCAGAATCAGCAAGACGGAGAAGCCAAGAATAATTACAATCTCTCGTAGAATAGGTATTTGCATGCAAGTCAGGTACTTTATCAGAATGAACAAATGTTCATTCAATCACAGGCTTTAATCAGGAGATGATGCCGGCACTTCGGCAGCGTCCGGCAATTCCATGGGCGCCATTCCAGGTCGCCGGTAAAGGCGAATGAACACCTTTCCGCGTTCCCATTGGCGCTGAAGCGGCCAGGTGCTCGTGATTTGGTCGTAAGTATGGTCGGGAATGTCGTTGATGATGTTGCTGTAAAGCACGTAATCATGTTGGAGCCAGTCTCCTTCGGCTTTTTTGAACGATGTCCGGGTTTGTTTGGAGCCCGGCCGCACCGATTGCATGGGTTTGTAAAGCGGAAACTCGGTGTATACAAGCTCCGGATTTGGAATTTCGCTCCAGGCCTGGCTCATCAGCGAAAAGTACGGAAGCTGGGCCAGCGATGCATCCCAGCCTTGCGCCACTTTATCCGGGTAGATCCAACGGTGGCCAAAAGCCAGCATGGCCAGAATGGCGATGCCGTAAAAGCGGCTCCGAGTAGGGTCTAACAAATGAATCCGGTACGCAAACCAAGGCAGGGCCAGCACTAAAACGACCAGATAATACCGATGCGCCACAGGGTTGGCAAAGGGTAAAAAGGCCAGGCTGAGGACCAACAGCGGAATGATGAACACCAGCAGCAATCGGCGCTCCTGGTCCTGCACGGGCTCTTTTGCCCGCCAAAGGGCCCAGATCCAAAGCAGTCCGGGCACCCACAGCACCAACCGGCCAAAGTCCAGTAGGCGCCAGGCGATGAGCCCCGCATTTCTGAGCACACCCTCCATGCCCGCCCATTTCTGGTTTGCGGACCAGGCAGAATCCGGATTGGTCAGCCACCACCCGGTTTGCGAAGCGTGAAACGCAAACCAACCCAGCAGGCCGGTCAACGCCAGTCCAAAAGGCAGAAGCAGCCAGGTAAGATGACGCCAAAGTTGCCCGGAGCGCGTGTTCTTTTCCCCGGACTTCTCTGCTTGCTGGGCCAGGGCAACAGCCGTTGCCCCTAAGGCAGCGATGCCCAGCAGTCCGCGCAAACTCACCAGGCCCATAGCCAGCAGCAGGAGGCTTAACACAACCGGACGCCGCTGCAACAGGCACACCAGCGCGAAGAGGTACAAGCCCAGCAAAACCAGGTCAGGACCAACATGGATAGCCTGCGCTAAAAAAGTGGGCTCCAACAAAAGCAATCCTGCCGCAATCCAGTGTGCACGCTGCTGTGCAGCCTCGGGCAACAGGATGCCGAGCAGGCGGTAAAAGCCCCCCCAAACAAGGAACAGCGCGGGCAACATGGCCAGGTGCGCAACAGGCAGGGTAGGACCCAGTGCGGTCCACCAAAGAGCCAGGTACCAGCCAAAGGCCGGCGGGTGGCCGGAGTCCAGCTGTTGCGGCAGAATCCAGGCAGACAGGCCGTTTTGCAGGAAATGTTGCCCCACTTCTGATCCCAGCAAAATGCTGTCCCAGAAAAAAGGCAAGGGCAGGCTCATGAACACGATGATGCCAGCCAATCCGTAGCCAAGCCTGTTCAGGATAGGTTGGGCCGGCAAGGTCGGGAGTCCGGCTTTGCCATTTTGGGCATTAAACAGCTTGCCTGAAGCGCCGAAGGAGGCCTGTTCTGTGGTCCCTGTGCTCATGCTGGCGAAAATACAGCATCTGGCTCCACATCATTCTGGAGCAGGTTTGCTGCCATTTTGTCACTGCAATAGGCGGAATACCGTAATTTTGCCCCATGTACACCCGCGATTTTAACGTTGACGAAACAGGCGCAACGCACCCGCTGGAGCAGGGCGGTCACCAACCTTTGGAAGATGCCCTGCAGGGTCAGGCGTTGGCTGCCGCTGCCTTGGCCGTTGGCTCCAATGGCCGTCTGGCCTACATCGAGAGCTATGGTTGCCAGATGAACTTCAGCGATTCGGAGATTGTAGCCTCCATCCTGCACGAAGCGGGCTATGGCATCACAACAGAGGCCGCCGGAGCCGACCTCATTTTGCTCAATACCTGCTCCATTCGCGACAAAGCGGAACAGCGCATTCGCACCCGGCTAAGGGAATTTCAAGGGTTGAAGCAGGCCAGACCCGAAGCCACCATCGGCATTTTGGGCTGTATGGCCGAGCGCCTTAAAGCGCAGTTGCTGGAAGAGGAAAAGCTGGTGGATGTTGTCTGCGGCCCCGATGCCTACCGCAGTTTGCCTGGCCTCATCGCCGAAGCCGAGAGCGGGCAAAAGGCGGTTAATGTGCTGTTGTCGCGCGAAGAAACCTATGCGGAGATCAGCCCCCTGCGTTTGGACAGCAATGGGGTGACAGCCTTCATTTCCATTATGCGCGGTTGCGACAACATGTGCTCGTTCTGCGTGGTTCCTTTTACCCGCGGTCGGGAGCGCAGCCGAAACGCCTTTACCATTGAGGCTGAAGCCCGCGATTTGTACCAGCGCGGCTACCGCGAAGTGACCCTGCTGGGCCAGAACGTGGATTCCTACAAATGGTTGAATCCCGAAACAGGCCAAACCGAGCGCTTTGATGCGCTTTTAGCGCGGGTGGCGCTGGTGCACCCCGACTTGCGCGTGCGTTTCTCTACCTCGCACCCCAAGGACATGACCGACCAGGTGCTCCAAACCATGGCGCGCTACCCCAACATATGCAAATACATCCACCTGCCTGTTCAGAGCGGGCATTCGGATGTGCTCGAGCGGATGAACCGCACCTATGATCGGGAATGGTATTTGGACCGTATTGCGGCCATCCGCCGTTGGGTGCCGGACTGCGGCATTTCCACCGACATTATTGCCGGCTTTTGCGGCGAAACAGAATCGGAACATCAGGACACCCTGCGCCTGATGCAGGAGGTTCAGTACGAAATGGCCTATATGTTTTATTACAGCGAACGTCCAGGCACCCTGGCCGCCCGCAAGTACCCGGACGACGTGCCATTGGAGGTCAAGAAGCGCCGCCTGAATGAGATTATCGCCCTGCAGAGCGAGCATTCGCTGGCCAGCAACCGCCGCGATCTGGGCAAAGTGTTTCGGGTATTGGTGGAAAAGGAAAGCCGTCGCTCTGCTGCGCATTTATGCGGCCGCAACGATCAGAACAAAATGGTGGTTTTTGGACGCGAAGACTGGAAACCCGGGCAGTACGTCAACGTGCTGATTGAAGATTGCACCTCCGCTACCCTCATCGGTCGGGTGGTTTCCCCGGGCCAAATGGAGTCGGTTGCGGTGGCCGCTGTGCAAACGGCGTAAACGTATCTTGCGTTCTGTATAGATTTTGTTATGGAAATTCAATCGGTTAAACAGCGTTTTGGCATTATCGGCAACAGCCCGGGTATTCATTATGCCCTGGAGGTGGCTACTCGCGTTGCTCCCACTAACCTGACCGTGTTGATTACCGGCGAAAGTGGCGTGGGCAAAGAAATTTTCAGCCAAATCATTCACCAGTACAGTACGCGGAAGCACGCCCCGTTCATTGCCGTGAACTGCGGGGCTATTCCAGAGGGCACCATTGACTCCGAATTGTTCGGCCATGAGAAGGGGGCCTTTACGGGCGCTTCTGACAGCCGCAAAGGCTATTTTGAAACGGTTAACGGTGGCACCATTTTTCTGGATGAAGTGGGCGAATTGCCGTTGGGTACGCAAGCGCGCCTGTTGCGCGTGTTGGAGTCCGGGGAGTTTATTCGCGTAGGTTCTTCCAAGTCGCAAAAAACAGATGTGCGCGTGGTGGCCGCCACCAACGTCAATCTGCCTGAGTTGATTTCGAGGGGCAAGTTTCGCGAAGACTTGTACTACCGCTTGAATACAGTGCCCATTAATGTTCCGGCATTGCGCGAGCGCGCGGATGACATCTTTTTGCTGTTTCGCAAGTTCGCTGCCGATTTTGCGGAGCGTTACCGCATGCCCACCGTGTCGCTGGATCCGGATGCGCGCCGGATTTTGGAAAAGTACCCCTGGCCGGGCAATGTCCGCGAGCTGAAAAACATCGCGGAACAAGTGAGCGTTTTGGCCAATGAAAAGACGGTTTCCGGCGAGGACCTCGGCCGTTTTTTACCGGAACTGAACAAACGCAATTTGCCGGTGCTGGCTGGGGATGCTTCGCAAAACGGCTTAAACGAACGGGAGATTTTGTACAAGGTCCTGTTTGAAATGCGCAAGGACCTCAATGACCTCAAACGCTTTGTCTGGCAGTTGGCGGGCGGCGAGAACGGTGAGAACGGCAGTTTGCGCATGCCTTCGCATTTGCTGCCGGAAGAAGCCCAAGGTGCCATGGGAAGCGGAAGCGCTTCTTTTGCAACAGGGTATTCGCCGGGTGCGGCAGGCGCGGGCAACGCGGCACAGAGTGGCACCTATTCAGGAGTTGCTTATGGGAGCGGCGCCTTTCCCCCGACGGCGAGAGCGGCGGTGGAGGACCAGGGTGCGGAAGACCATACCTCGGCCATTGTTATTGATGCTCCGGGCGGAGCAGATGGGAGCGGGGTGGAAGAAAGTTTGTCTATCGCCGACAAGGAAAAGGAGTTGATTGAGAAAGCGCTCCTGAAGCACAAGGGCAAGCGAAAGGATGCGGCGCTGGATCTGGGTATTTCTGAGCGGACTTTGTATAGAAAGATTAAAGAATATGAGATTATTGAATAATTATCGCCGATTCTGCGCCGTTTGGGCTGTGTTGATGATGCTTTTCGGTATGATGGCAACGGGTTGCACCTACACGTTGAAACTGACGGATGCGTCGTTTCCACCCGAACTAAAAAGCGTTTCGATAGAAAACTTTGACAACACCAGCAGTTTTGCCGTACCGGGCCTGAGCCAGCGGTTTACGGAGGCGCTTCGCGATAAATTCACCCGAGAAACCAACCTTTTTGTCAGCGATGAACCAGGTGGGGAGTGGACATTCAGCGGCGCGATCACCCGCTATGCCATTACCCCCATTGCCCCGACAGGCGATGAATTGACGGCGCTTAATCGCCTGACGATTACGGTTGCTGTAGATTTTGAAAATACCTTGCAAGAGGAAAGCGGTTGGTCCAGCAGTTTTTCGCGTTTTGCAGACTATGAAAGCTCCAGCCAGCTTGGCGATGTCCAGGATGGCTTGATTGATGACATTAACCTGCAGTTGGTGCAGGATGTGTTTAACAAGGTGGCGTCCAATTGGTAATCTTGCGCGCAACAATGATTCGACTTTGAATTCGCACAATTTGCTCCTACAGGCTTTGCGTCAGCCGGATGGCTGGCGAACGCTGCCCGAAGGCTGGCTGGAGGAGCAGGTGCGCCTGTACCCCTGGTTCGCCGCTCCGCGCATGCTGCTGGCCCGCCGGGACGCGGATTCCGATTCTGCTGCCCTGACTTCGGCAGCTGTGCACGTTTACAGCCGTGCGCGCCTTAAGGCCTGGATGACCGATGGGCTTGATGCCGAGCTTCGCTCGTTGACGGAATTTCTTCCGGGTGAAGGGGCAACGTCCGATTTTGCAGCTGTAGGGGAGCCTGCGCCGGAGGTTTCGGTTGAGCACGCGGCTGCGGTTGTTGCGCCGGAGGTTTCGGTTGAGCACGCGGCTGCGGTTGTTGCGCCGGAGGTTTCGGTTGATCAGGAGGCAGTGGCGGAGCCCGCGTCGCCAACGCGTTCTGAGCCGGCCCTGGAGCCAGCAGTCCGCAGCGGTGAAGAGAAAACGTTTAACGAGTGGTTGGCGCTTTACCTGGTCAAACCTTCCCCTTCGCAGCGAGAAGCATCCAGGGATGCAGCCGAAGCTGCGCTCAGGGATACTCCGCCCTTTACCTTGCCCCAGGTTGAGGTGGAGGCTGCTCGGACACCAGTGCCGGCGGGGGGGGAACCATCAACCCACATAGCTCCGGAGGCGCCACCCCTCCCTGCTGTCTTTGAACCCGCCGCCTCGGAGATCGATTTGGGGGGGGATTCCCAGCAGTTGGAAACCCTGATTGAGCGCCAACGCGCTTTGCGCGCCCGCCGTTTTGGGACTGTGGCCGGGACAAATGCAGTTTCTGGCAACGCAGACAAGGGTTATGGATTCTCCGGATCTTCTGAACCCGCCGTAACCGAGACCTATGCGGGTATCCTTCTTGCACAGGGCAAATGGGCTGAAGCTGAGGCCATTTACCAGGCGCTAAGCTTGCGCTATCCGGAAAAAAGCGGTTTCTTTGCAAACCTTATTCGGGAGATTCAGGATAAAAAAAGCGCCTGATCGCCTCCCGGAGCGAATCACCCGGATCGATTTATTTTAGCCTGTCCTTTCCGCCATGATCGAAGTTATTACCATAATCATCCTGATCGTCTGCTTTCTGCTTGGCGCTATTGTGCTGATTCAGAACCCGAAAGGGGGTGGGTTGAGTGCATCATTCGGGCAGGCTGGCAATCAACTGCTTGGTTTTCAGCGCTCTACGGACATCGTAGAAAAATGGACTTGGGGCTTGCTTGTGGCCATCTTCGTGCTGACTTTGTCCACTTCTGCTTTTATCAACCGCAGCCCGGTTAGTACACAACCCGGCAATTTTGCTCCCCAGGCAGACCCATCGCTGGTGATCACGCCACCAACCAGCGCTGCGCCTGCACCGTCTTTGACCCCGGCCGAACAAGCCCCAACGGAGCAGGCTCCGGCTGAGTAAGCCGGGTAAAGCAGGCTCCGGCTTATCAGACTCCGGCCGAACAAGCCCCAACGGAGCAGGCTCCGGCTGAGTACGCTCGATACTGTGAGGCACGCCTTCAATCAGTTCAGGCTGATTGAACTGCCCAGGCCCCCCTCCCTGTTGCTCGTCCTTACAAGTTCCCCAAGTGGCGGACCAACCTGCGCTTTGCTATCGGCAAAAGCGTTTCCTGCAAGGGCAGGGGAGTGGATGCGGAAACTAACCATGCGGCAGGATTGGGCCATTCCCTTCTGGTTTGAATGAGCTCCAATTTGTAAGTTTCAAAGGTTCGGGTTATCGTCAGTACAACCTTGTTCAAAAACCGCGTTCGGAGGCTGCGAAACGAGTCATCACTCTGGCTAAATAGCGATACCTCGTATTCATACACATCTGCATCTGACCGCGAGTCTGTGTGAAGAAAGAAGTAACCAACCCTTGTATCAATTGGAACTAAACCAATAGGTTCTATTCTCATTTGAGATTCCACTTGTTCGTAAATCTCCTTGCCTTTTCCCAACTGAGACTGGATGCGTGGAATGGCGTAATCAACAATTTGCGCGATGACTTCCATGTAATCAGCATCGTCAACTTTGCGCTCGTATTCCAACGTAAACTCTTCTAAATCCAAGCGACTGAGTTGTTTGGGGAACTGCGAAAGCGCCAGGGTGTGATTGTCGCGCAAACTGACCAGGTTTCTGTACTGAGAAACTAAATCACTTAGGAAAGGATATAATTTTTCTTCTTTGAAGTGTTGCGATACCGTTTGCAGATAACCCAGCAAGAGGTACTTTTTGTATTCAAAGTCAATGCGGCCTTCCGTGACCCAATCGGGATGCAGTGTTGCCATCGTGGAAGTGAATTTTACCTTGTTTGGCTTTTGACGAAAAACGCAAAAATTAAAGGCATCACTTAAAATATACGCAGAACTTCCAAAATAGGTTGTAAGGTACCACTGAGGAAGTTTTTGGGATAGGGGGTACCTGCGGCTAAACATCCCAAATCCCGATCCAGGTTCATTTTTGACCTTCTGCCTGTCACACAAAAGCTCCGAAACTAAAAATTGTGCAAGCCTTGTTGCAGCTGTTTGTCGCAGGCCCCATAAGTTCAGCGTAACTTTAGAAGATGCTCACAAAGGCGCAAAAGCAAGAGTTGGCCAATAGCCTGACCCACGGGATTGGGTGGTTAGGCAGTTTGGTCGGAGCAGTATTGCTCATTGCTGTCGCTGTTCAAACAGGCTCCAGGGTGGCTATAGCTGCGGTTGGCGTTTATTGTTTTTCGCTCATGCTCACGTATGGCAGTTCAACGCTCTACCACAGTTTGGTGCATCCCGGCGCAAAAAAAGTGCTCCAAAAGGTTGATCATATTGCCATCTATTTTTTGATTGGCGGCAGTTATACTCCTTTTGTTTTATTGTTCCTTGAGCCCCGGATTGCCTGGCCTTTCCTGGCGCTTATCTGGGGACTGGTTCTGATCGGTACGCTCTATAAGACCTGGTGGATTGATAAAGCTCCCATGTTCTCCCTGATTTTCTATGTTCTTCTCGGTTGGATGGTGTTGTTGGTTGGGCGTCCCATGTTGCAGACACTTCCGGTGTTTTGCCTGGCCACGATTGTTGCTGGCGGTTTGTTTTACACTACTGGCGTTATTTTTTATGTATGGAAGCGATATACTTATCATCATGCTATATGGCACCTCTTTGTCATTGGAGGCAGCGTCAGCCACTACTTGGGCATTTTGTACGGCGTGGGCAAACAGTTGCCTGCAGGATAATCTCTTTTGCCGCATGTTTGCCGGATATCGCCTTTGCCGCATCCGTGCCAACTGCCTTGGCTAACGCATGATTTCATCGGCTGGCCGGTAGTCAGGCCATTCCATCTCCGATAGAATCAACTCTAACAGGGGGTCCTCAGTAGGGTCGTAGCCCTCTTTGAGGTCGTAGCCATAGGTCTTGCCGAGCGTTTGCCAAAAAGTAGCGCTTACCCCGTTTTTGAGGTCCTTAAGCAAGTCGTAAAACGGCCTGCCGGTTTGGCGTTCCAGCATGCTGATGAGCACTTTGCCCTGATAACGCGACAGGTTCTTGAGGTCATCCTTGAAGTTGTCTTTCAGGGTTTTTTCCAGTTCATTCCGGTAGCGCTTCCCTTCGCGGCGCCGGTCCGCTTGTTGAACCACCGAATCCAGCGCGGCCATGTGATCCAACGCCTTGAGCGCATAGGGATACACTTTGATCACGTGATAACGGGTGCGCCGGTACTGACGGGCCGTTTCGGGGTCCATGTTGGCGTAAGCCCAAGGGCGAATCGTGACCGGTTTTAAAACAACCGCTCCGATAGTTTCCTCCGAAAACCCTTGATCTTGGGCCGCTTCAGGCCCGCTGTTCTGCTCAGCGGGCAAAACAGGGCCGATCAGGACCTGGGCGTTGCCTGTTGATAGCCCGAATACCGCAATCAGCAATAAGCAGTACCGCAGATTCAGTTGCACGGATTCCATGGGCAGATTGGGGTGGGTGTGCGCGGTGTCCTTGCTAAACAAACCTTAACCCATTCCACCGCAACACAAAGGACATGCCAAGCTTAAACGGCAGAACAGGGTCAATTCTTGCGGTAACTGTGGGTCAGGCTGCGAAATTTCATTTCCCAAACCCCGAGTGCGGCTTCTTTGAAAATACCTTTGGACATTTTGGAAGCCCCCGCAATACGGTCTACGAAAATTATGGGCACTTCGGCCAATTTAAAGCCGAGTTTCCAGGCGGCAAATTTCATCTCAATCTGGAAGGCGTACCCGACAAAGCGAATTTTAGATAGATCGAGGGTTTGAAGCACGCGACGGTGGTAACATACAAAGCCCGCTGTTGTGTCACGAACGGGCATCCAGGTAATGAGACGCACATAAATGGAGGCGTATTTGCTTAACAACACCCGATCGGTGGGCCAATTGGTCACGCCGCCACCCGCTACATAGCGGGAGCCTATGGCCAGGTCCGCACCTGCCTGAACCCGGTCAATCAACCGGATCAGATCGTCGGGATTGTGGCTGAAATCGGCGTCCATTTCGGTGACCGTTTCGTAATCGCGATCCAGTGCCCAGCGAAAACCGGCGATGTAGGCCGTGCCAAGTCCCAATTTACCGGACCGCTCCAACAGATGCACTTTTCCGGGGAATTGGTTCATCGCCTCGCGCACCAATTGCGCAGTCCCATCCGGTGAACCATCGTCAACCACGAGCAATTGGAGGTCGCGCGGCTGGCCCAGCACAGCGCTGATCATCCGCACGATGTTTTCGCGCTCGTTGTAGGTAGGGATGATGACCAGGTGGCTCGGCACGGGCAGTAAGGGACTAAAAAAGAGGCAAATTGATCAGACCCTGGGGTCCTGTGGGTGGAACTTGGTGCAAGACCAGCAAAAAGAAAGCGAAGATACGGCATTGCCACGCTGTTGCATCCGCGTTTCCTGGCAACGTTAACGGTTCTTTCGGCTGCGGTAACGCAACCAAATGGTTTTGAGCTTCAATTTAGTATGCTCAGGAAAGTCGCCTTTCAACATCCAATCGTAATAGGAGGGCTCCCGCTCAAAGACTTCTTCAACGGGTTTTCCTTTGTGCTTGCCAAAATGAAACACTTCCACACCGTTTTGGTAAATCATGCGCCGCCCAAAGTCCACAAACTCCTCGTCTGCGGTAAAACGGTCCAGGAACTCCACATCGGGTTCCAATTCTACAGCGTAGCGCTCCAGCTGAGCTTGGAGGACTTCCCAGGTTGCCAGCGTATCGGCTTCAGCGGCATGAGCGTTTTCCAGCGTCTTTCCACAGTAAAACTTGTAGGCAGCTTCCAGCGTGCGCTTTTCCATCAACGTGAAAATGCGCATGACATCAATGTAGCGCCGGTTTTCATCAAAGCCCACCTGGGCGCGCAAAAACTCCTCCACCAGCATGGGAACGTCAAAACGGTTGGAATTGTAACCTGCCAGGTCGCAGCCCTCAAGCCAATCGCGCAGGTCAGCAGCGATGTCGGCAAATCGGGGTTTATCCGCAACATCGGCATCAAAAATGCCGTGAATAGCGCTGGCTTCAGGGGGAATGGGGATGCCGGGATTGATCCGCTCCGTCCGTGTCTGGCGCGTTCCATCCGGTTGAACTTTGATCAAACTGATTTCCACGATACGATCCGTACCGATGTTGATGCCGGTGGCTTCGAGGTCAAAAATGACAAGGGGGCGCTGGAGCTGGGGGATCATGATGGTGTGCGGACGGTACTTAAGACGCGATGATGAAATTAGCCAATTCCCCCATGGCCATTCCACCAAAGGTTCCAGAACTCATCAACAACAAGCTGGTCAAGGCCGGCGCGGCATCAAGAATGGCTTGTCGAAGGGCCGTTGAATCATTAAACACCTGTAAATCAGGGCGTTGAAGGGCAACCTTGACTTGCTCGGCCAGGAGAGGGGGCAGTTTTTTAGCGGCTACTGCGGCGGGGTCAAAAAAGACGAAAGCGGTTTCTGCTGCGTCGAGCGCACCGCGGTATTGCGGCAAAAAGGCCGGATTCAGGCTGCTGAACGTATGCAATTCCAGGCAGGCTACAAAGCCCGCTCGCCCGAATTGTCCGGCGACGGCGTCCGTTGACGCCTGAACTTTGGAAGGGCTGTGAGCAAAGTCGCGGATGACGGTGCGGCCCTTCCCCCGTGCCAACACTTCCAAACGCCTTGCCGCTCCGGGAAACGTTGCAAGCGCCTGCCAGGCAAAGTCTTCTTTAACACCCAAAAGGGCTGCCACCTGGGCAGCTCCGGCTGCGTTGAGCAGATTGTGCTGGCCGATGACCGTCATGGCCAGTTCATGGTCGCGCCCGGGCTGCCTGACCACCAATTGCCCTTGATCCAAGCGAAAATCGGGGCAGCGGTAGGGGTACAGCTGAGCCTGGCAAACTTCCCGGACCAGCTCAACCAGCTGAATGTCGTCGGCCTGGTAAATCAGGTGGTCATCGGGGCCAAGGCTGTTGATTAGCAAACGAAAGGCGTCCAGGTACTGTTCAAACGTGGGGAAGACATTGACATGGTCCCAGGCAATGCCGCTGATCAGCGCTACTTTGGGCCGGTAATGGGCAAATTTGGGTCGTAAATCCAGTGGTGAACTCAGGTATTCGTCGCCTTCCAACACGATGATTGGAGCTTCGGAGAGCCGAACCATCACGTCAAAACCGGCCAGTTGTGCGCCAACCAGGTAGTCAAATTCAAGCCTTGCCTCCTGCAGAATATGCATGACCATGGCTGTAATCGTGGTTTTACCGTGGCTGCCGCATATAGCTGCCCGCAACTTTTTAGTGCTTTGGCGGTATATGAATTCCGGGAACGACCAAACCGGCAGCTCGAGCTCCAGCGCCCGGAGCATTTCCGGATTGTCGTCCCTGGCGTGCATGCCCAGAATGATCCCATCCAGGCCGGAATGGATTTTTTCCACAAACCATCCTTCGCGCCCGGGCAGCAGTCCGGCAGCTGCCAGCCTGCTTTTGGAGGGCTCGGCAATGTGGTCATCAGAGCCGGTAATTTGATGTCCTGCCCGATGCAGCGAAAGGGCTACATTGTGCATGACGGCACCTCCAATGGCAATCAGATGAAGTTTTTGGTGCATAAATGGCTTGGAAATTGGAAAGAAAGCGGTGCCGGGTTCTGGAAACTTCGCCCGGCATACGGTGTAATGCTATATTCGCGTTAAGGAGGTCAACTCCCATAATCCCCTCGTTCCGGTGCAATAAGGCCTTTACAGCCTGAGCAGGGACCTAAACAAACGGAAAGTTAGGCAAATGAGAAAACCCATGTTCATCCTCGCCATCCTGCCCACCGGAGTATCCCGGACTGTTTTTGCAACCGCTGTTCTGGCCTTTGGCTTGATGGCATCTTCCTGTCACCGTGAAGCTTGTCCGGGTGCCATCACCCGTTCGGATCAGCCACAGGAGCAGGCCAATGAAGGTTTAAATCCACAGCAATCTCCGGATGCAGGCTCAGCGCAACAGGGCACGTCTTCGCTGCGCGTTCGAGGATAAGCCGGCTGGCTTCACTCCATACTCCTTCCGGCATTTGAACGTCCAGAACAATTCCCGCAATTCGCCTTGGGTCGGCGGCCATTATTTTGGTCACCTCGGCGGTCATCCCGGTCAGATCCCAGCCTTTGTCCCGGGCTTTGATGCCCATGATGGTAAACATGCAGGAGGCCAGAGCAGTCGCCGTCAGGTCGGTGGGAGAGAAACTGGTGCCCAATCCCTGGTTATCCACCGGGGCATCCGTGTGGATGATGGTACCGGAGGGCAGGTGAAGGGCTTTTGTGCGCAGCGCACCTTCGTAGCGAACCGTCGAAACCTTCATGGTCATGATTGTGTTAAGTCTTTGGGCAGTTTTGCCTTTTCCGGTCAAAAAATAGGGGAATAAGCCGTAATATCAGCAGCATGATGCGCCAACTTTCCGCCGTATTTCTCCTTTTGCTGGCCAGTATAGTCCAAGCGCAGGATAGTGCGGGTGTGCAAAAGCCCGTTGGCGACGGTTCCATTGAATTGTTTGAACCGGCTACTCCCCGAAAACAAGAAAAAGCCAAGCTCCAGGGCATCGTTTACAGCAAGGAGTTCAGCATGGGTGGCAAGATTACCACCACAGGTTGGGGATTTTTCGGCGAGTACAGCAGAACGGTCAGTTCCACCAAAAAGCGGGTGTTCAGTTTCGAGTTTATGGAGCTCAAACACCCCAAGCAAATCAAACAAAGCAACGAGTTTATTTTGCCGGCTTTCGGGCTGGAATCGCCGAAAGCTTACGTCTATGGTAAGCAGAACAACCTGTACTTGCTTCACACGGGTTATGGAGGGAGGTACATGCTCGGCGACCGGGCTAAAAAGAGTGGGGTAGAGGTGAGCATGTCCTGGAGCGCAGGTCCCACCTTCGGTTTGTTAAAGCCGTATTACCTCAAAGTCATTGAAACCAACGGCGATTTTTTCACCATTCAGGACAAGCGCTTTGACCCTGACGAGCCTGAAGACTTTTTAAACCAGGCGGCTATTTATGGGGCTTCGGGTTTTTCATACGGATTAGGTCAACTTGACTTTGTCCCAGGCGCCCACGGTAAGGTAGGGCTCAATTTTGACTGGGCTAATTACAGCGAAGTGGTTAAGTCGCTGGAAGCGGGCATAGGCGCCGACTTGTTTTTGGGAAGACCCGAGATTATGATTGTGGAGCGCAACAAGTTTCAGTTCGTGTATTTGTACCTAAGTTTGCAATTCGGCAAGCGCTGGTAATGCGCATTGACCGGATGGTAGTATGAGTGATCCCACGGCTGTTCAGCATTCCCAGCCCCCTTCCCGCGAGCGAAAACCCGCCTGGCTTCGCGTAAAACTGCCTATTGGCGAGAATTATCGCCAGGTGCGCCAAACGGTGGACGAGTACAAACTCCACACCATTTGCGAAAGCGGCAATTGCCCCAATATGGGCGAATGTTGGGGCGCAGGCACGGCAACCTTCATGATTTTAGGCAACGTGTGTACGCGCGGTTGCTCGTTCTGTGCAGTGGCTACGGGAAGGCCTACTGAGTTGGATTTAGACGAGCCCCGGCGGGTTGCAGAGGCTATTGCGCACATGCGGGTTAAACACGCTGTGATCACCTCGGTAAACCGCGATGAATTGGCCGATCGGGGTGCTGCCGTTTGGCACGCCACGGTTCGGGCGGTCAAGGAGCATACCCCTCAAGTTACCATAGAAACACTTATCCCAGATGTTCGAGCCCATTGGGAAGCTTTGGAGACCATGATCTCCCCTGGTCAGGAAGTGGTTTCGCACAATATGGAAACGGTGGAAAGGTTATATCGCCTGGTGCGACCTCAGGCTAAGTATGCGCGGAGCCTGGAACAAATCAAGCGCACCAAGGCGTTTGGCAAGCGCACCAAGTCGGGAATCATGGTTGGGCTTGGCGAGACTTTTGATGAAGTTAAGGCCACGATGGATGATTTGTTGGCTCACGGTTGTGATGTGCTAACGATTGGGCAGTATTTGCAGCCGACCAAAATGCATTTGGAAGTTGCTGAGTTTGTGCACCCGGATGTTTTTGCTGCGTATCGCGAAATCGGGTTGGCAAAAGGCTTCCCTTTTGTGGAGTCCGGTCCTTTGGTTCGCTCTTCGTATCACGCCGAACGACACCTCTGATTTTCGACCGTAATATTTGGGTCATAATCAGTTACGCCTCTTAACAAGTCGTTAACTTTCGTTTTCTTTGTAAGAAGTCAAAACTCATTCCATCGGCATGAAACGTATTGCAATTTTTACAACATTTTTGGCCATTGTTGCCGCTATCGCTTCGGTATTCTACTTCCGAAGTGACCTGCAGCCCGTTTACGCTGGCATTGAACCCCTTGGCGAAAACCCTAAAAGTGGGGCTTCTGCCTATAAAGCGTGGTTGTTTGAAATGCGTAAGAATCCTGCCACGGGTCACTTGACAGAAGCCGACCTGTTGGAAGGCCGGCGTCAGGTTATGGAGGCCAGGGCCCGGAATGCACAGAGCAATTCCCGCAGTTTGGGCGTAGTGTGGAGCCACCTTGGCCCTACCAACATTGGCGGTCGGACCCGCGCTATCGCCATTGACCCAAGCAATCCAAGCCGAATGTACGGCGGCAGTGTTTCAGGAGGCCTGTTTATCAGCAATGACGGTGGAGTTTCCTGGGAACCCCACCCCCAGAATCCCCTTCTGCAAAGTACCCTGATCAGCACTATTTCCATCGCGGCGAACGGAGACATCTACTTCGGAACTGGCGAATCCTATCTCGATTTCTTTGATGGAAGCGGCAGTTACAGTCATGGCTTTACTGGAACGGGAGTGTATAAATCCACCGATGGTGGCGTTTCGTTCAGTCTGCTTACTGCCACTGAGCCCACGCCCGGTGTTCCTGGTGCCCCC
>WGOA01000077.1 GCA_016124275.1 Bacteroidota bacterium
AGGCTGCAATCATGATGGCCGAAGAGCCAAATTCGCCCAGGTTCAACGCCCTTTGAGGGTCACCCCCTTCTTTAACCCGAACAAAGAAGGTTCCGATCACCGAAGTCAGGATTCCAACCGCGGCAAGCACCAGCGGAAGAATGACCGCGCTCAATCCGTTGAAGTTGTCGGTGAACCCTGTGGCAATGAAAGCAGAACCCAAAACCATGGTTCCAATGATGGACCCAACATAAGATTCAAAAAGGTCAGCACCCATACCGGCCACGTCGCCCACGTTGTCGCCGACGTTGTCAGCAATGGTAGCGGGGTTCAACGGGTGGTCTTCGGGAATTCCCGCTTCCACCTTACCCACCAGGTCAGCGCCTACGTCAGCAGCTTTGGTGTAAATGCCACCGCCAACTCGCGCAAACAGTGCAATAGAAGAGGCTCCAAACGAGAAGCCCGTGATGACGTTCAGCACACGGGTAACGCTATCCGCGTCGCCGATACCAAACATGGAGCTGTAGACCAAAAAGAGGGTGCCCAATCCAAGCACGCCCAAACCAACTACACCCATCCCCATGACAGAGCCGCCTGCAAAGGCAACTTCGAGGGCCTTGCCCAAGCTGGTCCGGGCGGCGTTGGTGGTGCGGACGTTTGCTTTGGTCGCCACACGCATGCCAATAAAACCGGCCAATGCGGAACAAAATGCACCCAGGATAAACGAAACAGCCAGCATTGGCGAAGACGCATCGCCCTGCGCATTTCCGCTGATGCCCAACAAGATGGCTACGCTCACCACAAAAATGATCAGGATGCGGTATTCAGCGCGCAAAAAAGCCATGGCACCTTCTGAGATTGCCAGGGCAATCTTGACCATTTTTTCGGTGCCGGGATCTTGTTTGCTCACCCAAGCGGATCGCCAAAAAGTGTACAACAAGCCCACTACACCAAGCAGAGGAATCGCGATTAAAAGATTCTGTACGTTCATTTTATGCTCTCTTTCCGGTTTTATTACAAGGCGGCAAAGTTAAGAAGTTTCCACAGCTTTCTAAAAATCGGGTTATCCACGCCTGATCTGCCTTCCAAAGCCGCTTTTTTGACCGCTTAAGCCCTCGCTAAACCAGGGCAAACGGTCATGAAACACAGCATAGCCCTCGCATTATTGTGCTTTTCGCTTGGGTCCCGGGCCCAGCCAGAGGCCTTTGGACCCAGAGCAACAGGCCTTGCCGGAGCTGTGGTCGCAGACAACAGCCCATGGGCGGGTTTTGCCAATCCGGCGGGATTAGCCGCCATCGACCGGTTCAGTGCGGCCTTAGCTGTAGACCGAAGGGCCTGGCTTCCCGGATTGGAAACCTTCGGCGCGGGCTTGACCCTGCCTGCTGAGTTTGGGTGTATCGGGTTGATTTTCAGGCAGTTCGGTTATTCTTTTTACCGCGAACAATCCGCTTCGCTCCTCTTTGCCCGCCGGTTCGGGCCTCAATGGTCCATCGGCATAGGCCTGGATTACCTGCGGCTTTCCCTTGCTGATTATGGGCGCCGCCAAACAATTACGGGGCAGGCAGGCCTCTTGTACCAGCCGTTTAACCAACTGACTGTGGGTATGCGGATTTACAACCCCTTCCAGGCGGCCTTGAGCGAGGATGGCCAGGAAAACTGGCCAACCCTTTTTTCGTTGGGGGCTTCCTACGCGCCGGCCCAAAATCTTTCGGTAAAAACCCAGGTGGATAAGTCGCTCGAAGGGCCTTTGCGCGTGCGATGCGGCCTGGATTACGAGGTCATGGAGTCGCTGCGGTTGCGCGTGGGCTTTTCCACCGAACCGGCAACGCCTCAAGCCGGCATAGGGTACCGGCTTAAAGCGCTGGACCTGGACCTTGGCGCTGGCTTTCACCCCTACCTGGGAGTCATTCCCGCTGTTGGCTTTTGCTGGCCTGCCCAAAAACCGGAACCATGAGATTGTCTGTCCCTGACTGTTGGCAGAGGGGGTTTGCGCTGTTCGCGTTGCTCAGCTTCCACAACCTCTGCGCACAGCCGGCACCCAGCGAAAGCATTGAACAAATGTTCAATCAGTCGCTTGACCAGGCAGCGGAGTTCAGCGATGCCGTTGCGGAATCGGCGCTTGACGCGCTCAGCCAAATCCTGGACCAGCTGGCGCAACAGCCGCTGGATCTGAACCGAAACGAAGCGGCCGATTGGCAACCGCTCGTTTTGGCTGGCCTGCTCAGCGAGTCGCAATTGGAAGAATTGTTTAATCACCGCCATCGATACGGTTTGTATTTAAGCCCTTATGAATTGCAAACACTGCCGCGCATGGACCTGGCCACGCTGCGCCAGTTGCTGCCCCTGGTTACGGTCGGGCGCGCCGCAGAGCATTCTACGACGCCGTGGAGCCGCCAATGGTTCGGGGGCGACAACCAGCTTTTTCTGCGGGCAAGTACCGTGCTGGAACCCCAGGCCGGCTTCCGGAATTCCGATTCGCTGCCGGGTTACGCGGGCGACCGCAGCAAGCTCTACCTGCGCTACCAGTACAATTTCGGCAACCGCATCCGCTATGGGTTCACCGCAGAAAAGGATCCGGGCGAAGGGCTTTTTGGTCCGGCACAGCGCACTGGGTTTGACTTCTACAGCGGACACATTTACGTTCGCGACGTAGGTGTGGTCAAAGACCTCTGCTTTGGCGATTATGAAGTTGGGTTTGGGCAAGGCCTCGTTTGGGGGGCGGGCTTTGGGTTGCGCAAAAACGCAGCGGTTATCGGTGGGCTTCGTGCGGGCCGCCCTATCGGAGCTTACACCTCCGTGGGCGAAAACCGCTTCCTGCGGGGAGCGGCAGCCCGCATCGGCCTGGGCACCCTGGAATTGACCGTCTTTGCTTCGCACAAAGCCGTAGATGCCAACGTGGTTGCCCTGGAAAACAACCCAGATTCCCTCGGAATGTCCGAAACGGGCACGGATCCGGAAAGCATCGGAGCGGGTGCCGAAAGTCCGGACGGGGTCAGCGCTTTCCCGGACGACGGCCTTCACCGCACAGAAACCGAATGGGCCAAAAAGGATGCCGCCCGCGAAACGGCCTTTGGCGCCCACTTGCTCTTGCGTCGCTCCAACTGGAAGCTGGGCTTGCTGGCTTCTCACCTGCGCTACAACACCTTCCTCGAACCCTCTGACCAACTTTATGCCCAATACAATTTCAGTGGCAATCAACTCAGCCACGCTTCGCTTCACGGCAGCGGCACCTGGCGAAACCTGAGTTTTTTTGGCGAAGCGGCCCTTTCGCAGAACGGTGGCCTTGCAGCAGTTGCTGGGGTCATGGCCAGCCTGCACCCGCGCGTGGACCTGAGCGTGATCAGCCGGCGATACGCTCCACAATACCAATCGCTGTATGCCAGTGCTTTTGCCGAACAAAGCAGCCCCCGAAACGAGCACGGCATTTACTTTGGTTTACGGGTCCGGCCCTTCAGCCGCATTACCCTGGATGCCTACGCGGATGCCTATACACACCCCTGGTTGCGCTTTGGGGCCGATGCTCCTTCGCGCGGCCGCGATTATCTGGCACAACTGGCCTACGCCCCCAGCAGAAACACCCTCCTTTATTTAAGGGCGCGGCACGAAGTCAAAGAAGAAAATGCCCCGGCCAATGAAGCTGCTCTGGACTATCTGACAGGCCAGCGGCGCAGCAGCTTGCGGTTGAACCTTAGCGCCAGGCTAAGTCCACAACTCAGGCTTCAGAGCCGGATTGAAGCCGTTTGGGCGGGTACAGTGCAACAGCCCTTCCCTGAACGCGATACCACAACTACCGGCCTGCTTCTGTTTCAGGACCTCCAGTGGACCCCTGCCCGCTTGCCATTGTCCCTCACGGTTCGCTATGCGCTCTTTGATGCGCAAAGCTTTGATGCCCGCCTGTATGCTTTTGAAAACGACGTGCTGTATTCCTTTTCTGTGCCCTTCTTCCAGGACAGGGGCAGCCGTTACTACGCGGTAACCCGAATCAGGCTTGCCCGTTGGCTGGATCTTTACCTGCGCTATGCTCGGACTTCGTACCAAAACCGGGAGAACATTGGCAGCGGTTTGGACCTGATTGAAGCGCCGCACAAATCCGAAGTCAAGGCGATGTTACGGGTAAAATGGTAGGCTCACAGGGAAGGCTCAACCAACATGCCCATTACAATTGAAAGAGCGCATAACCAACGGCTAAGGCAAAGACCAGATTGGCTACTGCCGCACTCCTGGCCAGCGCGCGTTCCCGCGGCTGCCCGAGTCCGAGCATACCCAATCCCCAGCCTACCGTAAAATTCATGACCAATGCGCCAATGATCCGGCGGAACATGGTTTCATCGCCCGGGCTAAAAAAAAAGAGCAAAGACGCGATGGCCGCAAAACCCACGCCGAACACCACAAAAGACCAACGCGCCCAGGGCTTAATCGGGCTTGGTGCTTGTTCCTGGTCTAATAAAGGTTCACGGTCCATCAGAGCAATGCTTTAGCCCTGCACACAACAAAACGACCTGGGGCCAACACGCTTAAGGGTACTTTTAAGTGCTGACCACCAAAGTCTTGTTGAGCTTGTCGTGCAGTGCCTGACGCCTGGGGTTGGAAAAGGCCAGAAAAAAACCGATGAAGACGGGCAAAGCGCTAATCCACTTGCCAAAATACCGCACGGATGCTTTGCCCGCAGAGATCTTGCCGCCTTGTTCATCGCGAACGCGCAATCCCATCAAAAGCTTTCCAGGGGAGGCGCCCAACACGGCAAAAATCAAGGTAAACACCAACCACGGAGCCAACAAAATGATAGGAAAAGCAATTTCCTTCTCCGCCTTTATGCCTTTTAAAAACAACTGCGGCTCCGCTTCTCCCTCATAAAAAGAATCAAGCGTATAGCGGAAGTATTGCGGGATTCCCGTTTCGCCGAGTTCATAGTGCACATCCTTATCAAAAGCCCTTTTGGTTCGAAAGGACTCTTGAAAAAACAACAAAACCACGACAAGCACCAGGCCGATGAGGATATCAAGACCAAATGCGACAATTCGCTTGAAGACAGGTGCGGGTGCTGTAGAAAATTGCTCCATGTTGGTAAAAAATTGCGGCTAAAATGAACAGAAACCGATCTTAATTCATCACGAAGTAAAGAAACAGAAACGATCCGTGTAGAAGGTTCTTTTAACGTATGTAGCCGCCATAGGTTACATAAAAAAGAACACTATGGGTTGTGGTCCTCCTGAAACAGGCTATTTTTCCAATTCCTCCTCTATCTGCCCCAGTAAAACCCTGGTTTTGCGCTGTAGTTTAGTTAGGATGTCGTCAGATGTTTGCTGATTGAACAGCCACTTTTCTACCAAAATGGAGCGAAATTCAGGGTTATCAATTAATGTGTTATAGTCTTTTGGAAGATAGGAAATAGCATTAAAGTCAGTATCTGCAGCAGAAAACAACAAATGTTTTTCATAAAATGGATATTGAAAGTTGTTGACAAAAAACTCAACATTGCTCTCCATTCGCATTGTTCCAATCTTGACATATTCGTCGTAGTGCCTGACCAGGGAATCGCGCAAGGTGGTGTTTTGAATCCGCTCCAATCCAAGCGAACGCAATTGCTCGAAGGCACTGGTTCGGCTGTTTACAATTACACCATTCAAAGAATTAACAAAGTCATTCGTTAAGGTATCGTGGAACGGGGGCTTGCTCAGCAGCGTTTGTATGGAATGATTATACACCTCGACGCGATTTCGCATGGTGAAATATTGCATGGAATCAATGAGCAGCGATCCGCGAATTGACTCCAGAATCTTTTGCTCGCTGGCCCGGATCTTGCGCTGCTCGTTCCAATTGCTCACCTGCAGGGCAATCAAAATACCCACCACAACCAAAAAAATCTCCCCAACGGCATAGGCTATGTATCCGGTAACCTTACCCTGCCGGAGCAACCGGGCCCGAATGGCGCGAAAGATTCTGAACATGCAAAAAAATTAAATCGCTGGGTAGGCCCTGAGGCCATAATCTTGCGGAATTATGGGCAAAACAGGGGAATAAACCTGGATAAAAGGCACTGGGTTCAAGCGCACAAGATAAGTTGTTCCGCAACCCGCAGATACCCCGGCTGACAAAACCAGCCGTTGCCCGAAAAACAAGGGCCCTTCGCCCGCCTTGCAAGCGGCCTAAGCCTGCCCGGACGCCGTATCTTTGCCGTACTTTTACCGCCCGGACACCGTTTACCGCCCGATACTGCCTGCATGAAACACATTCGCAACTTTTGCATTATTGCCCACATTGACCACGGCAAGAGCACCCTGGCCGACCGCCTGTTGGAGAGCACCAAGACGGTCTCCGACCGGAACATGCAGGCACAGGTGCTCGATAACATGGATCTGGAGCGCGAGCGCGGCATAACCATCAAAAGCCACGCCATCCAGATGGTGCACATGCACGAAGGGCAGCAGTACGTATTCAACCTGATTGACACGCCCGGGCACGTGGACTTTTCGTACGAAGTAAGCCGCTCCATTGCTGCTTGCGAAGGTGCGTTGCTGCTGGTGGACGCCACGCAGGGCATTCAGGCGCAGACCATTTCAAACCTCTACCTGGCCATTGAACACAACCTGGAGATTATCCCGATTGTGAACAAAATTGACATGGATGGGGCCATGATTGAGGAGGTCAAGGACCAAATCGTGGATTTGATCGGCTGCAAGCATGAAAGCATCATTGAAGCCAGTGGAAAAACGGGGTTGGGCGTGCCCGACATTTTCCGGGCCATCATCGAGCGTATTCCCTCGCCCAGCGGCGATACGGAAGCTCCCCTGCAGGCCCTGATCTTTGATTCAGTGTTCAACTCCTACCGCGGGGTTATTGCCTACTTCCGCGTCTTCAACGGCGTGATGAAAAAGGGCGATTGGGTCAAATTTGTCAACACCGGCAATTCTTATGAAGCCGATGAGGTGGGTGTGCTGAAAATGGACCTCGATCCGCGCCCCGAACTGCGGGCCGGCGATGTGGGCTACATCATCACCGGCATTAAGCAGAGCAAAGAGATCAAAGTCGGCGACACCATCACGCTGCGCAGCAACCCCTGCGAAAAAGCCATCGAAGGCTTTGTGGACGTCAAGCCCATGGTCTTTGCCGGCCTCTACCCCATCGAGAACGAAGATTACGAAGACCTGCGCGACAGTTTGGAGAAACTCCAGCTCAACGACGCATCGCTGGTGTTTGAGCCGGAAACCTCGCTGGCGCTCGGTTTCGGCTTCCGTTGTGGCTTCCTCGGGCTCTTGCACCTGGAGATCGTGCAGGAGCGCCTGGACCGGGAATACGAAATGCCGGTGATCACCACTGTGCCTAACGTAAGTTATGTTGCCTACAAACGCAACGGGGAAAAACTGAACATCCACAACCCCTCCGATTTTCCCGATCCGGCTGCTTTGGAGCGGGTTGATGAGCCGTACATCCGCGCGCAAATCATTACCAGCCCCGAATTTGTCGGCGCGATCATGAAGCTGTGCATGGACCGCCGCGGCACCCTGCTCAACCAGGTGTACCTCACACCCACCCGCGTGGAACTGTCCTTTGACCTTCCACTGGCCGAAATCGTCTTCGACTTTTACGACAAACTCAAGTCGCTTTCGCGCGGCTATGCATCCTTTGACTACGAGCTGATTGATTACCGCTCCGGCGACCTGGTCAAGCTGGACATCCTGCTCAACGGCGAAAAAGTGGACGCGCTTTCCGCGCTCATTCACCGCAACAACGCCGAAGATTTCGGCCGCCGCCTCTGCAAAAAACTGCGCGAACTGGTTCCGCGTCAGCAATTCGTGATCGCCATTCAGGCTGCCATCGGAGCCAAAATCGTGGCCCGCGAAACCATCAGCGCCATGCGCAAAGACGTTACCGCCAAATGTTACGGCGGCGACATCAGCCGCAAGCGCAAACTGCTTGAAAAGCAAAAGAAGGGCAAGAAACGTATGCGCCAGATTGGCTCAGTTGAAGTGCCGCAGCAGGCTTTCCTCGCCGTCTTGAAAATGAACGAATAATGGTTGGTCCTAAGGACCACCCAATCACTACTATGCGCTTACTCGACGGAAAAGCCCTGGGCGAAACCATTAAAGGTGAAATTGCCGAACAGGTAGCCGCCATGGTCGCCGACGGGGAACGCCAACCCCACCTGGCCGCTGTACTGGTGGGCAACGATGGCGCCAGCGAAACGTATGTGCGCAGCAAGGTGCAGTCCTGTGAGCGCGTCGGGTTTGCCTCCACGCTGCTCCGGCTGCCCGAAACAGTCAGCGAAGCGGACCTGCTCAAGACCATCCGCAACCTCAACGACAACCCGGACATTGATGGGTTCATTGTGCAACTGCCCCTGCCCCGCCACATCCGCGACCAGGCCATATTGCAGGCCATTGACCCGCGCAAAGACGTAGACGGCTTTCACCCGGTAAACGTGGGCCGCATGACCCTTGGCCTTCCCAGCTACCTGCCCGCCACCCCGTACGGCATCATGACCCTGCTGGATCGCTATGGCGTAGAAACCGCCGGCGCTCATGCGGTGGTACTCGGCCGCAGTGCCATTGTGGGCACGCCCATGAGCATCCTGCTCTCGCGCAACAGCAAACCCGGCAACTGCACCGTCACCTTGTGTCACAGCCGCTCGCGCGAGCTCCCGGCGCTCTGCCGCCAGGCCGACATCCTCATCGCCGCGCTGGGCATTCCCGGTTACGTAACCGCTGATATGGTCCGCGACGGCGCCGCAGTCATAGACGTCGGTATTACCCGAATCCCCGATGCGTCCCGGCCCTCCGGATACCGCCTCAGCGGCGATGTCGCCTTTGACCAGGTGGCCCCCAAGTGCTCCTGGATCACCCCCGTGCCCGGAGGCGTGGGCCCAATGACTGTCACAAGCCTGCTGCTCAATACTTTACAAGCCAGCAAGCGCACAGTATCTTCCTGAAGGAGCCATCAAAAAGGTTCTTTCAACATGATTACAGCACTATTAATTGTATTAGGTCGAAAAGTGTATATGGTATGGCGAGAGCGCCGCATGAAACCCATTCCGGTGTTTGTGGAAAGGGGCTAAACAAGGTGGCATAACATTTTTTCATGTTATGAATTTCGGCCTCTAAACTTAAGCAGTACAATCAGCTGTAAATTCTTCCCTGGACATTTCCACTGGTCCCGCTTCGAAGCCAAACAACCATAACACATTATTTACTTTGTCCAATCTCAAGGATTTTTTTCCCTGCTCCAAATCCCGGACAAATCGCAAGCCTACGCCAGCTTTTTGAGCAAGCTCTACCTGTGTCAGGTGAACAGCCTTGCGTTTGGCTTTGACAAAGCTTGATAAGTTCATGGTGCGCTCGTCGTCAGGCATTTTATGAAATGTTTTGAAATTATACCATTTCAGGTATAAAACGACTCAAAACATTAAAACTATACCTTTTCAGGTATAAAAACTGAAGGTGTGCGCCCATCAGCGCGAGCTCCTCTTCACTGCCTTGGCTCCAATCCAGACCTCCCGCCAGACCCCAATCCAGCTCCGCTGCTCCGCGCACAAGCGCCCTTTCCCCCGTATCTTTGCGGGAATTCCGAAATTCCTGGCATGCCTACCCCTTCCGTCATAAAAACCCCGACCGCGCTGGAGCTGCCGGTCATGGAGTCCTTCTACACGCTGCAGGGCGAAGGGTTCCATACGGGTCGGCCGGCGTGGTTCATCCGGCTGGGCGGTTGCGATGTCGGCTGCACCTGGTGCGACGTCAAGGAAAGCTGGGATCCCGCAGCGCATCCCCGGCGGCGAATTGAGGCGCTGGTAGAAGAACTGATGGCTTTTCCGGTGGAAAGGGTGGTCGTCACGGGCGGCGAACCACTTATGCACAACCTCGACGCGCTAACCAACGCATTGCAGGCGCGGGGCTTGCGGACCCATCTGGAAACTTCCGGGGCGCATCCGCTCAGCGGCCGCTGGGACTGGATCACCTTTTCGCCCAAAAAATTTAAAGCGCCCTTGCCGGAAGTGGCCGCAGCCGCCCACGAACTGAAAGTGGTCGTATACAATCGCCACGACTTTGATTGGGCCGAACAACATGCGGCTACGGTCAGCCCGGATTGCAAGCTCTTTCTGCAACCCGAATGGAGCCGCTCGGAGCGCATCAACCCCGCACTGGTGGACTACGTCAAGGCCCACCCGCGTTGGTCGGTTTCTTTGCAAACCCATAAATACCTCAACATACCCTGAGCGCGTTGTTGCTTTGGATGAAACAACGAGTTTTTGGCCCATTGGGCGCCCTTGCCCTGTTTATGGTACTCTTGGGGTTGTCCTTGGCCGCTCAGGCCCAACCGGCGGTTGCCGAAGAGAACCCCATCCTTGTTTACCGAGCCGACGCCCCCAAAAAAGCCAGCCAGGCCTGGGAAAATGCCCTGGCCTCCTTTCAACAAAAGGACCTGGAAAAGGCCCTAACCGCCGTCCGGGAAGCCATCCGCCTAGAACCCGGTTTCGTGGACGCGCACCTGCTGGCCGGCGACATTTATGCCACGGCCCAGCGCGACAGCCAGGCCATCGCCGCCTTTGAACGCGGACTGGCGCTGGACCCCGACTACCAAAACGGCGCGTGGTTGCGCCTGGCAACGTTGCAAACGCGGGTGGGGGGCTTTGACGAGGCGGCGCAATCGTTGGATGCCTACGCCGACCGCAACTCGGGTGAACGCGCCGATGTCTCTCGCAGCGAAGCCGCGCGCCTGCGCCGCCTGGCCGCCGCCGTGCGGAATCCGGTGCCCTTCGCCCCACTCAACCTTGGCGACTCGGTCAACAGCGAACACGCCGAATACCTGCCCTCGCTGAGCCTGGACGACAGCGTCATGGTCTTCACCCGCCGCCTCGACGGACGAAACGAAGACTTCTACCTCAGCCGCCGCGGCCCGGACGGCAGCTGGAGCAGTGCCGTCAACCTCGGCCCACCCGTCAACACACCCCTCAACGAAGGGGCCCAAAACCTCAGCGCGGACGGCACGCTGCTCCTATTCACCAAATGCAACGAGCCGGATGGTATAGGTAGTTGTGATTTATATGAATCTCAGTACATCCAGGGAAAGGGTTGGTCGGCCGCGCGCAACCTCGGCCCGGTGGTCAACAGCCCGCAATGGGACAGCCAGCCCTGCCTCAGCGCCGACGGCCAGACCTTGTACTTCAGCTCCACCCGGCCCGGCGGCCAGGGCGAGCGCGACTTGTGGATGAGCCGGCGGGGCGGTACAGCGGTCGCGGATGGAGGTGCTGCTGCCAGCAGCGGCGGCGCCCTTCGCCCGGGAGAATGGACAGCCCCGGTTAACCTCGGCCCGGTGGTCAACAGCCCCGAAATGGACCAGGCGCCCTTCCTGCACCCCGACGGCGCCACGCTCTACTTCACCTCTGAAGGCCACGGCACGCTCGGCGGATCAGACCTTTTCTTATGCCGCCTTGGGCTCGACGGGGCGTGGCAGGCCCCCGAAAATCTGGGCTTCCCCATCAACACCTCCGACAACGAAGGCAGCCTGATCGTCAGCGCCGATGGCCGCACCGCCTATTACGCCTCCGACCGCGCCGACAGCCGCGGCCAGTTGGACATTTACAGCTTTGAATTGCCGGAGCACCTGCGCGCCAGGCCCGTCACTTATGTACGCGCGCGCGTCCGCGACGCGCTAACCGGCAAGCCGCTGGCCGCCGCCGTTGAACTGACCGATGTTGCCTCCGGCGAAATGCTTACGCGTTCCAGCGCAACGCCCGGTACCGGAGAATTTCTTGTGGTTCTTCCTTCCGACCGCGACTACGCCCTGAACGTGATGCGGAAAGACTACCTCTTTGCCTCGGCCAACTTCAGCCTGCCGGAAGGCAGCGCATTGGAACCCTTTGTCATCGACATCGCGCTGGTGCCGCTGCAACCCGGCGGCGAGCTGGTCTTGCGCAACGTCTTCTTTGCCAGCGGCTCCGCCCTGCTCGACGACCGCTCCCGCCACGAGTTGCAGCGGCTTTTCGACCTACTGCAAAACCAACCCACCTTGCGCATCCGCATCGGTGGCCACACGGACGACGTGGGCGCGGAAGCCGACAACCAGCGGCTTTCGGAAGCGCGGGCGCTTGCGGTGCGGGATTATCTGGTAGCCGCGGGAGTTGCGCCAGAGCGGCTGGAGTACCGCGGGTATGGCGAGAGCAGGCCGGTGGAGGCTGGAGTTTCGGAAGCCGCGCGGGCGCTCAACCGACGGACCACGGTGGAGGTATTGTAGTGAGATTTTAAAAGAGACAAATTAGTAAATTTGTTTTTAATCCTGAACACCACGGACAGAGAAACCTGTTCGCTTAAAACTTTGGGAGCGGAAGGCATAGCCGCTGGTGTAGTTAAATCCCCGATTCCTGCCAATACTTGTAGTAGATTCACTCGAGCTCCAATAGTAACCAAGGACTCCTTGGGCATAAAAATCCCCAACTTCGTTGCGAAAGCCGCCCGGGATTGCCGAAAATCCACTGCTGTTGGTGGCATCTACATTCGGATCCTGCCACAAGCCCGTCCCTGCAATTAAGTTGCCCGTCGCCTTCATATCGCCTCCAGCCAACCTGCTGTGATAAGATCCTTCACAAGTGTCGCATGTTGATGGATCCAGTAATTTAATTATTTCCGTCCACTCCGCATCCGTCGGTACATGCCAGCCAATAGGGCATAAACCTCGTGGGTCAACTACGGTGTACCAGTTGTACAAAAGCCCATAGATGGCCTTGTTTGAGGCAAGCTCTTCGTAAAAAGCAGTAGCACCACTTGTAGTGAAACTCCAGGCGATATTGCTCAAGCCCGCTGATATGAAGTCGCCATTGCGATAGCGCTCTACTCTCAAGTTCTCGGCCAACAAACACTTGTCACCTATTTGCACGCTTTTATAGACGTTGCCGTCTACGTCCATAACTGTATCGGTACCACAGATAAAACACTCCGGACAACTTCCCCCACAATCAACACCTACTTCAAGTCCGTTTTGAATACTATCAGTACAGGATTGTATAACGTCTTCTTTGCAGCCATTAAAGACTATTGCTGAGGCTGCTAAAAACAAGCTGTAAAATAGTTTGCGGAGTTTCATTTGAACGGCTTGTGCTTCATTACTCTTAAATCCCGTCTATTGTGTTAAAATGGTGAAGATTTAAATAGTAGTTAATCCAGAATACATCGAACAGATAAACCGTCCCTCTTAGTAAAGCTGGCGCGGGTTGCATTGGCGTACTCATGGACCAGTACACGGAACCAACCTCCAAAGGCTGCACTTTCACTCGAACTCCACCAATATCCGCCAAAACCTTGATTGTAGAATAGACCCATGTTGCTACGAGCTCCTCCGGGAATGCCAGAAAATCCGCTGCTGTTTGTCGCTCCAGTATTAGGAGCCCACCACAAACCGGTCCCTGTACTTAAGGTACCAGTGGATTTCATCAAACCTCCTGCAAAGTGGCTGTGCGTTTCTCCAAAACACGATCCACACGTTGTCGGATCAAGCAGAGTAATCATTTCAGTCCACTCTGCATCAGTAGGCACATGCCAGCCTACAGGACATAGTCCGCGTGTGTCGACCACCGGAAACCAATTATACAATAGTCCATATGTAACTCTATTAAAGTCAATATTATCATATATAGAAAAAGCCCCAATAGTTGTTGCGCTCCAGGCAGTACTACTCAAACTAGTCGGGATACTGTCCCCATTGTTAAAATGCTCCACCTTTAGGTTTTCCTTCATCCAACACTGGCTCCCAATTTCCACGGTGTTGTATACATTGCCGTCAATGTCCGTCACCGTAGAAGGGCAGGAACTCCCACCTCCTACCGCAAAACTAGTGCTCGCAGAAATCGGTGTCACATCATAGGGCGGAGTTGTGCTGCAAGCTGCCTGAACACGCCAGGTATAGGTACCCGGGCTCAGAAAAACGTCAGGAACTGCGAATTGATCCTGCTCAAAACCGACCATCCGACGGCTCAAGGTTGAACCCAAAGGAAGGTCAATTTGCAACTGCACACCAATACTGCCTGGAACAGCATCCCATTCAAGCAAGGCCCCGCTACCCGGAGTATAGGTCGAAGTGAGCCCCATGGGAGCCATAGAAGGGTCGCAAACTTGGGCGGCTAAGCTTATCCCGCTTAAGCTTAGGGCTAAAAAGCCGGCAGCTCGTATGGATTTTTTCATGTTGACTGACGCTTTGTTGCTGAACTTCCAAAAACAAGATACATCGCGATTCTTGCACAAGTGTTGGATATTGGCTACAAAAAAAGGGCTGCCTTTTTCACGACTGCCCAGTAAAGGTTAGAGCGGCTTTTTGGCTTTAGTCCTGCAGGCAACGAACGGAGAACCCATCCTGCTTAGCGCTGTTGGCGCAGGCAACGCCGCCGCCGAGATAAGACAACCTCCGAATCCAGGAAAGATTGCCTAAAAACTCACTTGAGCTCCACCAGTAACTGTTGAACCCTAAGTTGAGTTAAGTACCTTCATTGAAGCGGAAGCCCCCCGGTAGGCCGGAATAACCGCTGCTGTTTGTAGCCAATGCATTCGGAGACTGCCAAAGGCCCGTGCCAGCACTCAAGGTGCCTGTAGTCTTCATGGCCCCCCCGGCAACAGATTCTCCTCCAAGAAAATCGGTCAACCGCGTCCATTCCAAATCCGTTGGTACATGCCAGCCAGTCGGGCATAAGCCCCGTGGGTCAATGGTAGTAAACCAATTGTACAAAAGCCCGTAGGTGGCCTTGTTTGCCGCAACACCGTTGTAAACCGAAGAAGCGCCATCGGTGGTTGCCTGCCACGCACTGTTGCTCAGGCCCGAGGGAATATTATCTCCATTGCGGTCGCGCTCCACCTTTAAGTTCTCTGCTGTCCAGCACTGACTGCCAATCTCCACCGTGGTGTAAACATTGCCGTCAAGGTCCGTCACCGTGGCCGGACAGGAACTGCCAACACCTACCGTGAAATTGTTGCTGGTCGAAATGGGCGTTACGTTAAATGATGGTATTGTTCTGCACGCTGCCTGCACTTGCCAGGTGTAGGTGCCGGGGGTCAGCAACACGTCTGGCACAAGGAACTGATCCCTTTCGAACCCAATGATCCGACGGGTCACGTTGCTGCCCGATGGCGAGGTGGCCTTTATCTGAACACCGATACTGCCTGGGACCGCGTCCCACTCCAGCAAAGCTCCGGTGCCTGGGGTGTAGGTCGAAGTGAGCCCGGTTGGCGCCACAGAAGGGTCGCAGACTTGGGCGGATAAGGGAACACTTACTGCGCTAAGGCACAATAAAACCAAGGTTAGTTGCTTCACGTCAAAGTCCTTTACTCGTATGAATATACACTCAAGGTCTAACGAAAACTTCGACATTCAATCAATTCATCCTAACAATTTTTTGCAATACGTTATTTAAATGAGAAATTGCACGCAGATTCGAAGGCTGCTGGAATGAAAAAAGGCGCGGCTTACACCGCGCCAAAAGGCTAGAGCGGCGATGAGTCAAATAGTCCTTAATCCCGCACACAGCGAACCGAATAGCCAGTAGGTTTGAAGGATACCCATCTGTTGAACTTGGCGTAAAAGTAATAGAGCACGCGGTTCCCTGCTTGGTTGGCTGAACTCTCCGTTGCCGACCAGAAGCGCCCATTGGTAGTAATCCCAAAGAATTCCCCGGTAAGGCGATAGCCCGCTGGCAATCCTGTAAAACCACTGAGGTTTGTCGCATACTTGTTTGGCGATCGCCATAATCCTGTACCTGCAACCGTGGTCCCTGTCGCCTTCAGTGCCCCTCCGGCAATAAGTTCACCGCCCAGTTAGTCTGATAAAACGTCCCATTCTGCATCTGTAGGAACATGCCAACCGGCGGGGCAAACGGACCGGGGATCATCAACTGCATACCAATTGTACAACCTTCCATAAATATTTTCATTGGCTATTAGATCGCTGTAACTGCAGGAAGCTCCTTCAAGCGTCATGGCCCATTCACTATTGGTCAATCCGGTTGGGATAGAATCCCCATTAGCGTAACGCCCTGTTTTTAAGTTCTCCCTCATCCAGCACTGACTGCCAATCTGAACCGTGCTGTAAACGTTGCCTTCAACATCAACCACAACAGAATCGCCTGAACATGCCGTACTTCCAGGTACGGTAAACGCTGCGTCCTCCGATACAGGCGTTACCTCATAAGGTGGAACTGTGCTGCAAGCAGCCTGAACACGCCAAGTGTAATTCCCTGGAACGAAGATGAGCTCCGGCATCAGGAGTTGATCCAATTCCGGAGCAACAATGCGCTTGCTAATCGACGTACCGGACGGCTGCGTGATACGCACAGAGACACCGACACTTCCAGGAACCGGGTTCCACTGCAGGAGCACACCTGTGCCAACCGTGTAGGATGCGGAAAGACCATGTGGAGCAACAGAAGGGTCGCAAGTTTGGGCCTGTAAACTGGCGCAGCCAAGGCCCATTAAAATCATCAAAGAAAATTGCTTAAACATACCATGCTGTTTGGTATGCAATGTACTGCGCTAATCTTACACCTCACAGTTCCTTGCTATAAAAAATTGAATCCGCGTTACAAACCTGTTGCGGACTAGGATTCGTCAAGGCCTTACACACTGATCCAAATGGCCTTTCGCTCTGCTATCTTTTGATGGCTTTAAAATCAAATTTCACAGCCAAGAATCGCTCATCCTTTTCCCTTCAACTTCTCATACTCCC
>WGOA01000076.1 GCA_016124275.1 Bacteroidota bacterium
GAAGAAGCGCAAGGGCTGATGAGTCTGCACGCTGTAGCAGAGAGCGAATTGCCGCTGGTGGTGTTCGAAGACGGCAGTGCCCTGCGCGACCCCGACACCCGTATGGTGGCGGAGCGAATCGGGCTGCAGCACACGGCTTTGCACGCATTGTACGACGTAGCCATTATTGGCGCCGGTCCGGCTGGGCTGGCGGCGGCGGTGTACGGCGCTTCGGAAGGCTTGAAAACAATTTTGGTCGAAAGGCGCGCGCCCGGTGGGCAAGCGGGTACCAGTTCGCGCATTGAAAACTACTTGGGCTTCCCGAAAGGCCTGAGTGGTGCGGACCTGACTCGCCGCGCCATTGCGCAGGCCACTCGCTTCGGCACCGAATTTCTTTCGCCCCAGGAAGTAACCAACATTGCCGTAAAGGATGGGTACAAAATTCTTCAACTGGGCGACGGTACTACATTGAACGCCCGTTCAGCGATTGTGACCACCGGCGTCGATTATCGAAAACTGGACAGCACAGGCTTGGATGAATTTGCCGGAGCCGGTGTCTATTACGGAGCTGCTACCACCGAAGCAGCAAATTTTGTGGGTCAGGAAGTCTATGTCGTTGGCGGGGGAAACTCCGCGGGGCAGGCCGCCATGTACCTTTCGCAATTCGCCGCGCGGGTGCACATCGTCATTCGCCGGGAAGACCTGACCAGTACCATGTCTTCTTACCTGATTGACCAGATTGTGGGAACACCGAACATTAACCTGGAGCCTTTTGCTGTCGTGGCAGAAGCCAAAGGAGCTGAGCGGCTGGAACATTTAGTGTTAGAAGACCTGCGAAACCAGGAGCGGCGCGAAGTAGCCGCAGCTGCGTTGTTCGTGTTTATTGGCGCCAAACCTTACACAGACTGGCTGCAGGAAAGCATCATCAAAGACAAACGCGGCTTCGTTGTTACGGGCCAGGAACTGAAACACTACCCGGAATTTCCGCGCATCTGGAAAGAGGACCGGGATCCCTATTTGCTGGAGACCTGCCAGCCCGGCATCTTTGCAGCCGGTGATGTGCGCTCGGGTGCAATGAACCGCGTTGCCTCTGCCGTGGGCGAAGGGGCCATGGCCATCAGTTTTGTGCACCAGTACCTCGCTGCTAATTGACCGCACTGGATAGCCTTTCACGTTCGGTTGCTCATTATCTAACTCACTGTCCGTTGACCAAACGGCCATTCGTCCAAACGCCATGATCGTTTACGAACCCAACAAACATTTCATCAGCGACATCCGCCACCTGGCCCGCTCCTGGACCATGGTCAAGATTGTGCGGGCTACTGCCCTGTCAGGCCTGTACAGCACTGTCGTTTGTGCAGTGCTGATTTTCCTGAACCTGGACCAGACTGCGTCGTTTAACACCGCTATTTTCTCCTTCCTGGGGATCGTACTGTCCATTATGTTGGTTTTCAGAACCAATACTGCGTATGATCGCTGGTGGGAAGGGCGGCAACAGTGGGGGGCGCTGGTGAACAATTGCCGCAACTTTGCCATCATGGTACACGCTACCATGCCCAATGCCGACCTCCGGCTGATGCGTTACTTCGCGGTTAACATTAGCAATTTTCCCCTGGCGCTCAGCGAGCACCTGCGGCAGGGAACGCAGTTGGATAAGTTGCTGGAACTTTCGGAAGAAGATGTCCGGGAATTCAAGCAACGCGCACATGTGCCCAACCACATTTCACGGCGACTGCACGACAAAGTGCAAACCGTTTACCGCGCCGGGCAAATTTCAGATTCTGACCTGCTGAATTTCAAACCGCATTTGCAGGCACTGCTGGATATTTCGGGGGCCTGCGAACGCATTCGCAAAACACCCATCGCCTTTTCCTACGCGGTTTACATCAAGGTTTTTATTCTGGCCTATGCCGCATTGCTTCCTTTTGCCCTGCTGACGATGTACCAATGGTACACCATACCGATTACTATGTTTGTGTTTTTTGCCTTTATCGGGGTTGAAATGATGGCTGCTGAAATTGAAGATCCCTTTGGCCTGGATTGCAATGATCTGCCCACCCATACCATTGCCGAAACCATCCGCGACAACGTGTTTGAAATTCTGGACCAACCGTTGTCGGTGCCCAAACACCACGAAGAAGCGCTCTACGAGAAAGTTTTTTAACGCTTACTGAAGCCCAAAGCGCCCATTTAGGTGGTTCAAAACTCCGTGTCCCTTACTTTCGCGGAAACGAGGCATTAAAACAATCTGGTCCGTATATGATTTTGAAACAAGAATACGACCGTTACACCGCCGATGATTTTTCGGTATGGAAAACGCTCTTTGATCGCCAGCACGCTCTCATTGGCCAAAAAATATGCCGGGAGTACCGCGAAGCCTTGGAGTTGGTGGAATTCAAAGGCACGGAGATTCCGCGCATGGACCGGATCAACGAAATTCTCAAGGCCACTACCGGCTGGCAGGCTGTGGTGGTGCCCGGAATCTTGCCGGACAAGGAGTTTTTTGAGCTGATGGCCCAACGGCGCTTTCCGGCAACAACCTGGCTGCGACGCCCCGACCAATTGGATTATCTGGAAGAACCCGATATGTTTCACGACGTGTTCGGGCACACTCCTCTACTCACGCAGCAACACTACACGGGCTTTCTGGAAGGCCTGGGCCGCATCGCCCTGCGCTGGATTGACGATCCGGACATGGTGGAGCGCATCACCCGCCTGTATTGGTACACCATTGAGTTTGGCCTGATTCGCGAAGAAGGGGAAGCCCGCATCTTTGGCGCCGGCATTGTCAGCTCTGTCGGCGAGTCGCGTTATTGCCTGCAAGCCGGCCCCCCACCCCACCTGCGCGATTTTGACCTGGATACCATCCTGGATTCCGCATTCCGAAAAGACATCTTTCAGGAACAGTACTTCATCGCAGAAGGATACGACCAGCTGTTGGCCAGCCTGGTGCCGCTGGAGTCAAGGCTGGAGCAATTTCAGTACAAAAAAAAGAACCCACCGGCCTTAACCGGTGGGTTCTGAGTTAGCGTTTAGGACCGCGAAGCTGCCTAAGCTTAGTGCTGGATAGAAACCTGCTTGGTCTCCGTGATGCCATCGCGGACAATGGTCAGCATATAGAGGCCTTCAGCAAGTTGGCTGGTAGCAACCATTTGTTGACCGGCATCGCCGCTGGTAGTCAGGTTGTAAGAAGCGTGAAGTGCTCCGGTAACATCCTGCAGGCGAATTTCGATTTGCTCGGTGCCAGCATCCCATCGAACCTGGAACTGCGTGGAAGCCGGGTTGGGGAAAATGGTCCACGCTGCAGCCTTCGAAGCTTCCATACGGGCTACAGGAGCCGTGTAGAAAATGGGGGTGCTAAAGGGCGACTTGCTTCCATCAGCGCAATTGGTGCGCACGGCAAAAGCATAGGTGGTTCCTGGCTCAAGACCGTAGAATGCCTTGTCAGAATTGGACTTGATGTGGCAAATTTTATCGCCGGTGGTCATATTGCGGGCACAAACTCTCCAGCCGGAAGCGCACTCATCATCTTCCCAGTCAATAACTACCGAGCGAGGAGATCCAGCTACAGCGGTGACGGACGTAGGAGCCTCACAAGGACCAGTACATTCGGAGATGGTCGTACAGGTTTCTGAGGGACCGCAGATGTTACCTGAATCAAAACCGGGACCAGCTTTTGTTACAGCCACTGCCATTTCAGACTGGACATAATTGCCATCCAGCGTGAAGTAATAGTTGCGGGTTTCTCCGTCATCAAACCCTTCATCGAATTTAATGCCGATGACACCGGTGGTCGGATCCGGGCTAAAGCGGATTTCCGGGTCACCATCGCCAGGGTTCAAATCGTTTACGGCAGGACCCCAGGTACCCAAGTCCAAAACCGCCAGGCAGCTCAGGTTGAGGGCGAAATTGGTGTGGCTGATGGCTGGTGCACTGCCGGAAGTTACTGTGTAGTACCAGGTAGACTGTCCAGCCGCAGGCCAGTCATAACGGACACAGGCCAATTCCAGGTGGTCGTTGCCAATGTCAACCGATGGGTTGCTGCAAATCAGGGGATCGCATTGAGCGTTCGCCTGAAACGCGGTTGTCTGGAAGCCTAAGGCCAGACCCAGCGCTAACAATGCATAAAAGGTTGTTTTCATGTTGGTTAAAGTTGTGAGTTTTTTTTTGTGAGATTTGGGAAAGGTTTCCAATCAGCGCAGCCAATTGAACAACTCATAGAAGTACGCGGAAGAAGAACAGGAACCAAGCAAAATTCACCCGCAAGGTTACGAGGAGCGCTTGATGCAATCACCCGCCAAGCCGTTGAAACCCCTTCGCCCGAACTACCAGGCCAAATGCGCGCTGGCTTGCAGCTGCCCTTTGCTGATCTGGTCGGTGGCTTGCTCCATATAGCCGGCCTGTACCCTGATGTGGTCGGAAATGCTGTAGCCAAGACCGCCATACAGGCGGTTGCGGTCAAAGATTTCCACTTCTCGGCCATCGCCGATGCTGCGCTGTCCGTTTAAGAAGATTTCATCGTAAAAAGCGAGGTAAATGGCGCCGCTTTTCAGGTCCTTTTGGTTCAAGGGCAGGTTGGCAAAGAGGGCGTAGCGGTAGCGGGTTCTGAAATCCTGATCGTCCACCCAGCGCTGTTCGTAGCGAAACCGGTGCTGCAAATAGAGCCGCGCGCCCACCTGCTGGGGCAGCCAGCCCTCCTGGTAAATCCGATGCTCGGAAAAACTGGCCGACGATTCCCCGTATGCACCCGTGCTGATAAAAGCGTAGCCCAACGTGATCCGGGCTTTGGAGTTTTTGGGGGAATAGGTAGCGCCACCCCGCAGCAACAGCTGCTCTAAATCACCGGCGATGTTCCAATTTCGGTATTGCACATCACCTTGAAAACCGAATGAACTGGAAGGGATGGAAGCCGTCCAAAACGCCATGTACCAAGCGCCGAGCTGGTCTTCCTGATCGGGTCCCGCCACTGCGGCGGGGGCGTTCAATGAAACCGCGAGACCAACGAGCACAAGGACCCGGAAAAACGCGCTAAGGGAAGGTTGCTGCTTCATGGCAACCGCGAAAATAGACCAAGTCGGCAAAACAACGGTCTCGTGTTGCCCTTACTGGATCACCAACAGCTCCTGCATGCGGATATCCGAACCGCTTACGCGAACGATGTAAAGCCCGGAAGAAAGGCTTGATACCAACAGCGTTTGTTGCCCGGATAGAATAGTGCTTTGGAGGATCCTTCCCTTGATGTCAATGACCTCTACCGTCCACTCTCCGGCATCAGGTAGGGTCACCTGAACCGATCCAGAGGAAGGGTTCGGCACCAGGAGCATCGGGTTCAGGGTGCGGGCGGCTGGTGTGCTGAAGAATTGCGTAGGCGATGGATTCGAGAATTCCGGATCGCAATAGGCGCTGACCAGCCATTGGTAATTGGTAGAGGGGTTCAGGATCGGGATGGTTCGCGACGTAGCCGCTGTCCGGAAATTCTTGCTGGGGCCACCCACAGGACCGCCGGTTACCCGGTAGCCCAAGGCATTGCTAACAGGGTTCCAGGAAAGTGTTGCCGCAGTAGTCGAAAGCACGTTGGTAGTGAGCCCTGTAGGAGCCGGACACTCGCTTTGCTGGTACACCCGCACATAGTCCACCTCCATGGCGCCGCTGGTAAAGGAAGGGGCAATTTCCGGCAGAATAGCCAGGTTTAACAACATAAATTGTTCCTGGTTGAAGGGCCAGGTGCTGGCATCCTTGACCTCGGGATTGTAGGTGAAGTGGGTTACTCCATCCACGGCAAAGACAAGCGCATCCGGCGTCCAGGTCAGGGAATAAATGTGGAAGCCGGTCATGGCACTGGGAATGGTCTGTCCGCCCACATTGATGGTACCGCCAAAACTGGAAGGCGTATGGGTGGCGCTGGAAACATAATTGGGATTCGATCCCCAATGTTCCATGATGTCAATCTCACCACAATCGGGCCAGGGTGTCGTTCCATAGCCTTCATTATCCCAGTAACTTCCGTTCTCGTTGATGTTCTTGCCCAGCATCCAAATGGCTGGCCAGGTACCCACGCCCGATGGCAGCTTGGCGCGCACTTCAACGCGACCATACGTAAAAGCAAACTTTGAATTGAGTCGGGCGGAGGTGTACTGCTTGGTTACTCCTTGGTCGAAAAAGGTCTCTTTCTTGGCGCGAACTTTCAGGGTACCACCGCTCACTTCGGCGTTGTCCAACCGATTGGTGTAGTGCTGAATCTCCCCGTTGTACCAGCCGGTAGGCGTGGGCAATTGCGTCTGGTGAAACCATTTGGACGGATCAATGACCCCGTCCACACTAAATTCATCGGACCATACCAATTGGTCGAAAACCGGGTCAACGGGTATGTCAAGCGCATCGAAGTTGACATCATCCAGGTAGGCCAAAACATGATCAAAGTTATTTTCGCCATTCACCTGAATCACTATGCGGTTGAAGTCATTGCGGGTAGTTGGCGGAGGTGAACCTGGATCGAGGTTGATGAAAGGATCGCTGGCAAAGTTGAACGTGACCGTCTGCCACTGGTTCAGCACGACCGGCTTGATGATTTCGCTTTGCGTAACCCAGGGAGAGCCCAAGTCACCGTTCTGCAGTTTCAGGGAAACCTGGTTGGGCTGGCTGCCCGTCAAGCCGCTTGAGGGAACGTATATTTTCAGGGAAAATGTAGCGTTCTGGCTCAAATCGAACGTCGCCGGAACCTGAAATCGCACATTGGCATACTGCCCGCCTGTGTCGTGGTAGCGCAGCACAGTAGCCGAAAGGTTGCTGCCGCTGACAAATGGGTTGGCAAAAGCATTGTTCATGGCACAAGCATCCCCAAACCAGGTGCTGATGGTGCCACCACCTTCAAAATTGTCCTGTACAAAAAGGGTTTGGGCTTGGAGTTGTGTCAGGAGTCCAAGGAACAAGGCCGTCAAGGAGTATTTCATGAGCATTCGGGGAAAGGGATGTTGCCGTTTAACAGAAAAAAGGGCACGCAGCGGCGTATTGCGGTAGATTGATCCCTTGAAAGGTAGGGAAAACAGCCCTTAACTGCAACGATGAGATGGACTTTGGATCGGCTAATGCTGCGCGCGCGATCATTTTCCCTGCTGATAGACGTCATCGTATTGGAGGGGCCCAAGGGTTTAGCTTTTGTAGTGTTTTCCTCTTTGGAAAACGTAAAACCACTTCTATGAAAAGGCTTCTACTCGTTTTATCCATATCCGTTTCCGCACTTGCCGCCTATGCGCAGTGGACTGCAGATTCCCTGATCACCCCAGCAAGTTCACTTTATATGGCCGGGGTAGGCACAAAAGCCGTTGTTACCGATGGCACGCATTGGGACCTGTTTAATGTCCAAACAGGTTCACATACATCGGGTGTGCTTTCCACACCAAGAACCTTAATCACCACCCTAACAGCAGGGAAAAAGGCATTCTTTGCCGGGGGCAAATTTGGATCCTTTGCCGATCCGCAATACACAAAAAATGTAGATGTGTACAATGCTGGCAGCAACACCTGGTCAACGCTTATGCTTTCCAAAAACAGAGAAGTCGGCGGAGCCGGCGTTCTTGGAAACCGGGTCTTCTTTGCTGGAGGAACTGGCCGATCCGATATCTCAGGACCAGTTTACCTCTACAACACGATTGACATCTTCAACACTGCTACCGGAGCAAGAACATCGGCCAAGCTTTCTAAAGCAAGATCGAATATCGCTGTTGGCTCAGCAGTCAACAGTATCGTTTTTGCTGGTGGATGGTATTGGGACGTTACCTACAACCGCCTGTCATCCAACCGCGTGGATATTTTCAACTCCTCTACGGGTACTTGGTCAACTGCCCTGCTTTCTAAAAAACGGGAAAGCATCAGCGTAGCGGTTATCGGAGATGAAGTAGTTTTTGCCGGAGGGAGCAGCAACGCTTCCGGGCCGGTAACCAATGTGGACATCTATAACGCCAGTACTAATACCTGGTCCACCACCTCTTTGCTGTTTGCAAACTACGGTATGCTATCTGCCGTGATCGGTGAGGAAGCATACTTTGCCGGTGGACTCCTGGCATCGGATGTCATTCAGGTTTACAACACAGTAACCCACAGTTGGAACTCGTTTACACTCCCGGTTAGCCTTGATGATTATACGATGACCGCAATCAACAGTAAGCTCTACTTTGCAGGTGGGTACGATGCCACAACATCTTCCTATTCCGACTTTGTTCAGATTTATGATCCAGCAACCGGAATGTGGAGTTTTGAATACCTATCTGAAGCCCGCACCCTGGGCGGAGCAATTGCCGTAGGTCCTGTCGGTGTTTTTGCCGGGGGAATAAACGGTTACGCATACCCAAATCCAATTCGTTCCAACAGAGTTGACTTCTACACCGCGCCATTGCTGCGGACTATTCCGCCAGAAAATGTTGAAGTCGGCAGCTACGAAGATTTGGCTATGGTCTTGCATCCCAATCCCTGCTCTACCGAATTGCAAATCTCCATTTCCGAAAAAACAACAGCTTCCCAGGTTGATGTTACGATCATAGACATGGCTGGCAGATTGGTTCAGCTCGTCCAGACTTCCGGAGGCTTTGTCAATATCGATGTATCCGGTTTTCCAACTGGGGTTTACCTTGTAGTTGCCCGCGACGACCAAAACAACGTGATTACTTCAAAACTAATCAAAGAGTAAAAAAGTGACCTCGCCAGGAATCGAACCTGGATCAAGAGTTTAGGAAACTCCTATTCTATCCGTTGAACTACGAGGTCAAAGTACGCATGGAGGCAAAACGAAGGGAACAGCGTCAAACCATCCCAAACAGGCATCAAAGTTAAGCCCTTCGCGCATTCTGTCCGAAGGGCTTAACTGGCTGGCCAACACCGCCTGCTCCCCTACCTTTGCCCAAAAAAGTGGTGCAAAACCCCATCGATACCCTGAACACCGTCATCCGGAACCGCCGGTCCATTTTTCCGAGGCAGTTTACGGGCGAAACGATCCCGCGCGCTCTGCTGCTTCAGCTGTTGGAAAACGCCAACTGGGCCCCGACCCACCGGCACACGGAACCCTGGCGTTTTCACGTCATCCAAGGTGAGGCCCGGGAACGGCTGGGCCAGTTCCTTGCAGAAGCCTACCGGGCCAATACACCCGAGTCCGAGTTTTCGGCCGCCAAATACGAAAAAACCCTTCGCCAGCCGATGCAAGCTTCGGCGGTTATCGCCATCGGCATGCAGCGCGACCTGCAGGAAAGAGTGCCCGAATGGGAAGAAATTGCCGCTGTGGCTTGTGCGGTGCAGAATCTTTGGCTAAGCGCAACTGCCCTGGGCTTAGCCGGGTACTGGAGCACGCCCAAAGCCATGCTGGGCACCCCCGCTTTTTTGGCAACGGCACCCGGCGAACGCTGCCTGGGCCTGTTCTACCTAGGCACCTGGATTCCGGAAGCTGCTCCCGGCAAACGCAGTCCCATAGACGAAAAAGTGCGCTGGATAGGGAGCAATTGCACAAGGTAAAAGAGCCTTTCGAACTGCATCAGGGAGAGGTTGCTCAGGGAATCTGCAGTTAATTAATACCTTCATGCAAACTTTACCCCCATGGACTACAATGGCCTGTTCTATTTTGTCGCAGCGCTGGTGCCCATCCTAACGGGCTTCATCTGGTACCATCCCAAAACCTTTGGTGCCCAATGGATGAAACTGAATCAGTTAACTGAAGCGGACCTGCAAAAAGGCAACATGGCGCTTATTTTAGGCGTCACCTATGTGCTGTCCTTGATTCTTGCCTTTGGGCTGAGTGGCATTGTCATTCACCAGAGTGGGGTTGAATCTCTTTTTGCCATGGAGTACGGCCATGATGGCCAGCAAGAAATCACTGCTTTGGTGGACACTATTCGGGCCAATTACAGCGACAAACACCGCCATTTCGGTCACGGTGCGCTGCACGGAGGCCTTGCTGCACTCATGCTGGCCCTTCCTGTTTTAGGCATCAATGCCCTTTTTGAGCGAAGAAGCTGGAAGTACATTGCCATTCATACCGGCTATTGGTGGGTGACCATGCTGCTCATGGGCGGCATCCTCTGCCAGTTCTTGTAACCAACGCCCGCACCGCCTGATCCGCAAATTTCTGAACGATCGTTCCCTAACCCGGAGCGATCGTTCTGTCTATGGCCTTGGCAATACGCTCCATCCAAGCGCTGCGTCGCAACGGCCATTGGGCATCCAGAACCAGCATTGGCGCTTCATTCGAATCGGGCAGTTCCCGCGTATTAAGCTGCCAGGCCAAAACCTGTTCATCGGCATCCGAAGGGTCTCGCTTTTCGGGGGAAAGGCTCCCGTTCTTCTCGCGACGCATCGCGATCCGGCGCTTCAATTCTTCGGTCGGCACATTGAGCACAAGCAGCAACATAAAAATTTTTGTGTTGCTTTCCGTAGCGTTTTCTGTGTTGCCTACCGTAGAATTATTTGTGTTGCCTACCGTAGAATTATTTGTGTTGCTTTCTGTAGCGTTAGCTACTCTCCTCGCCAGGGTCAAAAAAGGAGCGCGCTGCGCACGGGTCAGAAAGGCTGCGTCCACCACAACCGGAAAACCCTGTTCCAACAATTGGGCACTTAGGGCAAACAAGTGCGCGTAGGTGCGTTCACTGGCTCCCGCCTCATACAAGCCGGCGGCCGGCTGCGATGGTGAATCCGCCCCGGCAGCTAAACCGTGAAGGCGCTTTCGCTCTACATCGGAACGCAACTGGATGGCCTGAAATGCACCCGACACGCATGCCGCCAGCCAGGACTTCCCAGAGCCCGACAAGCCATGCATCAGCACCAGGAACGGGGGTTGAGGGTGGATCAATCGGTGGCACAAGGTCAGAAGATGATCCAGGTGCTGCAGGGCCGCTTCGCTATTCCCCCGTTGCAACAACCCGACCTTTGCGCGAACGAGGGCCCGGTACACCCAAAACAGGGGGAACAAGGCCAAACCGGCATAATCGCCGTTGCGGCTCAGGTAGCGGTTGAGCAACCCGTTGGCCAGCGCGGGCAAGCCGCGGTCTTCCAGGTCCATCACGGCAAAGGCCAACTCACTTTGAACATCAATCCAGCGCAACTCCTCATTGAACTCGATGGCATCAAAAAACAGGACTTGATCATCTTGCCAGATCATGTTGCCCAAATGCAAATCGCCGTGGCAATCGCGCACGAATCCATCCCGTCGGCGTTGAATCAGCAGCGGCTCCAGCGCGTCCAGCTTCTGCTGCATCCAGACCTGGGTTTCGGCCAGCTTTTCGCGCTGAAGTCCGGTCTGAACCAACGGGGCTAACGCTTCAAAATTCTCCATAACCCATCGGCGAACACAAGCCGGTGTGCCCATGTCTGCTTCAAGCACAACGCGCTCAGCCCGCTCGTGAAAAGCAGCCATTTGGTCGGCGATGGCCTCTGCTATGGCAGGAGTAAGCTGTCCCTTTTGGGCCATAACAGCGAGCAATTGCTCCTGCCCAAACTGGCGCATCTTGATGGCGTACTCCTGAACAGGGCCTTGTGGTTGCAGCGATGGCGCTTCAACGGTACCATAAACAGGCACTACCGCTAAGTAAAGGTCTGGCGCATAGCGGCTGTTGATCTGCAGCTCCTGCAAACATGCTTCATGCCTTCGTTCCAAGGTGCTGTAATCCAGAAACCCAAAATTGACCGCGCGCTTGAACTTGTACGCGAAAGGGCCCGTGAGTAAAACCACCGAACTGTGGGTCTCCAAAACCTTGAATTGTTCAACCGGATGATCAAACAAATCCGGATGGCACAAACCCGATACAATAGTATTTATTATTGATAACATTTAATATGTTATGTATAGCTTTTTTTATGGCGAAGGGCGCCGACCCCTCACTGCACCATCACCGCAATACGCGGAAGGCCGCTGTTAAAATGGCCTTCTGGGACCGCACCGGATGTCAGCATCCAGACCCCCACCCCCCCGGGAGCCCGCACAAACAGCACGTCCTGCATCCAGTAAGTGGTAGCCCGTACAGACGCGCCCCCCACCCCCACCCAACGCCAATCGTCGAGCGTGGAGCCAGGAGGACTGCCTCCGACACCCACACCCCCCCCCAGCCCCGTCACCCGCACCCATTCCCCAGCGCCGACCGGGTTCGGAAAAACACGCACTGCAGCACCCGCCATAACCTCCAGCCCAACTGGCGGGGGGGCAACAACCGTGTCCAGCGCCAACACACACGAGTCCACCCAGAGGGTCAGCTCCGCGGCACTGGTCCAGGGCCCGCCGTTGATTTCACTGTAAGCCTCCAGCCTAAAAAAACGCGCATCGCGGGCGGTGAAGCGCAAAATGCGCAGCGGGCGTTCATCGGTCCAGGCCCAATGCCCTGCCGCGACCCGCGCCGCGGAAGCCCCGGGCGAACCGCCCACCGAACCGCTGCCCAGTCCTGCTTCAGGCCCAAGCATCAATGCATAATCTGCGATGATGCCGTTCTCGCTGCTGCCCTGGCGCGGCAGGTAATCGAATCCGCCAATGCGGTAAACAGCGCCCAAATCCACTTCCAAAAAGTGCGGGTGCGGCGGGTCAGCCGCCGACCATTGCGTGTGCCAAAAGGTAGCCGGATTGCCGTCAAAGGCGCGAAAGGCCTGGTTGGGCGCAGCATCAGTTTCCTCGCTGTCCACAGCTGAAACGGTCCAGCCCGCCGGCGACACCGCCACCAGCGGACAGGCTGCCAGCTCAAACGCCACAACGACTTCACGAAAAGCCTCATCCGGGTGCGTCACCCGGAGCCGGAAACGCTGCATGCCATAGTCCGCCGGGCTCCAGGCGGCCTGCCAACGACCGTCGTCCGAAGGCGAAACGGCCACTTCGCCCTCCGGCTCCGAAAGCGCAAAAACTTGTAGCGAAACAGGGCGCTCATCCAAAGCTGCCGCAGAAAACACCAGCGCCATCGGAGCCAGCACAGGCTGTACCACCCGGCTGTCCGCTGCGGGCTGCTCCAGGGCGGCAATCAATTCCACACAATCCGGCGCAACCCATCCATCAATCGGCGACGGAAAATCCGCCGAGGGCTCGCGCATACAAAGCATATAATCGGCCATGGTCGCCGCCAAGCCGGGCTGATCGCGCGCGCGGTCCAGCGTTTCGCCCGGATCGTCCGGCAAGTAGTACAATTGAACGTGCGCGGTATGGCCATTGCGCAAGGCCTTCCAGGGCCCCATGCGCACCGCCTGCCGCAAAAACAGATCTTCAAACTCAAAATACAAAGCAAAGTGCCGCTGTTGCCGTCCAACCCCAATAAGGGTTGGCACAAACGACAATCCATCCAATGCCGGGGGAAGGGCCGCGCCGCTCAACTCGGCGAACGTGGGCAGAAAATCCCAGGCGGCGCAGGGCAAATCGCTGACGCTAGCAGCCGACACCGTCCCTGGCCAGTAAGCCAGCAGCGGCACCCGAATGCCCCCTTCCAACAACTGCCGCTTGCGACCGCGATGCGGCGCATTCTCGTCAAAGAATTCCCAATCGTGCACCGGGGTGGTACCCAGGCTTCCGGTCTCATCGTGCGGTCCGTTGTCGCTGCTGAACAAAACCAGGGTTTGATCGGCAATACCCAAACTGTCCAGGGCGCGCAATACGCGGCCCACCTGGTGATCCATCGACGCCACCATGGCCGCATAGGCTTTCTCATGGTCGGGCCAATCGCTTGTGTCGGCAAACAGGGGCAACCCGGCTGGCGGTGCTTCCATGCGGGCATGGGGCGTGGTAAGCGAGAGGTACAGAAAAAATGGCCCTTCGTCGTGCAGGTCATCGATGACCCGAACCGCTTCGCTTCCAAACAGGTTGTTGGCGTACGTCTCCGGAACGTCCACGCCGGGTTTTACCCGATCGTAGTCCCGCCAGATGCTGCCGTCCGGATTCAGGCCCGTAACCCGATCCAGGTATTGCTGGTGGCATTGCGTCTGGTCCAGGACCCCAAAGAACTGGTCGAATCCGCGGCGCAGCGGATGCGCCTCGAATTGCTGCGAAGCCTCGCCGCCCAGTCCCCACTTGCCGATCGCCGCCGTTCGATAACCCGCTGTCTGCAGGACCGACGCCAGCGTGGGAATGCTGTCCAAGGGCTCATTGCCGGGATTGTAGCCCCTGTTGGCGCGGATGTTGACGTGCCCGGTGTGCAGCCCGGTCAACAGCGATGCGCGCGCCGGGGCGCAGGTCGGGGCGGCCGCGTAGTGATCCGTAAAGCGCATGCCGCGCGCAGCCATGCTGTCCAGGTTGGGGGTTTGCAAAGCGGGAAGGCCTGCTGCAGCGCGTGCAGCCTGGCCGGTAGCCCCTAAACTGGCATAACCCAAATCATCCGCCAGTATAAAAATGATGTTCGGCGCGCTTTGGGCGTGCAGGACCGGGCGGTTAGCCAGCATCAACACGCTTAGCAGGGCTAAAGCAAATACCCAAGTCAGGCAACGATTCCGAAGCCAGAGCAAGCTTGCCCAGCCCGAAAAACAGGGCGAAGGGCAGGAGGGCTCGGAACAGCGTAGTTGAATGTTGAAGCAGCCGCGCATCTATCCCGAAAGATACGCCAGACGCCCGGGCCAGTCCACCCAATCAGTCCACCAGGAAGGGGTAATTGGCGACAACCGCCCTTCCCCCGTCTTCATACAGGTAAACGAACAGGCGATAGGGCCCCTTGGCACGCGGTGCGCGGAACGAAAACCCGCTTTCCAGATCGCCGTTGACCGACAAGGGCACGGCCGTTGGACGGCTTTCGCGGTCACCGCCGGCTTTGATGTCCTGGCTTTCCGGCAGGAGCTCCCAGCGAATGCGCAAAGGACCACCCCCGGGATCGGTAGCGGCGAGCTGAACGGTCACGGACTCGCCGGGAGCTAACCGCAAGCTGGAATAGGGATCGCGGTTCTGCAGCGTATAAGTTTCTATGATCGGTGCCCGGTTTGCAGGCGGCGCGCCCCAGGAATCTGCCAGCGCATCAATGCTGGCCGTCGGGCTGCCGTCTTCCAGAAAAACCCCGTACCAGGTGGGTGTGGTTTCCTGCTTCTGCGACCACAAAAACGCGTACGAGCCCAGGCATTGCGCGCTGTCGGCGGCAATGGCGTTGCGGTATCGTTCGGCGTACAAGGTTGCTTTTTGCGTGCCCGTCAATTCAACCGGAACACCCCAATCGGTTTTGGGCACTTCCCAATGGCCGTCGGTGCCCCACTCGGTGATCAGGTATGGGCCGGTGTAACCGTAGCGATCCACCAGGCGGGGAACGCGCGGCAGATCGCCGTAGGTGTTGAAGCCCAGCATGTCCACCGATGGCGCCCGCTCGCGCATCATTTGAATTTCAGCCACATCAATGCCCGCGGTGACCACGCAGGTCGGGTGAAGGGGGTCTTCCAGGTGGATCATGGCGCAGATTTTCTCTACGGCGTCCCAAACGTTGTAATCGGTGTAAAAAAGATCCACTTCGTTGCCCACACCCCAAAGCAAGACCGCCGGGTGATCCTTGAGTTCGCGCACATCGTCGCGGAAAGCGCGCAACTGATCTTCCACTGCATAAGGATCGCTGTAGTCAAAGCCCTGGCGCTCCTGGCCCATCCACAAACCCACCATGACGCTGATGCCGAGGGAATGGGCCTGGTCCAATATCGGCCTCGCATCCGCAGCGCTCCAGGTTCGGATGCTGTTGCCACCGCTGGCCACCAGCAGTTCCAGATCGCCGGTGCCGCCGCCGCCGCGGACATAGTACGGCTCGCCGCCGCGAAACATCTGCCAGCCCTCCGGGGTTTGCCGCAATTCAACAGGGATCGGCTGTGCGAGCAGCGCGCCAAACCCGGCGAATACGAAACATAACATAACTAATGTTTTGTTCATGGCAGAAGCAGATTATTCAAGGCGCAAAAGAAAGAATCATCGCTCAGAAAAGTTGCTTACCCGATAAGTGGACCAGCCAGTCTCCGTCCGCACCTGCAACCAATAGGCGCCGGACTCCAGGGCGGGGAGGTTCCAGGTCTGGGCGGTGGAGCGCTCCACAGGAAGGTTTACAACCAGGCGGCCGGAGGCATCCAGCAGCACCGCTTCCAGCGCTGGCAAGCTGCCCGACCAATTTAGGCCTTGCGAAAAGGGATTGGGCCAAACGCTGCCGCTTTGCACCCCGGAAACCGGCTCCAATCCGCTGGCCAGGCAAGAAGCATCGGATACCCGCAAATTGTCGAACCAAAACACGTTGCTTGAAGAGGTGCCAGGCTGGAACAAAATCAGAAACTGGTTGATCCGGTTATCGGCGAGCAGGCCGTCCGGGGCCATCGTAAACGCAAAGCGCAGGGTTTCCCAGGCATTGGTTCTGGTGGTTATAGCCTGATAAACGCTATTGCGTCCGCTTGGATAGGCCAGGGTAGCCAACTGCATGTTTTCCATCTGCAGATTGATCTGTGCACCAGCAGGCGCATTGGTGTACACCTCCATTTCCAGAATCAGCGAATCGCTCTTGTAAACCCCGGCATCGCTAAATCCATCGGCGGTATAACGCAACACATTAAACGATACGGCCGGGTTGCGCTCGTAGCGGGCTACCCCTGCCGAGTTGTTGACTCCGTCCGGTCCGGGATTGGCATCATCGTCCTCGTACTCGCCGTCAGAAGAAATCCACGAAATGAGGGCGCGATCTTCAAAGTTGAGCAGGGTATCCGAGCAATCAGGTTGCAACATCGCGATGGGGCGTGTTAACGTGGCGCTGCAACCCGGTGAAGAAATGGCCACTTCAAGCGATCCCGGCGTCTTGCCCCAATTCACCGAAGCGGCCGTTGTGCCCTGCCCCGAAGCGATGCTGGCTCCCGACGGCGCTGTCCAGGTGTACGACGCCCCTTCCACCGGCTGAACATAATAGCGCACCTCTTCTGAACCCGGCGATACCAACGCGGGACCGCTGATCATGGTGGTGTTCACGTCCTGGTACACCCGCACATAATCCACTTCCATCACTTGCGGAAACACCGTGGTGCCATCGGGGTAGCCTGGAAAATACCCGCCTACCGCAATGTTGAGTAAAAGGTAAAAATCCCGGTCAAAGCGCCACGGATAGGGTTCCAGATCGTCCGGATTCATGCTGTGGTAAAGCATACCGTCCATGTACCAGCGCAGCTCATTGGCCTCCCACTCCACGGCAAATTCGTGAAAGTCATCGGCCAGAATACCCGAGGCCAGCGTGGTGGTATTGCCCGTGTACTGATTGGCCGGAAATGCCGGACCATAGTGAATGGTACCGAAAGTGGTTGCAGGCTGGCTGCCGATCATCTCCATGATGTCTATCTCACCGCTCATGGGCCAGGTGCCGTAATGGCTTTCTTCAGGCAGCATCCAAAAGGCTGGCCACAAACCTTGTCCGGTGGGCATTTTCATGCGCGCTTCAATGCGCCCGGTGGTCCAGTGCATTTTCTCAAATGTGCGGATGCGCGAAGAGGTGTAAGGGTTTGTTCCCACGGTCTCCTGCCGTGCGTAGATTTTCATGGTGCCTCCGCTGACCTCCAGGTTCTCGGGCTGGTACCACTGCTGCTCGTCATTGCCCCAACCGCAAAGCGAAGGGCAACCGTTGCCGATCTGGTAAGACCAGGCCGTCAGGTCCAGCTCCGTGGCGTCAA
>WGOA01000052.1 GCA_016124275.1 Bacteroidota bacterium
TGGCCGCCAGTTGGCTGGAGCGTTGCGGCATGGATTTAGGCGATGAGTATTTTGAAGCCACCTACGGCAATCCCCGCGGCCACTTTGAAGACCTTGTGTTTGTTGGTTTTCACAAGCAAATCCTGGCCAGACAAGGCGTTGATTTTGTCATCACGCCGGAGCGCGAACTGAATGTGTCGGCACAGGAAACGCGCGAAGCCTATACGCTTTTGCGCGAGCGCGGCGGCCGCCCGCAATGGGGCTGGAAAGATCCGCGCACCAGCCTTTTTCTGGATTTCTGGCGCGCCCGGTTGCTGCAATTGAGAGTTTTGGGCTTGTACCGGCCTTACAACACGGTGGTGCATTCGCTGATGCGCCGCGACTTAAAGCAACCGGCTGTCGGCCTGAAAAAAGCCCTTCTCCCGTATTGGCATCATCCGGCTAACCGCCTGTTGGCCAATCGCTACCTGGGCACTTGGATCCGCTACAACCAGGCCTTGCTGCGCCATGCCGAGCAGTACCCAGCCGAGATTGTCCTGCTGAGGGCAGAAGATTTGGAGACTTCGGACGCCGCGCTGCAAGCCTTCCTCTCTCAACAGTGGGGCTTTCACCTGACCCCGGTGCCCATTCAAAGCGTTTTTGTTCCGGGCGAATTGGACAATGCGCTCCCCGACATTCGTTTCTCAAAAAAACTGCGCGCGCAGGCAGAACAGGTCTGGGAACAACTCGAATCCAGGCGTTTTACTGCGGCCAACAATCCTTTTAATGGAGCTGGAGTTGGCAATGTTCCAAGTACTGCATTTCCCGGAGCACCATTAGGCAGTCTCGGCGCATGAAAATCCTGTTCGCTCAAAATGCCCAGGGCATTGGGGGCTCTGAAAACTACCTGTTGCGTCTGCTTCCGGCCCTTCAGGAACGCGGCCATGAGGTTGCCTTCGCGGGTGTCCACAACACAAAGGCCCCTGGCAGTATCGCAGAAGTGGACCGCTGGATGCAGGGGTTTCGCGATCAGCAGATCCCCGTTTTTTTCCGAACCACCCGGTCTTATCTGGATCCAACTGTGCCCTGGTGGCTTTGGAAGCAATTTCGCCGCGGTGCAGCGCAGCAAAAGCCCTTCGACTTATTGCACACGCACCTGATCTATGCAGATTTTTGGGCAGCTTGTATTCGGGCCTTTGTGGGCAAGCGCTGTCCGGTGGTCAGCACCGTTCACGGCTATGAAGAGCGCATTTTAGAGCGCTATGTGCTTGAACCGGAGCAGGTTCCCCGAAACCTTTATTGGCAGGTGTTTAATGCTACCCGCCGCTTTTTGCCGCTTACCTATTCCTGTTCCGCCGGGTTGCGCGATTTTTACGCCCGAGCGGGGATTCGCGGGGCTCATACGTGGCCGGTGGTGGAGCATGGCTTTGATTTTCCAGGGGTAAGACCGCCGTATGACCCCAACTGCCGCTTGGGAAACCCGCAAATTGCGGTCATTGGACGGCTGATTAAGCGAAAAGGGGTGCCCATGGCTTTGGAAGCCATTGAAAAGCTTTTGCCCCATTTTCCGGGCATTCAGCTTGTTGTGGTGGGCTCAGGTCCGGAGCTGGAGGCCCTGCGTATGCATGCAGCCGATCTGGGTCTGTCCAATCATGTGCATTTTCAGGGCTTTGACCCGAACCCCATTCGCTGGATGCTCGCTTCGGATCTGGTGTTGGTTCCTTCGTATGCTGAAGGATTGCCGCTTGTGATCTTTGAAGCGTTTTTTGCCCAAAAACCGGTGGTGGCCTTCGATACCATTGGGTGCAGAGATTTGATTCAGAATGGAGAAACTGGTATTTTAGCTCCTTCATTTGAGCGCCAAGCACTTGTGAATGCTATTCGCTCCCTGCTAGCGGATAAATCCAAAAGCATTCCGATAGTTCAGTCTGCGCACCATCGCCTCTTTGAATATTATACCCTTAAGAGGATGGTTGATCAAACAGCGTCTATTTACCGCCAACTTCTTCCTGAGTCCAATCCAAGTGGATCGATGACAACGTTGACAAAAAATCCCTGAGCAAGTAGTTTTTATATTAATATGTTAAGTAATATTATTTATGGAAGTTCTGCTGGCTGTCTTTTAGCTGCTTTTTTTTATCTCTTGAAATGGTTGAAGGAACGAAGAATGCTCATAAACATTATCAATGAAATCAAGGGGGACAAAAGTCAATTCGCCAGTATAGAGTCGCTTACCGTGTTAAAGAAATATTTATCTAAAAATATAAATTACGATACCGCCAAAAGGGAAGCCAAGCGCCCACTGCTCCGGCAGCCAGCAGCGACAACCTTAAAGACTGGCTTTGGTTTTTGTGGGGAGAATGCCAGGGTGGCTGTATTGATGTTAAACTATGGAGGAATCAAAGCTGGAAGGGTTTACTTGTTTGGCAATCGCTGGAATCACGTTGTTGTAGAGCATTTATACAATGATAAATGGTATCTTTTTGATGCTCACAATGACCCAGGGGTTATGTTGCCAGATGCCAAAGTGGCTAAAATACTCATTGAAGACATCAGCTCGTTCCCAAATGAATACCGAGATCAGAATGAATGGGTAGCGAGTTGCAGGATAAAAATTGCCAGAAAAGTCAGTATGCTATCTGGAGTTTCTCAATGGAGGTTACCTAAACCATTTACCATCCTGGTGGAAAGCCCAGATCTGATCATGGCAATTGCTTTTCTAATGGCGGGAATTGCCTTGCTGATTCTGAAACAAATAATGATCTAGAGTTTATGACAAAGCAAGCCAATTGTTTGTTGTGTAATAGCGAGGAGTATATACTCGTAAAGGAGTTTCCTGATGGAGTAAAGGTAGGCCGCTGCAAAAGCTGCGGTTTCCTTTATACCCCCGTTATGGATTCTGTTCCGGAAAACTTGTTTGGGGCCTCAACGGCTGATGTGTTGACCGTTTTTTACGACCCTATTGTGAAAGGACGTGTAAAGCATTTCAGGCACCAGAACTTCAAGGATTACTTGGGTGTTGTTTCTACTTACTCTAAGAGCAAACGGTTGCTTGATATCGGTTGTGCCCATGGATTTTTTGGATTGGAAGCAAGAAAGAATGGCTATGATGTTTCCGGAGTGGAACCACATCCCGCCATGGGAAAGTTTGCCAAGGATGTGCTGCAGCTGCCAATTTTTCCTGGAACTTTTGCCACAGCAAATATTCCGGATAGCCGATGGGACATAGCAACATTTACGGACTCCATGGAGTATTTTCCCGATCCGGTTGCTGATCTCAAAAAGCTTCGCGAGAAACACCTAAATGACCAAGGCATTGTATTTATCAAGGTGCCTAATGGCGATTACTTCGTTTTGAGGCATTGGATCCAGAGGAAATTGGGCGTGAAGGCAGGGGGATCAGAAGCGTTTGCTCCCTCCAAGCGCGTAGCGCATTACAATCAGAAATCAATCCGGCAGCTCTTAGAGATTTCCGGCTTTACAGTACTCAAGATTGGCTACCTGCAACCGGTCCATTCACCAGTTTGGCCAAAGTACACAGGTCTTTGGCTAGAGTTTGAAGCGCCATTTTTCATGCAATGGAAACAGGTGATTGCCCGAAAGGTCATTCACGCATTGGGCAAAATTCAATATGCACTTGCGGGGCGCAATCACTTTAGCCAGGGAATTTACGTTGTTGGGCGTAAAGGAATTGCACATTAGCCCAATCACAGGGCTTAAATCCCCCCAACCAAGGCTGGCTTCTACCTTCCTTTGTTCTGGTGGATGACTAACTTTGCGCAGGTTAATTGAGAAGTTTGTACTATCCTACCCCATACCACCAAAAGCCCCTTGCGGAGACCTCCATCCTCGTCACGGGTGGGGCGGGCTTCATCGGAAGCCACCTGGTCGAGTACCTGTTGCAACATGGGGTTAAGCGGGTGCGGGTGCTCGACAGCCTGATCACCGGGTTGCGATCCAATGTGGAGCTTTTTCGCGATGATTCCCGCCATGAATTTGTGGAAGGGGATATGCGCGATTTTGCCACCTGCCTGCGCGCTTGTGAGGGCATGGATCTGGTAAGCCATCAAGCCGCCTTGGGATCCGTTCCGCGTTCGGTTGCCGATCCCATCACCACTAACCAGATCAACGTGGAGGGCTATGTCAATGTGCTCACGGCGGCCCGGCAGGCTGGTGTGAAGCGCGTGGTGTATGCCTCCTCCAGTTCAGTTTACGGCGATGAGGCTACTCTTCCCAAAACTGAAGCCAAAATTGGCAAGCCCCTTTCGCCCTATGCGGTCAGCAAGCTGGCAGGTGAGCTTTACCAGCAGGTGTTCAGCCAGGTTTACCAGCAGGAGATTATTGGGCTTCGCTATTTCAACGTTTTTGGCCCGCGCCAGGACCCGAACGGACCTTACGCTGCGGTCATTCCAAAGTTCATCGACAAGATTCTGAACGGTCAAGCGGTGGAGATTGATGGCGACGGTGGCCAAACCCGCGATTTTACCTTCATCGAGAATGTAGTGCAAGCCAACCTGCTGGCGCTGACGACCAGCAACCCCGAAGCGCTGGGCCAGGTGTACAATGTTGCGGTTGGCGAGCGTTTTACCGTGCTCCAATTGTTTGATCATCTGCGACTTTTGTTGGGCTCCGATGCTGCACCGGTGCATAAGGATTCCCGGCCTGGCGACATTCGCGACAGTTTAGCCAGCATTGAAAAGGCGGCTAAACTGCTGGGCTACGAGCCCCGATTTCGCATGAAGCAGGGTCTTGCCCTGACCGTGGAGCATTTTTTGGCTGAATCGCTCAAAAGCGAATAGGGTGCAGCGCGATGCTCCCCATGCGGTTTTCCTCTCGTACGATGGCATGACCGACCCTTTGGGTCAAAGCCAGGTCATTCCCTACTTGGCAGGCCTTGTGCGGCAAGGTTACCGCATCAGCATCATCAGTTTCGAAAAGCCTGCGGTCTTTGAGCAACAGCGCGGAACCATTCAAGCCTTGCTGGACCGCTCGGGCATCCAGTGGATACCGCTGTCCTACACCAAAAGCCCACCGGTGCTCAGCACCGTTTACGACATCCTGCGCATGTACCGGACGGTGCTGGCGTTGCACCACCGCACACCGATTCAATTGTTGCACGCGCGCAGTTATATTTCGGCGCGGGTAGCGCTGACGATAGGGCGCAAAACCGGCATCCCATGGCTGTTTGACATGCGCGGTTTTTATGCGGATGAGCGGGTAGATGGCCACTTATGGCCGCAGTCCAACCCCATTTTTCGCAGCGTTTACGGATATTTCAAGCGAAGGGAACTCGATTTTCTGCGCGAATCCAGTGCGGTCATCAGCCTTACGCATGCGGGGAAACGCTTCATGGAAACGAAGCTTTTGCCCGGGCTTGATTCGAATAAAACCCGTGTTATCCCCTGTTGCGCTGACCTTGATCGCTTTGACTATACCCGCTTTGCCCCGGCAGACCGCGATGCGGTGCGAAAGGAGCTGGGTATTGATCCGAACGCCCTGGTCGTGGTCTATTCAGGCTCGGTCGGCACCTGGTATATGCTGGACGAGATGCTGCAGTGGTTTGTCGAACTGCAGAAGCGTCGCCCGGATGCTGTTTTTATATTCCTGAGCGCTGAGCAGGAGCGGATTTCGCAGCGAGCCGTATATTTCGGTATCCATAACATTAATTTAGTTATCCGTAAGGTTGTTTATGCTGAAATGCCCCGCTACCTCAATTGTGCGGATTTAGGCCTATTCTTCATAGTGCCCACGTTTTCTAAGCAGGCATCCAGCCCCACAAAGATGGGCGAGTTAATGGGAATGGGCATTCCGCTTGTCTGCAACAGCGGGGTAGGAGATGTCGGTGACATTGTGCAGCAAAGCCAATGTGGCATTGCGTTGGACGTCAACGATCCTGAACAAATGCAGGCCTCCGTGACCCAAGTGGAGTCCTTGCTACCCTTGGACAAAGCCACCATTCGCCAGGCTGCCTTCCGATTCTACTCGCTCCAGGCCGGCATTGAGACCTATGCGGCTACCTATGCGCAGGTTCTGAGCCCGGACAAACGCAACCCAGATCCCAAAACCTAAAACACAAGATATACTATGTGTGGCATAGCGGGTTTTGTGGATGAAAAAGGGCGTCTGGACCGGGGACAGCTCAGCGCAATGGGCCTGGCTATGGCGCATCGCGGTCCCGATGCAGAAGGCATTTGGCACGAAGGACCAGCGGGCTTTTTACACCGGCGACTCAGCATTCTCGACTTATCCGACTCGGCCAACCAGCCCATGCACAGTGCCGACGGGCGCTATGTCATGGTGTTTAATGGAGAGATTTACAACTATCGTCAGATTGCCCGGGATTTAGCACTCCAGGACCTTCGCACCACCGGCGATTCCGAAGTGATCCTGGAAGCCTTTGCCCGGCTTGGTCCCGATTTCGTGTACAGGCTAAATGGCATGTTCAGCATCGCCATCTGGGACAAAGCTCGACAGGAACTGCACCTCTTTCGCGATCACATCGGCATCAAGCCGCTGTACTATTCGCTGGATCAGGATCGGCTGGTTTTCGCTTCTGAACTCAAGGCGTTGTTGCAGATTCCGGGCCTGCGCGATCGCAGCGAGCTAAACCCTGCCGCGCTCAACGCCTTTTTGCATTTGAGCTACATCCCTGGCGAGTTGTCCATCTACGAGGGCATACGAAAACTTCTGCCGGGGCACAAAGCGCTGTACAAAGGCGGCAAACTCCACCTGACCCGCTACTGGAACATAGAGGATACTATTCACACAAACCCATCGCCAACGGAAGCCGTGGCGGTAGAGCAGCTACACCCTTTGCTCCGCGATTCCGTAGCCTCGCAAATGATTGCGGACGTGCCCTTGGGTACCTTTCTCAGCGGGGGAATTGACTCCAGTCTGGTCACAGCCTTGGCGGCAGAAGCCTCCCCCCATCGGGTTCGAACCTTTTCTATCGGGTTCAAAGAAAGCAAGTTTAACGAAGCGCACTATGCGCGACATGTAGCGGAACACCTCAGAACCGACCACACAGAGTTTGTGCTGTCAGAAGAAGAGGCGCAAAGTCGTTTTGAAGACATTTTGGCCACCTACGACGAGCCTTTCGGCGATTCCTCAGCGATTCCCACCATGCTGGTCTCCGAACTGGCCCGCAAAGAAGTAACCGTCATCCTCTCCGGCGATGGGGGCGATGAAACGCACCTGGGCTACGGAAGCTATGCCTGGGCAGATCGGCTGGAGCAGCCCATTTATCGCGGACTGCATAATCCGCTGGCACTGGCGCTGGAACACACGCCAGGCCTTCCTGACCGCTACCGCCGTATCGGCAAGCTCCTTCACTATCCCGACCAGACGCACCTGCCCAGCCATATTTTCTCGCAGGAACAATATGCCTTCAGCCGGGCTGAGTTGCGCAGCCTGGTCAAACAGCCCTTTCACGCTGATTTTGCCTTGCCCGAGTTCCCGGAACGGTCCTACCTCCATCTGACTGCTGCAGAGCGGCAAGCTCTTTTCGACCTAAAGCGCTACCTGCCTGATGACCTGCTGGTTAAAGTGGACCGCGCCAGCATGCGATCTTCGCTTGAAGTGCGGGTGCCTTTGCTGGACCATCGCCTGGTTTCATATGCGCTCAATCTGCCTGCGGCATTGCGCAGCCACAACGGTGTCAGCAAGAGACTCCTCAAGCAGATCCTCTACCAGTATGTTCCCGCGTCGGTTTTTGCCCGTCCCAAATGGGGTTTTGGCATCCCGCTCGGTGATTGGCTCAAGGGTCAATGGAAGGAGCGCATTCCGCAATACCTGAATAAAGACCTGGTTGAAGAAGCCGGTTTGGTCCATTTCTCCGAAGTGGAGCGGCTGCTGAAGCTTTTCGCACGGGGCCATAGTCATTTGTATGTTCGAATTTGGCTTTTGCTCTTGCTGCACAAATGGTATGCGGAGAAATTTCGATAAGCCTTTGCATACCACAAACCCAAACGCCAAGCCCTAAATTTGCCCCAATGTGCGGAATATCCGGAGTATGGGTTTTGTCGGGCGAAGGGCAGCGCGTCCTGGAGCAACTTCCGCAAGCAACCCGGGCCTTAGCGCGCCGTGGCCCCGATGATGAGGGCCACTTCTACCACAACCGCTGCGGGTTGGGCCATCGGCGTCTGAGCATCCTGGACACCAGCAGCGCCGGCCATCAACCCATGACCGATCCGGAAGGGCGTTTCACCCTGGTGTTCAATGGCGAGATCTTCAACTTTCGCACGTTGCGTTCTGAACTGGAGGCATTCGGCCATACTTTTCATTCTGGAGGAGATACCGAAGTGCTGCTGCGGGCCTTTCGCCAGTGGGGGCCGCAGGCCTTGCATCGCCTGAACGGTTTTTTCGCCCTGGCGCTGTATGATCGCGAGAACGAGTCGCTGTTCCTTGCCCGCGACCGCATGGGCATTAAGCCCCTGTTGTACGCCGAGCACAGCGGCGCGCTCGTCTTTGCCTCCGAAATGAAGGCCTTGTACTCGTTGGGCTTGCCCCGTGAACTGGATACCATTTCGCTCTACCAGTACCTGCAACTCAACTACCTGCCCGACAGCGGCGGCATTTACCGCGGCCTCAAACGGCTGGAACCGGGCTGCTGTTTGCATGTGCAAGGTCAGGAAGTCCGCTTGGAACGCTGGTGGACCTTGCCGGAGGCGGGCAGCGACGTTAGTGAACAACCCGGTGATCCTGCTGCGGCGGCGCAACAACTTCCCCCGCAAGACTATGCCGGCCAGCAGAAAAGGCTGCGCGAATTGCTGGAGGACGCTGTGCAGCTTCGCCTCGTTGCCGATGTGCCACTTGGTGCTTTTTTGAGCGGCGGCATTGACTCATCTGTGATTGTTGCCCTGGCTTCAAAGCACGTCAAGCAGCTTTCCACGTTTTCCATTGGCTACCGCGATGAGCCTTTTTACGACGAGACCAGTTACGCGGAAAAGGTAGCGGAGAAGTACAAAACGAATCATACGGTTTTCTCGCTGAGCAATGACGATTTGTTCGCGCACCTGCACGACACGCTGGATCAGTTTGATCAGCCCTTCGCCGATTCTTCGGCGTTGGCCGTGAGCATCCTAAGCCGTGAAACCAGAAAGAGAGTTACGGTTTCGCTGAGCGGTGATGGTGCTGATGAGTTGTTCGGCGGTTACCACAAGCACATGGGCCACCTGCGGGTTGAACAAGGAGGAGCCGCCGCCGCGCTCGTGGGCGTCGCAGGACCGCTATTGAACCGCATGCCACAGAGCCGGCAGAGCCCGTTGGGCAATCGGCTGCGCCAGTTGGCCCGTTTTGCCGAAGGCCGCGCCATGACACCGGCCAACCGTTACTGGCGTTGGTGCGGTTATGCTCCGGAAGCGGAGGCCCTTCGCCTGCTGGCTCCTGCATGGAAGGAGCAGGTCAGGCAACACCAAACCGACTACCTGGCCCGCAAATTATACCTCACCCGAGCCTTTGACCACGCCACCGGGCTTGCCCCGGTCTTGACCTCTGACCAGCGCATGGTGCTTCCCGGCGACATGCTGCACAAAGTGGACAGCATGTCCATGGCGCACAGTTTAGAGGTGCGCGTTCCCTTTCTGGATCACCGCGTGGTGGATTTTGCGGCTCGCCTGCCGGAAAGCAGCAAAATCAGCGGCGGCATCAAAAAGCGCATCGTCCAGGATGCCTTTCGCGACCTGCTGCCCCCCGAGCTCTACAACCGACCCAAACACGGCTTTGAAGTACCCCTACTCAAATGGTTTCGCGGCGAATTGCGCTCCTGGATCGCTGACGATCTCTTAAGCGAGGCCTACATCCGCGACCAGGGCATCTTTGATGCTCAAGCCATCCGCCAACTCAAAGAAAAGCTCTTCAGCCCCAGCCCCGGCGATGTCCACGCACGCATTTGGGGGTTGATCGTGTTCCAATATTGGTGGCGAAAATGGCACTTGGCCTGAGCGGCAGTTTATCTTTACCCCATGCCCCGCGTCCTTCGCATCATTAACCGGCTCAACCTCGGTGGCCCCACGTTCAACGCGTCGTACCTGACCCGTTATCTGGCCCCGGAGTACGAAACGTTGCTCGTTTCCGGCATGAAAGACGATTCCGAAGCCTCCAGTGAGTTCATTCCCCATAGCTTGGGCATAGAGCCGCGTTTTGTGCAGCACATGCAGCGCGAATTGAGCCCGCAAAAGGATTATCTGGCTTATCGCGAATTGCGCAGCATCATCCGCGAGTTTAAGCCCGACATCGTGCACACGCACGCGGCCAAGCCAGGAACGGTAGGCCGTCTGGCAGCCTTTCACGAAGGGGTACCCGTAGTGCTGCATACGTTTCACGGCCATGTTTTTCACTCCTATTTCGGGCCCGGCAAAACGCGGGTGTTCCTTGAAATTGAGCGTTACCTGGCCCGTAAAAGCAGCGGCATTATCGCCATAAGCCCGAGCCAGAAGCAGGAACTGAGCCGCAATTTTCGCATCACCACCGAAGACCGCATCCACGTGGTGCCCCTGGGTTTTGACCTGGACCGTTTCCGCAGCGATCGCGACCAAAAGCGCACGGCCTTTCGCGAGCGCTACAAGTTGCAACCTGGCGACGTCGCAGTGGGCATCGTCGGGCGTTTGGTGCCGGTCAAGCAACACGGGTTGTTCCTCAAGGCTTTTGCTGACGCCGAGGGCCGCTACCGGGCCCAAAACCCGGCTGGCCGCCTCGTCGCCTTCCTCATCGGCGACGGCGAAAGCCGCGCAGCCGTTGAGACCCAGTGCCGTGAAAACCAGCTCGCTTTTACCGCCGCCCATGACGATCAGCCTCCGCTACCCGCCATAGAAACACCTGTGGTTTTCACCAGCTGGATCAAGGACGTGGACCGGGCCTTCGCCGGCCTGGACATCATAGCGCTGAGTTCGCTCAATGAAGGAACCCCGGTAAGCCTGATCGAAGCGCTCGCCGCAGGAAAGCCGCTGGTCAGCACCGATGTTGGGGGCATCCGCGACATCCTTCCCCCGGAATTCCTGACTTACCTTATTGAAAAATCGGATCACGCCGGCTTCGCCGATCGTCTGTTGGCACTGGCTTCAGACGCTGAACTGCGCGCCACGCTTGGCCGTACTGGCGAGCAGGAAGTCTTTGAGCGTTTTGGCTACCAGCGCCTGGTGCGCGATGTGGCTTCGCTTTATGAGCAACTGCTGGCCCGCTAATCCTGATCTCTTACCTTTATCCCATGACCTGGCTTGCTGTAGCATTTGGCGGCGCAATTGGCTCTATGTTGCGCTACGGCGTTAGCCTCGCGGCGCTGCAGGGTTACCTCGGCAACCCCAATGCCGCCTTTCCGCTGGGCACTTTCCTGATCAATGTGCTTGGCTCCTTCCTCATGGGCTTGCTCTGGGGCTGGCAGAGCGCGCAACCGGACGCGTGGTCACCGGTGCAACGCGGGGCAGTCTTTAGCGGCCTGCTCGGCGGCTTCACCACCTTCTCGGCCTTCTCATTGGAAGGGCTCCAGTTGTTCCGCGCGGGCCATCAGAACATGGCGCTGGCATATCTAGGTGGAAGTGTCCTCTTGGGCACTGCAGCTGCAGCACTCGGATTCTGGCTGGGGCAGCGTTGGGCGGCGGGGTAAGACGAGTGGCATTCAAGGCAACGAGTTCTTAAAATCCTCATACCGATCCACAAACGTTCCGCCTTCGCCGCACCCGAGCTCTTCCCAAAAACCGAGGATGTCCTCAACGCGGTTATCCGGGTCTGGGTGGCTGGATAAAAACTGCGGTGGGGTAGGCGTACCCGCCGCCACCAACTTTTCAAAGAAGCGGGCAGCGCCCCGTGCATCGTATTCCGTGCCGCAGAGGTAGCGCACCGAGTACTCATCGCTTTGCTCTTCGTGGTTGCGGCTAAACTTGAGCACCACCAGCGATGCGGCAATGTCCGTCAGGCTGCTGCTGCTGTTGCCCAGCACAATGCCGAGCAGCAACTGAATGCCGTAGAGCTGGGTCAACTGATCAGTGCTGTGGCGGAGGGCGGCATGGGCAATTTCGTGGCCCATCACACCGGCCAACTGATCTTCGGAATCCAAATACTTGACCAAACCGGTATAGACGTAGATGTAACCGCCGGGTGTGCAAAAAGCGTTCAACACCTCATCGTCTTCAATCAACTTCACCTCCCAGGCAAAGGCGGCCTCGTTGTCCACCTCGGCATTGTCCAGAATTTCATCGCGGATGCGGCGCAGATGCCCATAGGCCTCCGGATACAGCCCTTCCGACAAAATTGGGTAAGTAGCCGGATCCGCTTCAATTTCATCGCTGACCTGCATGCCCAGATCGATGTCGTCCTGTACCGAAAACAGGTTGATGCCGCCGCCGTCTTTCTTGCAGGAAGAAGACACAGCAGCAATCAAAAGCAGGGACAGCAATGCGCTGCTCCATTTTGGGCGAAGGGTATTGGTGGTTATCACAGCGTTAAAACTACTCCGATAAAGTCTATGCTTGGGAAAGGCTAACAAACGTCGGCCAGTTGGCTACACAAATGCCACGGCTTAATCCGGCCTGACCCAATCTGCATAATTGCCTGGATGGATCAGCCGGAATTCAGCTTCCGGATAGGTCTGCGCCCAGGCAACGGGAGTTTTGGGCTTTTTTTCGGCGTTCCATTTGAATTCGTAGGCGAAAAGTTGGCCTTCGCGTTCTTCTACCCAATCAATTTCCTGTTGATCATAGGTTCTCCAGAAATAATTACTGGAAAATACATTGTGGTAATTTTGAAACTTAATGCGTTCGCTGATCATGTAGTTTTCCCACAGAACACCTTGGTCATTTCGGGCAGAAAGCGGATTGAAGTTGGCGATCAACGTGTTTCGTAAACCGTTATCGTGGAAATACCAGCGGCTATTTTTGGATACTTCCTTGCGCAGGTTTTTGCTGAACCCGCCAATGCGGTAGATCACAAATAATTTCGCCAATAGGTCAAGGTACTTTTCGACCGTATTTTTACTCATGTTTAATTGACGACCCAGTTCCTGGTGCGAAACTTCCTGACCAACCTGAAAAGCGATAAGCTTTAATAACGCGAGCATTTTGTCCGAAGCCCTGATCCCGTCGATGGCCAATATGTCTTTGAGCAGGTAGTCGTTAACCAGTTCGCGCAGGTATGCCGCTTTGCCGGTGTTGCTCATTATGCTGAGCAATTCCGGGTAGTTGCCATAAACCAGGCGGTCGTGCAACTTGTCCTTTCTTTCCAAAATGTTTTCTATGGAGTCGTACTCTTGCTCCGCCAAGGCAAAGAGATTTAACGTGATTTTACGGCCAGTTAAGGGCTCGCCTGTATGTTGCTGGAGATCAAATGATGACGAGCCTGACACCAGAATTTTCAGCCCTTCGACGTGATCTACTATCAGTTTCAGTTTGGCACCGATGTCAGGTATTTTTTGGGCTTCATCAATCACCAACAGGCTGATGCTGCTAAAGGTGCTCTTGTAGTGAGCAATGGTCCGGCGCTCCAACAGCTCCTGAGCGGCCAGGTCCTCGCCATTCAACAGAAGGTGCGGCTCCTTGCTTTTTTTGATGATTTGCTCCAGCAACACGGTTTTGCCTACCCTCCTCGGACCGAGGAGCATAACCACTTTGTCTGTTTGGAGACCCGTAAGCACCTGGGCTTCCACAATCCTTGGTAGTAAAGGCATCTGGCTATTTTTTGGAGAAGCCCTCGACGCAATTTAGCTAAATTAAGTCAATAAACTGACACTATTTAGCTAAATTTAGTCAACGTACTGACGCTATTTAGCTAAATAGCGTCAATTAAAGCACCTGCGACCCCTCACCTCCGCCCCAGGTAAGCCGCGGTCTTTTTGACCACCAGTGCCAGGTCATCGGGCAGTTCAGCACCGGGCCAGGGGTTGGTTCCGCCAAAGCCGTGGTCGGCGCCGATGATGGTTTCCAGTTCGGAATTGGGGCTGTTTTCGTAGAGGTGCAGTGCGGCAGAATAGGGCACCACCGGGTCGGCTGTGCCGTGCACCACGAGGTAGGGCTGGTTCAGCCCGCGCAGTGCACCGTCCAGGTCCAGGCGGTCGGTGTGCGCCACAAAGTCTTCGTAGAGCTGGAAATACAGCGGCATTTGCTGCTTGGTGCGGCTGTTTTCCACGTACACCACGCCTTTTTCGCGCCAGCGGTCCACGTCATCTGCCCGAATGTAGTTGTCCAGGCTGCCCACTCCGGCCCAACTGACCACGCGCTTAACCCGCTCGTCCTCATGGGCTTTGAGCAGGGCGGTGGCGCCACCCCGGCTGTGGCCGATCAGATTGACTTGCGCCGGGTCAATGCTAAAGGTGTGCAACTGCTCACCGGATAGCGCCCCGTCCAGCACGGTGCCCAGATCGTCGAGTTCCCGGCTGAAATTGTTGTTTCCAAAGGCTTCCAGGTCATCGAAAGCCAAGGGATTTTGTAGCGTGGTCCCGTTGTGCGAAAAATTGAATTTGATGAAAGCAAATCCGGCCTCCACAAATTCGCGGGCCACCAACTCCCAGCAGCCGTAGTCTTTGTAGCCTTTGAAACCGTGCACGAAGACCACCAAGGGGTGGTGCGGCCCTGCGTCCGGGGCGTAAACGTCTAGCAAAAACGGGCGGCCTGCGCTGCCCGATAACTGGATATTTTTTTGAACGTTCATAACTTTTGGCAAAAGGAAACTCCAAAATCTTGGGCCGGGCGGTGAAACTTGCGCACAGCGCCGCGAAGGCTCTCGACTCGCGCCGCAAAGCTCGCAGGGTTGGCCCGGCTCAGCCCTGCTTCAGCCTCCAAGTTCGGCAGGGAAATCGACTTATTGAGCGCAGCGGGCTTAGCTTTGCCCAAAATTCCGGCATGTCCAATGAGCTGGCCCAAATCCAGCATCCCATCCGGGAGGAGCTCGACACTTTCGAGCGCAAGTTTCGCGAGAGCGTAAAAAGCAACGTGGCCCTGCTGGACCGGGTCATGTACTACATTGTCAAACGCAAGGGCAAGCAGGTTCGCCCCATGTTTGTGATGCTTTCTGCGCAATTATGCGGAAAAATTGGGGAGCCAACCTACGTGGCCGCTTCGCTTATTGAGTTGCTGCACACAGCCACGCTGGTGCACGACGACGTGGTGGATGACGCCTACATGCGCCGCGGTTTTTTCAGCATTAACCACCTGTGGAAGAACAAAATTGCCGTGTTGGTCGGCGATTACCTGTTGTCCAAGGGCCTGCTGCTCAGCTTAGAATCCGGCCAAACGCAAATTCTGCAAATCACCTCTACAGCCGTGCTCGAAATGGCTGAAGGCGAGCTGCTGCAGATGGAAAAGGCCCGGAAACTGGACATTCAGGAGTCCATTTACTTTGACATCATCAGGCGAAAAACGGCATCGCTCATCGCGGCCAGTTGCGCGGCGGGTGCCGCTTCCACCATCACCGATGCGGAAACCATCGAACGGCTGCGTCAATTCGGTGAGCTGATCGGCATCGCGTTTCAAATCAAAGACGACCTGTTCGACTACGGTCCCGACGACGTCGGCAAGCCCACCGGCATCGACATCAAGGAGCGCAAAATGACCTTGCCGCTGATCTACGCCTTGAGCAAGGCCAACCGCAGCGATAAGCGACGGATCATTTCGCTCGTCAAAGGGGGAGGGGACGACCGCGAAAAAGTGAACGAAGTGATCGGTTTTGTGCAGGCCAGCGGCGGCATGGATTACGCGCGGCAGGCCATGTACCAATACCAGGAACGCGCCTTTGTGTTGTTGCGCGAATTTGACCCTTCGCCCACCCGCGATTCGCTGGAGCAATTGGTGCGTTACGTGACGGAGCGGGAAAAGTAAACGCGCAAAGTAAACGCGCAAAGACGGCGGCCTAACAATCGGCCTACCCACGAGCGCAAGGCTAGCCTCAGCCCTTCACCAATTTGGGCAGCGTAAAACAGAAGGTCGTCCCTTCGCCGGGGCTGCTTTCGGCCCAGATGCGGCCGCCATGGCGCTCCACAATTTTCTTGCACACCGCCAGACCGATGCCCGCGCCTTCGTATTCGTCGCGGTTGTGCAGGCGGCGGAAGATGCCAAAGATCTTGTCCATGCCGTCTTCGGGAATGCCGATGCCGTTGTCGCGCACGCTGAATTTCCAATGGTCGCCGCCCGAAGCCGGATCCACTTCGCCCTCAATGCGAATCATGGGCTGGGCGCTGGTGTTGAATTTTATGCCGTTGCTGACCAGGTTCTGGAAAAGTTGGCCCAGTTGCACCGCGTTGCCGCGCACCACAGGCAGTTCGCCGAAGATCACTTCAACCTGCCGCTCCTGAATCTGGTTGGCCAGGTTGCGCAGCACGCCTTCCAGAATTTCGTGCACCGACACTGTTTCCAGGTCCTTCTGCCCGCGACTGTCCAGGCTGCTGTAATCCAGCAGGCCCGTGATCAGCGCTTCCATGCGCCGCGAGCCCTGCACGATGTATTCCATGAACTCCTGGCCTTCCTCATCAATGGAAGGGCCGTGGCGGCGCTGCAACAGTTGCGCAAAACTGATGATGGTTCGAATGGGCTCCTTGAGGTCATGTGCAGCGATGTACGCGAATTGCTCCAGTTCCAGGTTGGTGGAAATGTAGCGGTTCAGCTCCGCATTGGTGCGGGCCATATCAGCGGCGCGGCGTTCCGCACTGGCGCGCTGCAACTTCAGCGCACTGATGTCGCGGGTTACCTGCAAGCCACCGGTAACATCGCCTTCGGTATCCCGGATCGGAACCAGGTCAACCTGGTAAAAGCGGCCCTGGTCTTCAACTTCCTTGCTAAAGGTCTGACCCCGGAGCGTGCCCCGAAAATGCGCTTCCCATTGCCGCCAGCCCCGGCCATCGGGCAGGAGATCGAGCACACTGCGGCCAACAATGTCTGATGAATGGTAGCCAAGGGTATCCAACAGCGGTCCTTCGGCCATTTGAAAGCGCAGTTGCCGGTCAAAGGCCACCACAAAGGTGTCCGGGAGAAGGGCAGGCAGCGCCTGGTAGAAGGGTAGTGTTTTTTCCAACTGTCTGAATTCCAACGCCATAAGCGCTTTTTGGGCTTCCAGTTCTGCAATACGGCACTGGAGCCTGCTGATCTCAGCAGCCAGAAGTGTGGCATGGTCTGGCTCGGATTCGCTGGCGTCCTGGTGGTGGTTGGGCAGCGCTCCGGTCAAAATGCCTGGGTTTGGGCGCGAAAAGGGCATGGCGTAGTTCGTTATACCCGGGTTCCGGGCATAAGGTTACGTTTGGTGCAACTTTTTTACCCTGGCGTTGGAGCCCCGCGACCGTCAGCCAAAATCTCCTCCAAATACTCCCGCGTATTGCTCAACCGGGGCACTTTGTGCTGCCCGCCCAGCTTGCCCTTGCGTTTGAGCCAATCGTAAAAGGTGTTATGGGGCACAGCGTGCAGAATGGGCATGCCCAGGGCCATGTCTTTGTGGCGCTTGGCGGCGTAGTCGCTGTTGATTTCCTTCAGCGTGCGGTCCAGGGCTTCAGTAAAAGCTTGCAGCGACTCCGGCGGCGTATCGAACTCCACCAGCCACTCGTGACCGCCCTTTTCGCCCGCTTCAAAATAAATGGGGGCTGCCGTGTACTCGCGCACCAGCGCGCCGGTAGCCGCAGAGGCCTGCTCAATAGCGCGGTCGGCATTTTCTACAATCACTTCTTCGCCGAACGCGTTGATGAAATGGCGTATGCGGCCGGCTACCTGTACGCGGAACGGATTGAGGCTGGTGATGCGCACCGTATCGCCGATGCGGTAGCGCCACAAACCGGCGTTGGTGCTGATGACCAGCGCGTACACTTTGCCCAGTTCCAGCCCCTCCAACCCCACGGTCCGCGGCTCAGACTTGTCAAATTCTGACACGGGGATGAACTCGTAGTAGATGCCGTAGTCCAGCATGAGCAGCAGATCGTGGCTGTCCAGCTGGTCCTGAATGGCAAAGAAACCCTCAGAGGCATTATAGGTTTCTAAATACGTCATGTCGGGCGAAGGGATCAGTTCCCTGAACCGCTTTCGGTAGGGAGCAAAGCTGACGCCTCCGTGGATGTAAAGTTCCAGGTTGGGCCAGATGTCCAGGAGGTTGCTCTTGCCGGTTTTTTTGAACAAATGTTCAATCAATACGATGGTCCAGGTGGGCACGCCCGCAATGTGGGTGACGTTTTGCTTCAGGGTGGTTTCGACCATGCGCTCAATCTTTTCCTCCCAGTCGTCCAGCAGGGCAATGGACAAGTCCGGCGTTCGAATAAAGCGCGCTGCCATGGGCATGTTTTGCATCATCACCGCGGAGACATCGCCGAAGTAGGTGCCCTCGTTGAGCTTGTTTACCTGGTGGCTGCCTCCCATGACCAGCCCCCGACCACTGAAAACTTTGGTGTCGGGCACCTGGTCGCAGTAGAGCGACATCAAATCCTTTCCCCCGGCAAAATGGCATTCTTCCAGGGCTTCTTTGCTGACCGGAATGAACTTGCTGCGCCCGGCGGTGGTGCCGGATGACTTGGCGAACCACTTGATTTCGGACGGCCACAAAAGCCCCTGCTCGCCGTTCATGACGCGCTCAATGGTGGGTTGCATTGCTTCGTAGTCCTGCACCGGCACGCGCTTCCGGAATTCTTCGGGCGTGCGAATGTCTGCGTAGCCGTGGTCGCGACCCCAGGTGCATTTGGCCCCGTCGTTCATGAGCCTGCGGAATACTTCTTCCTGCACTTGATGCGGATGTTGCATGAAGTGTTCAATCTGGCCGATGCGCTGCTTGAGCATCCACGAGAACACAGCGTTGAACACGCCGCGGGGCACTTCAGAAGGTTTCTTAGGCAGAAAGGCCAAGGCGGTCAGTTTTCCGAAATTTACAGAACGCTGGGCGAAAAATCCTCACCCGGCTTCTAAAGGGCTCCGGATGGGCTGGCACCCGATGGACGTTTGCGGCGCAGCTCAAAATTTTGACCCAGGTACACGCGCCTGACCTGTTCATCGGCGGCCAGCTCTTCGGCAGAGCCGGAGCGAAGAATTTTACCTTCGAACAACAGGTACGCGCGATCCGTGATGGACAGCGTTTCCTGCACGTTGTGGTCGGTGATGAGCACGCCGATGTTGCGGTCGCGAAGGCCGCTGACGATGCCCTGAATGTCTTCAACGGCAATGGGATCGATGCCCGCGAAGGGTTCGTCCAGCAAGATAAACTTGGGATCTACGGCCAGGGCTCGCGCGATTTCCGTGCGGCGGCGTTCTCCGCCGGACAGTACATCGCCATTGCTTTTGCGCACGTTTTCCAGCCCGAATTCGCCGATCAACTGCTCGAGTTTGGCGTGTTGGTCGGCCTTGCTCAGCCCGGTCATTTCCAGCACGGCTGCGATGTTGTCTTCTACGCTCAACTTTCTGAACACCGAGGCTTCCTGCGGCAGGTAGCCGATGCCCATTTTGGCCCGGCGAAACATGGGAAGCCGTGTGATGTCCTTTCCATCCAATTGGATGATGCCTTCTGCGGGTTTAACCAACCCCACAATCATATAAAAACTTGTGGTCTTGCCCGCGCCGTTGGGCCCAAGCAACCCGACAATTTCGCCCTGCCCCACCTGGAGGCTCACGTCATTGACAACGGCCCGCCCTTTGTAGCGCTTGATCAGATGGTCGGCTTTGAGGATCATGGTGGAGTCAGGGGATGGAATTGCTTTCCTGGCTTTTCTGGTAGCGGTAGAGCAGGGTCAATTCAAAGTTGCTGCGGTCGGCGGCAAATTGGTTGAGCACGTAAGTATACGTCCCGCGGAGCGAAAAGCGGTCTTCAAAGCCCACCTCAGCACTTAACAAAATTTGCCGGAAGCGCTCTTGCACCACCGGAAAACTCGGGTTTGGGGGCACTTGCCGGCGCAGGTCAATCCGGTAGCCAACACCCACCCCAAATTGGTCATCAAAGCGGGCATCGGCGGTGAAATCGCTCAGGAAGTTGCCGGAATTGGCGTAGCGCCCCAGGAAGGCAGGGGTGATGATCAGGCCATCCAGATCAATGCCGTAGCTGGCGTTGAGGTAATAAACGTCGTCGATGGTTGCAGTAATGGCGGATGTGTATTCCACCGTAGGCCGACTCAGGTGTGTGGCCCCGGCTCCCAGCGAAAGATTTTGGTAGGTGTACCAGATGCCTGCGTCAAAATCGGGGAAGAAGCGGTTTCGCCGGTCCAGCGCAGTGGGTACACCCGCTTGTTGAAAGCCGACAATCTCGCGACTGCCCAGGCCCAAACTTCCCCCGACCAACAGCCGATGCCCGGCCTCGTCAAGGACCGGATAAGCAAAACCGATATCCGCGATGACGTAGCGCGCGCTGAACGGCACAAAGATGTAGGTCAGGTTGGCGCTAATGGCCCCGTCAAAACTGCCCACGGCCTGGCGAACACCGAGCGTAAAGGACGAACTGACCAGGGTGTCCAGCACGGCGGCCAGGCTTTGGCCGCTGGCAAAAACAGCCCCATCACCAAAAACGCCGGCGTAGCCGGGATTCAGGCTGCTGAAGGTGTGGTACCCGTGGGCACTGACCGGGTCGGAGGTCAGGGCAGTACCTGATAAAAACTGCGCGCGCAGGCTGGTGGCCGTCAACAGGCACAGCCCTGCAACCACCATACCATAGAGTATGTTATGCTTCAATTTCTTCGCTCCGTTTAATGGATTTGATGTGCAGTTGCAGCGAAACCTGTCCGTTCCAGCGGTTTTCTTCTACGTGGTAGGCCAGGGCGAGCGGCTTTCCGCTGCTGCACAAACCGAGCGAACCGACCTGGCCAAAGGCAATGCCATCAAAACGAACATCCCCACTGCGCACCTGCACTTTGAGGTGCTCGTCTTTGAGCACGCGCGGTGCGCCCTGGGTTTGCAGGGCTCTGCTGGCAAAGACTGGCGCCAGATTGCCCGGTCCAAAGGGTTCAAACTGCTTGAGGATGGCAAAGAACTTGTCTTTGACATCCGGCAGGGTTAGTTCAGCGTCAATGCGGAGGCGGGGGGTCAACAGGTCGAAGGGAATGCGCTCGCGCACCGCTGCTTCAAACCGCTCGCGAAAGATGGGCACGTTGGCCAGCGGCATGCTCAGACCCGCTGCAAAGGCATGCCCACCGAAGCGGTCCAACAGATCGCTGCAGGCGGAGATGGCGTCGTGGATGTCAAGCCCCGCCACCGATCGCGCAGAGCCTACCGCCTGTCCGTTGGACGCAGTCAGCACGATGGTGGGCCGGTAGTGTTTCTCAATCAATCGGCTGGCCACAATGCCGATGACACCCTTGTGCCAGTGTTCGGCAAAAACCACCGTACTGAAGCGCTCTTCCCGGTCGGCCCAGGCCATCAGGATGGCCAGCGCCTCGCGGGTGGTGTCCTGGTCTTCCTGTTTGCGGTGGTCGTTGCGGCTTTGCAGCTCGTCCGCGCCATCGCGGGCGGGGTCTTCGGTTTCGGCCAACAGCATGGCTACCGCATCGCGGGCGTGGCCCATGCGCCCGGCGGCATTGATCCGCGGCGCCAGCCCAAAGACCAGGTCGCGGATGGTTGGGGGCCCGACTACTTTGGCTTGCCGAAGCAATGCCCGCAGCCCCGGCCGGGGTGCTTTGGCCAACAACTGCAAGCCGTGGTGCAAGAGCACGCGATTTTCGCCGGTAACCGGAACGATATCTGCGGCGATGCTCACCGCCACCAGATCCAGGCCTTCGTACAGTTCTGCAGTCGGCAACCCGTGCCGCTCAACAAATCCTTGCAGGAGTTTAAACCCTACCCCGCAACCGCACAGCTCCTTGAAAGGATACCCGCAGTCGGCTTGCTTGGGGTCCAGAATGGCCACGGCGTCCGGCAATTCAGCGCCGGGCAGGTGGTGGTCGGCCACGATGACGTCCATGCCCAGGGCGCGCGCTTCTGCGATGCGATCAACAGCCTTGATGCCGCAGTCCAGCGTCAGGATGAGCCCGACACCGGTTGCGGCGGCATAGCGCACCCCGGCTTCTGACAAACCATAGCCTTCGCTATCCCGGTCGGGAATGTAGTACTCTACGGCTTCGTGGCGGCGGCGCAAAAAGCGATAGACCAGCGCCACCGCGGTGGTGCCGTCCACGTCATAGTCGCCGTAAACCAAAATGCGCTCGCCACGGCTCAGGGCAAGGTCCAGCCGATCCAGCGCCTCCGCCATGCCTTTCATGGCCAACGGAGGATGCAAATGCGTCAGCTCTGGCCGGAAAAACCGGCGCGCGCTCTCAAAATCGGGAACGCCCCGTTGCACCAACAGCCGGCAAAAAACCGGGTGAATGCCCAATTCGCGTTGCAAGGCCACAACCCGGTTTTCATCAACCGGCTCCCATTCCCAGCGGTAGTCCACAGGGCGGTAAGTTAGAGCATTCCCGGGGCAGGGAAAGGCCGCAACGGCCTAAATCCAGCCCGTGTTAGTAACTTCTGGAAAGCAGCGCGGGAGCAGCGTTTTCAGGGCGAAAGGCGCAGTTGCGCAGCGCGGCAACTTGTCGCACCTTGCGGCATCAGGGCAGCAGCACCACCGGCATGGCCGCAGCGGGGCTCTCGAAGAAATACAAGCCTGCGGGCAAATCCTGCAGGGATACAGCCAGCACCGAGCCAGCCGCCCAAAGCCCGGAGCGGAGGGGCCTGCCGAGCGCATCCCGCAGGCACCAGGGCTGGGGTTCAGCACCGGCGCTAGCTGCGGGTGCTAACAGCCCTTCGACATACAGCGTACCTTGTGCGGCCAAGGGATTGGGGTACAGGTTCAGCGCGCTGCTGCCTGCGAGCGGCTGCTCCACACCACCCACGCGGCAGTAGCCATCCAAGAGCGCTAACATAGCCTGGTGTATGTTCAGGCGGCCGCCGGAAACACTGCGAACGAGCAGGTCGTCAACGGGCGTGACGCCCTCCAACAAGTACTGCCGAACCAACAGCGCCATGCCCGCCGGATCAAAACGGTAGTCTTCCAGAAAGCGCGGGCAGGCGGCGGCGTATAGCAGTGCAATGGTTCCGGCCACATGCGGCGTGGCCATGGATGTTCCAGAATTAAACGTATAGGTATTTCCTGGTGCCGTGGAATAGACGCCTGTTCCCGGAGCCCCTAAATCGATGTTTTCGGGGCCATACCCTGCACCGCTGAGCTCGTCATCGTTGTCCGTGTTGGTCACGGCGATCATGTAAGGGCTGGAGCAGGTGGTGGGCACGTCGCCGATGACGTCCACGTTCTGGAAGGCGTTGATGGTGGCGGCCGGACTAAGGATGCCCAGGGCACCGAGGCTGTCGTACATGGCGCACCAAATGGGAAAGTCTTCCGGTTGGGCAAAATCCAGCCCAAAGCTGGAATTGGTCACCACCACAAAGGCGCCTTCCGCACCGTCCGTGGCGTCGTAGTGCTTGCGCATGGCGTGGATGTAGCCGTAGGCAGCCACCACATCGTCTTCTTCCAATTCGGCAAAAACGGGCAGAATGGGGGTGCCCCAATTCACGCCGGTAACGCCCAGGCCGTTGTTGCCCAGCGCGGCAGCGATGCCGCAAACGTGCGTTCCGTGCAGTTCCACCGGCAACGCAGCATTGTTGTCCGTGGCGTTCCAGCCGAAGTAGTCGTCCACGTAACCGTTGCCGTCGTTGTCCAGGCTGTCTCCTTCAATTTCGCCGCGGTTGATCCAAAACCACAAGTCTTCGTGGTTGCGGTCAAAACCGTCGTCAACTACCGCGATGACGATGGTATCGCCAAGCGCCGTAACGCCGCCGGTGCTGATGTCCCAGGCTTCCGGGGCGTTAATGTCCGCCCCTTCCAGCCCCGGTCCGCCCATGTTGTTCATGCCCCATTGCAGGGGGAAACTGGGGTCGGAGGGAATAAGCCGCTTTTGCAGCGTGTGGTTGAACTGTGCAGCTTGCAACGCGGGCATGCCCTGCAGGCGCGCCAGCCACAGTTGGGGGTCGCGGTCAGGGTCAGTGTTCGGGCCACTGTCGGGGCCACTGTTGGGGTCTTTATCTGGGCCAGCGTTCGGATCAAGGTCCAGCCGGTAAAGGCCCAGCGCAGGGGCAAGGGGCACGAGCGCAGCGGGTTGGTCGGGATAGAGGGTCTGCAGGTGGGTGAGCAGGGCCGTCGGTTGTTGGCCGGGGCGAAATTGCAGCAGGTATTGTCCCGGAATGGCCGCGTTAACCGAAGCGGATTGTGCGCTGCTCATCTTTGGGGATAAGAGCAGGCCACCAAGACAAAACAAGGCTATCGCGTACTGGTGGAGGGACACCATGCTGGGGCGGGAAGGGGTTGGGGCAAGCGCTTTCAGCTGGGTTTTCGGAGCCAGTTGCAAGCAGAATTGCCGCCCTTCGACCTATAAATATAGCGAATTGCCGCAAAAACAAACGCGGGCCTTGCGGGGTAAGCCCAGTTCGTCCTGATTAATGCCTTAGCGCCGGATCAACTGCGTGCGGCAGCTTTCCGTGATGGCGCCGTTGTTCACCGACCATTGGAGGTAAAGCGTATCGCCGCTGGGCACGGCCATGCCAGTGCCGGACCAGTCCAGGGTGGCGGTGCTGCGGTCAACGAGCAGTTCATGGCCATAATCGCCTTCCAGAAACAAGTTGACGTAACTGCCGGGGCCGAAATTGCCCAAATTGAACAGCAACACCCTGTTTTCGGGGCAGGTGCAGTCCTGGATGCCCGCCTGGTAGCTGAATATGCCCGATGTGCAGGTGTCTATCGCGCTGTAATTCACCGCGTAATAGCTCTCTTTTTCCATGCCAACGCGTACGTCAAAGCCCACGCTGCTTTCATTTCCGGCGTCATCGCTGACCCTGAAATCCACCCGATAGTCGCCGTAGCGTTTGGTATCCACACTGCCTTCCTGCACCAAAGCGGGGGTGAGGTCGCAGTCGCGGTTGTCCACCACTTCCAGCACGGCCTCCGGGAGTGAATCGCCCAGCAACACGAATTCCGGGAGCGCACGCCGAACGCTGATCTGGGGGGCATCCTGATCAGCCGGTTTGCAGGCGGGCAGCAACGCGCTCAGAGCGGCCGTGGCGGCTAATGCAAGGAGAACTCGGGGGAAGGGCTTTTTGGGCAGCATGCGAGGTTGGTGGCGGGAGAGCTGTCAGGGTCTTGATGCTCAGGAATTTTCGGCTACGTTTTACAGGTCAGGGTTTTCGGAACTGGCTGACACAAGATTGAAAGGACACGGAATCGATTTCGTCAAACGGCAAGTCAAATGCGAACCGGGTGGTTGTTCCGTATGTTAAAACCGAATTACCAACATACGTAAAATCTGAAAGTGAGTCGTTTAGGGTGATGCTGTTTCCAAGCCGTCCAAGGATCTGCAAGTGCATTTGGTAGCTGCTGCCGCGGTTCCGCCAATTGGAAACCGCAACACGCGTGCTGTCCAGCGGATCCAAAACAGCGACAGCGGTGTAATTGATCAGGATGGAATCGCAGCTATCGCGCACCGCCCAGTTGCCGGTATAATCCTGTGTGCGGGCGTAAACGGCCACGAACCTGGTGGCGGAATCTTCATTGCCCGCAGCATCGGCCACGTAGTAATAAACGGGGTATTCGCCTACGGAGTCGGTTCTGACGCGGCTGGCATCGGCGGTAACGGCAGCGGTGTCCAACACCCCGTCTTCTTTGTCCGTGCCCAGGGCTCCCCGTTCCTGGTAGGCCTGGCCCAGCGGGACCCGGTATTCCGGCTCCAAAACCACCACAACCGGCGGCGTTTTATCGGTTTTTTGGCAGGCTACCACCAGAATGGTTAGGAGCAAGCCCAGGAAAATGGGACGGTTTTTTAAAGCCATGAGGCGCAAAGTTAAGAAAGCCGCCCCGGTGAGGGCGGCTTTCTATGGTTTGTTCTGTTCGTTGGGGTTAACCGTTGAAGCGCCGTGCGAACTTCGATTAAGGGCTCTTTCCGAAGAAAAACACCTAAACGTTCAACGGGAACGGAAGCGAATTATTGCTTGGTGAACACTGCGTCGCAGGTCAGCACACTGGCGCCGTCATCGGCGGAGTAGTCCAGGGTGAAGACCATGGCCGTGGTGGTGCCGGTGGTCAGAACGCCTGATCCCACAAAGGTGGCACCGCCGATAGCGTCGTCCACGCCAACATTGCTGTTGGTGTCGCCGGTCAGGTTGAGGTCAACCAGAACCGACAAACCGTAGTTGCCGAAATTGCTGACAATAACCGTGTTGGGGTCCGCACCAGCCGTGATGGTTACGTCGTAGGTGTAGGTATTTCCGTCGCTGCAGTCTTCCACCACTTCGTAAACACCGGCAAAGTCGCTGCCTTGGGCAAAGACGTGCACGGTGCGAACTTCTGATCCGGTGTTGCCGGCATCGTCAGTGGCGCTGTAGAGGATGTCGTAGCTGCCTACTTCGTTGGTGTTCAGCGCGCTGTCGTCCACGTTGATGGTGGCAATGACGCCATCTTCGGTATCCGTGGCTTCTGCACCGGCTTCGGTGTAGGTTCCGCCCAGTTCAACGAACTCGGGGCTGTCGCCCAAAAGGGTGATGATGGGGCTGTTCAAATCATCTTCGGTACACTGGGTGAACAGAAGAACGGCCAGGGAGAGGGCCAGAAACTTAATGCTTTTGCTGAAATTGGTCATGGTCTTGGATTTAGGTTTGATACCAGGTGGCTTGCTAATGATAGCTGTGCTAATTTTGCGCAAAAATAGGTCTACCGCCGCGATTAATACAACCGGGGTTCAATTGGCCTCAAAATTGATTCTTTCGAATCGTACCCAAACCAGCAAATCCATGAAAATTCAAATTCTCGCCCTCGCTTTGGGCACAACGTTGGCCTTCAGCAGCTGCAACAGCGGCGCAGACCAAATTGCCACCCTTGAAACCCAGCTAACCGAGCAAAAACAAGCCTTGGTGGACACCGTGGCCTATTTCACCACCGCCATGTCCGACATGCAATTCCAAATGGACAGCATCAATGCTGAGCTTGCCAAATTCACTGCTGTCGTGGCCAGCCCTGGCACTTCAACCAAAAAACCTGCAGCTCCTGCTAAGCCAACCGGTGAAATTGACGTGACTAAGAAAGGCGGTGGAGACGCCCCAAAGATTGACGTAACCAAGAAAGGCGGCGGTGATGCTCCCAAGATTGACGTAACCAAGAAAGGTGGCGGAAACTGATCGTTAGTTTCTGATTGTCATCTGTTAACAGACACAAAAAAACCGCCTTTCGGGGCGGTTTTTTTATGCCTGGAATAGCCACAAACTGCCCCTAACGGGCGGTTTTTGGGTCCTTCCAGGGCCATTTTTACGCTCAATGCCGCGCGGAAGGCTCCCGCGCTAACAAGAGCGCTTCAATGCGCTCCCAATATTCGTCCTGCCATTTTGATTCAAAATCAGGCCAGGTGAACATCCGGTCAAAAAGGGCTTGTTGCCGGTCCATTTCCGCTAAAGCGGTGGCGTAAGGCGTATCGCTGAAGGTCACCAATGAATAAACCGGTGTAAAGTGTGCCGGGTGGCGCTCCGCCACCTGAGCGGCAATTTTCTTTTGCAGCAAAAACCGGGGATCGGCCACTTTGTCGCGCATTTCCAAAAAATTTCGCTTGGCCAGCTCGGCGATGGCATCCCCATTGGGTTTGCGTTCCTGCTCAAACGCGCGGAAGATCTGGCTCCAATCTTTGCCAGGTTGATCAATCAGCTGCGCAAGGGCACGGCAGTCTTCGAACCCGGCATTCATGCCCTGGCCGTAAAACGGCACAATGGCATGGGCGGCGTCGCCGAGCAGTAGGGTGTTTTTGTACGCCCAGGGATAGCAGCGCACGGTGACCAACGCGGAGGTCGGGTTATCAAAAAAATCCTGCATCAAGGTGGGCATCAGGGCTTTTGCGTCGGCGAAGTAGCGGTCAAAATAGGCTTCTGCAAGCGCGGGCGTCTGGAGTGCATCAAAGCCTTCAGGTCCGTCATACGGGGCAAAGAGGGTGCAGGTAAAACTGCCGTCCAGGTTGGGCAGCGCGATGAGCATAAAGCTTTGCCGGGGCCAGATGTGCAGCGCTTCCGGGTCAATGAGCCAGCCGCCATCTGCAGCCGGTGGAATCGTCAATTCTTTGTAGCCGTGGGGCAGGTAGTCTTGCTGGTAGTCAAAGCGGGGCCGGCGTTGCAGGCTGGAGCGCAGCGCGGAAAATGCGCCATCGGTGCCAAAAATTAATTCCGGGCGAAGGGTGTAGTTGCTGCCTGCAGCTTCGTCGCGCATGTGCAGGTCACCGTTTTCGAGGTTAAATTCCAGGCAGCTGTGCTCGAATTGAAAGGCTACGTTGGGATGCGCATCAGCGGCCTGCATCATGAGCAGGTTGAGTTCCCCGCGGCTTACCGAGTTAATGTATTGGCCGCTCTTACCATAAGGTTGAAAATGTTGTGTTCCGTCCAGGTCGTGAATCATGCGGCCGTGCATGGGCAGGCACAGGGGAAGAACGGCGTCTTTAAGACCGGCGCCTTCCAGGGCCAACAGCCCGCGGTCGGAGAGCGCCAGGTTGATGGATCGCCCGCCTCCGGCGCCGCGCGTGCGGAAGTCGGGGCGACGGTCAAACACGGTAATGCGGTGGCCGCGCTCGCCTAAATAAACAGACAACAGCGATCCCACCAGACCCGCTCCAATAACTGAAAATTGACTCATGATGTCTTGTAAAGTTAGCGACCGGGCTCTAAGGTGTTACCAGGAGCCGCACCCCATAACCCTGCAGGATTAACAATGAGAACAAGGTATCGGTTTGGTTGTCGAGCGCATTTTGCCAAATGCTGCCCTGCCATTCCACCGGAACGGAAAAAGTTTGGGGCGTATCGCGGAGGTTGACCAGCACCACGGCACTTTCTGAACCCGCGTCTTTGCGGAAGGCCACCACGTTTTCATCCGAGCCATCCGAGAGCGCGTCAGCCTTGAGCGCAGGGCTTTGCGCATAGGTATTCAGCAACTTGCGGTAGCGCGCCAACAGGTCGGGGTTTTGGTTCCAGTTGATGGGCGAGTTCCAGAAAAAGGGAAGGGGAGTGGCCCGGCCCACTTCCTGGCTGCCGTAGATCAGGGGCACGCCGCCCATGGTGGTGGCTAAGACGGAGGCGGCGAAGGCGCCGTCAATGCCTCCGAACAGCTCCACTGGCGTGGCATCCCACGCGCTTTCGTCGTGGTTGGTGGTGAAGCGCAATTTCTGTTTGGTAGCGGGAACGCCGCTCAATTCCGATTGACTGTTGCTCATCAGCGTCAGGGCACTTCCCCCGTTAAAGGCATCTTTGACCCGCCCGTAAAAATTCCAGGAGTAGTTCATCTGAAAGCCTGCAGTGAAATGGTCGTTGCGCTGCCCTTCAGCGAGCAAAATCACGTTGCGACCAGGCATGTTGCTCAGGGTATCCAAGGCTCGTTTCCAAAAGCTGTAGGGCACATAATCGGCGGCATCGCAGCGGTAGCCATCTACGTTGGCCGCTAAAATCCAGTATTTGAGTGCGCTGATCATGGCGGTCTGCATATCCTGGTTGCTGAAATTGAGGTCCGCCACGTCCAGCCAGCCGGTGCCCGGCGGATGCACGACCTCGCCGTTGACCTGCGTGTACCATTCGGGCCTGCTCATCCAGGGGTTGTCCCATGCGGTGTGGTTGGCCACCCAGTCCAGGATCACGGCGATGCCGCGGTCATGCGCTGCCTGAACCAGCGAACGCAGATCATCCAGCGTTCCGTATTCGTTGCTCACTGCTTTGTAGTCGGCTACGGAGTAAGGAGAATTCACGGAATTGATGCTGCCGATGGGGTGAATGGGCATGAGCCAGATGACATTGATGCCCAGCGATTGAATGGAATCCATTCTGGCTTCCACGCCCGCCAGATCACCACCAGGGCTGAAGGCCCGCAGGTTCACCTCGTACATGATCACGTCTTCGGTGGCCGGTACTCCGCTGAAGGGGGTTCCGTATGCCGGCGGGTCCGGTTCGGGCACGTACACGCTGTCAATGGGCGGGTCAATAGGAGGATCTATGGTTGGCAGATCTTCCTTGCAGGAAAACAACAATATGGGCAGGAAGCAAATCAACAGGCAGCGGACGAACATAAGTTTATCTATTTTTTCGAGGGGAGTTCGGCGCTTGCCTGTTCCAGGACTTCCTGAAGCACCCGGGCAAAATGGTACACATCTTCGTAGCGGTTATACAGCGGAACGGGAGCGACGCGGATCACATCGGGCTCGCGCCAGTCTGCAATGATGCCCGCTTGCTTAAGGGCTTCAAATACCTCTTTGCCGTGTTGCTTGAACTGGATGGACAGTTGGCAGCCGCGCTGCGCGGGATCCGACGGGGTGATGATGCGAAAATCCGACGATTGGATTTGGTTCAACAGGTATTCCAGATACCCGGTTAACTGTTCGCTTTTGGTGCGCAGGGGCTCCATTCCGGCTTCGGCAAAAAGATCAAGGCTGGCGCGGTGAACCGCCATGGGCAGGACCGGCGCATTGCTCATTTGCCATCCGGCAGCGCCGGGTTGCGGGTGAAAACCGGGCTCCATGAGAAAGCGCGTTTCTTCGGAGTTTCCCCACCAACCGGCAAAGCGCGGCAAGTCAGATCGATTGGCATGCTTGTGGTGCACAAAAACGCCGCTGACGCCACCCGGTCCGGAATTGAGGTATTTGTAACTGCACCAGACGGCAAAGTCAACCTCCCAGTCGTGCAGGCGAAGGGGTACATTTCCCACTGCGTGTGCCAGGTCATAGCCCACCACGGCTCCGGCTGCGCGCCCTGCTGCGGCAAGGGCAGGCAGGTCAAAAAACTGGCCGCTGTAGTAATTGACTCCGCCGATCAGGATCAGGGCCAATTCCTGGCCGTGTTCCTGGATAAACGCCAAAATGTCTTCGGTGCGGTGGGTTTGTTCGCCCGGCCGGAGCGGAAGCTCCAGGACTGCTTGTTCGGGGTCATAGCCGTGAAAGCGGGCCTGCATTTCGGCAGCGTATTGGTCTGAGGGAAAAGCTTTGGCCTCGAGCAAAATTTTGTAGCGGCTCGGCGTAGGCCGGTAAAAACTGACCATCATCAGGTTCAGGTTCACCGACAGCGCGTTCATAACCACCACTTCGCCTGGCGAAGAAGCGCCTACCAATGCTGCCGTCTGGTGTTCAACCGTATGGTGGTAGTATAGCCAGGGGTTGCGGCTGTGCACGTGCCCTTCCACGCCCAGACGGGCCCAGTCTTCCAGTTCTGTGCGCACGTAATCCGCTGCGCTTTTGGGCTGAAGACCCAGGCTGTTGCCACAGAGGTAAACGGCGGGTTTGCCCTTCCATTCCGGATGGTGAAAGCGGTCCCGGAAATGTTTAAGCGGGTCTTTTTCGTCCAGTTGCCGGGCAAAGACCTGGCTGTTTTCAAACAATAACATATAATATTAAATGGATAACATAAGTTATGATAACATAAATTATGTTATGGAGAAGGTGGTTTTGGTGGTTCCATAACAGCTCCGCACGATTGGCAGGTGCGGTGCTCCTGGTTTTGGTAAAAGCGGGCCATGACCGGCGGTAGTTGCTTTACGATGTCGGTCATTTCAAAGTACTCCTCGTAGAGTTTGTTGCCGCAACTTTCACAAAACCAAAGCAGGCCGTCCTGTTCTCCCGGACTGCGGTGAAGTTCCATGACCAGGCCTACGCTGCCGGCAGGTCGTTGGGGAGAATGCGGCACCTTGGGCGGCAGCAGAAAAATTTCGCCCTGTTTAATGGGGATGGAAACCGGTTTGCCTTCATCGATGACGCGCAGCACCATGTCGCCTTCTATCATGTAGTAAAACTCTTCAGTTTCGTTGTAGTGGTAGTCTTTGCGGCCGTTCGGGCCGCCAACCACCATAACAATAAAGTCTTCGTTGTCATCGTACACCACCTGGTTGCCAACGGGTGGTTTGAGGCGGTCCCGGTGGTCGTTGATCCACTGCTGGAAATTGATCGCTTTGCGCAAGGCCATGACGGGGAGTTTTGGCTGTTTATGCCCGGCGCAAAGCCAGGCTCTCATCGTAAAGGTAAGGCTTTCGGCGGGGTCAGCGCAGCCTTGTTGTCCATAGAACAGGTTGCAAGCGTACCTCCTAAACCAAAAAATGATTAGATTAGATTACCCTAAAAGCAAACCATAATGGCAATACTGACCGTAGAGCTTATAGATCCCCAGGTGAGGGCAATATTGGAACAACTTGCCAAGATGAATTTAATCAAGATTAAAGAAGATAAGGTGCCCTCAGAGCAGTTTGCAAACCTCTTAAACAAACTCAGAGCAAACGAAAAGGATGTTCCAGACCCGGGCGAAATATCAGCGGAAGTAGAGGCTGCCAGGGCCCTCAGAAAACAAAAGAATGGTTAAGGTGCCATTACGCGTTATACTTGACACCAATATTTGGATTAGCTATCTTATTTCGAGCAAATTAGCAAACATTGATTTGTTGCTTGAGAATGGGGTTATTCGATTGATATTCAGTGAAGAATCCTTGGAAGAGTTTATAGATGTAGCTAACCAACCCAAGTTCAGGAAATTTTTTACTCCTGAAGATATTGCAGTGTTGTTGGGGTTATTCACCTACTTCGCCGAAATGGTGGAGGTTAAGTCGGAAGTGGTTCAATGTCGAGATTTTAAAGATAATTTTTTGCTCGCCCTGGCAAAAGACAGTCATGCGGATTACCTCATAACAGGGGATAAGGACTTATTGGAAATTGGAAGTTTTGAAAGTACACGTATCCTTACATGGTCAGAGTTTGAAAAGGTAGTGGGTTAAGAGGCATCGCTTAAAACCCCATAGACTAGGCTTGCTGAGCGTTTAAAGCTGAAGTTTAGTTCCGTAAAAGAGGATGGTAGCGTCAAGCGGAGCGCAGCACCAGATAATACACACTAAACCCGGTCAGGTAGAGCATGCCCAGCCAGCTCAGCGCGCGCAAAGCGCGGCCTGGACGAGCGGCTTCGGGGGTGTGTTTGCCGGTGACCAGGGCATAATTGGCCAGGGCAAAAAACGGGGCAGTAAGAAACGACAAGAGCGTGGCAAGGTCCACAAGGCTGCGCAGATCGGCGGCGAATGAGCGGATGAGCAACAGGCCACCGGCCGCAACTGCGAGCAAGAGCGCAGGGTAGAGCCAGGCATGTCGGCCCTGATCGCTGCGATCGGGTTGTGGGGCGGACGGTAGCCCTTCGCCCAAAAGCAACAGCGACTGGCGGAGCACCCGCGGCATAGCATCCAATACGGTGAGCGTGGTGCTGAACATGGTGGCCACCGCGGCCACAGCGATGGCAGCCCCAGCCAGAGGGCCCAGCGCAGAGCGGTACAGATCAATCAACAAGGCTGAAAAATCGGCGGGGGCAGACGGAAAATCGGGCGTGCTGCCGTACAGCATCCGGGCGCCGAGCAGGACAAAAATGACGGCAAGGATGGCCGTGCCGATGTACCCGACTCTGAAGTCAAACAGCGCGTCGCGGAGCGAAAAATCCGGTTGGTTCTTGCGTTTTTCCAGCGCCCATACCGAGTGCCAGACCGATAAATCAATGGGAGCGGGCATCCATCCCATGAGTCCGATAAGGAAAATGACGGCCAGCGGATCGGCGAAATGGAACGTTTTGAAGGGTCCGGCTGCAGGAGGCGCGGGCTGGCTAAAAGCCGCTGCGGCAGCGACCAGCGTAGCAATACTGAGCAGGACAACGATGATTTTCATGCTGCTGTCCAACAGGCGATAGCGCCCAGCCAGAAGAAGCCCTGCGCTGACCAACAAGACCAGGGCACTCATGTGCCAGGGAATCAGGGCCGTGCCCAGAACGTGTTGAACCAAGGCCGCGGTGACCCCGGTAACGGCGGCCTGAACGGTGAAGACCGTAGCCAGGGTCAGCAGCAGGTACAAGGCCAGCACCGCGTAGCCCAGGCGTTTGTAACCGGCCAACAGGCTCTCGCCGGTAGCCAGAGCATAGCGGGGGCCGAACTCAAAAAAAGGGTACTTCAAGGCGTTGGCCGCTACTACAGCAAAGAGCAAACCTAACCCGTATTCCGCACCGGCCCGGGTGCTTTGGTAAATGTGCGAAACGCCAACTGCGCTTCCCGCAAACAAGAGGCCCGGACCCAGGCGATGCCACCAGCGGAGGAGCGTTTGCGGCGCAGGAAGCGGAGAGGTGGTGTCGCGCATGGCCTGCCCCGGCTTAACTCTCCGGAACAGCGGCGCTGTTCAGGGCACGCAGCAAGTCAGCAACTTTGCCCGACGAAGGGCGCGGAGCCTGAACGTCTGAGATGGTGCCGTCAGGGGCGATGAGCATGAAGCGGGGGATGCCGTCAATGAGGTAGCGTTTGATGACGTCCGATTGCCAGGCACCTTCGGTAAAAATTTGCAGGCCACCCAGTTCTTTTTCCGCCACCATGGTCTCCCAGGCACCTTTGTTGTCGTCAACGGAGATGGACATCAGCACAACGGATTCGTCGCCGGCAAACGCTTCCTGTAGGGTTTCCAGGTGGGGAATTTCCGCGCGGCAAGGGCCGCACCAGGTGGCCCAGACATCCACGTACACGGCTTTTCCTTTGAGGTCGCTGAGCGCCACGCGGGAGCCATCGGGACGGACGCCGGCAAAGTCCGGTGCGGGTTTGCCGCTTGCCAATGCCTGCCAGTTGCGGTACAGTTTTTCCAATGCCTCGTGTTCCGGACCGGGTTTGGCACTGGCCGAGTAGCGCTCATAGAGGGGTGCAGCACCTTCCGGGCCTTCGTAACTCAGGTATTCCCGCAAAACGGAACCGGTTAACTTGGCCTGAATGGCTTCGTTTTGGAAGGTTTGCTTGACCAGATCCATTTGCTGCAGCGACAGGGCAACCGGGTTTTCGGTGGCCGGGGGCACAGAAGCATCCTGCGCGCTTTCATCCGCAGCAGCGTTCATGGCCAGCGCACTCAAATAGCTGGACGCAAACGATTCAAAAACGTTTGACGACACGTTCCAATCGTTGTTCAGGTCCAATTGCTCGACAAAATCCCAATAACCACTGCTGGGTTCAAAAGTGGGGTTGCTGGCGTAATAGCGGTGGTATTCCGGGTAATTGGCCATTTCGCCCGCCCAGGTAAACTGCAGCTCAAGTTTTTCGCGCTCGGTGAAAAACTCATCCAGTTCAGCCGCATCCAAATCTGCCCTGAGTTTGTCGTAGCGTTCGCGCGCTTGCTGCACAAAAGCGGCTTCATCCAGTTCATAGGGGTTGTTTTCGCTTCGCAAAGCAGCGTTGCGAACCATTTTTGCCGCCAAGTAATTGTTGATGGCCGACCCGGTTCCCGAATAGGTCAAGGTCAGGTCGAATTGGGTGGCGTCCAGGCGCAAGTCCAGGGAGTCACCCGGACGGAAGTACGCGATCGTGAACTCCGGGCCAATGCGAATCCGGGCGTATTCGCCCTGTTCCAGGTCAAAGACCAGGGTAAAACGGCCTTCTGCATCCAGTTCGGTGTTGTACACCGAATCGGCGATGTTGATGGAGGCATTGGTCCCCGCCGGATTGGTGATGGTACCTGCCAACACCGTGCGCAAGGGCCCTTGGTTTGTTTCTTCCTCCCCGCCTGCGGCGCAGCCCGGCAATAGGGCCACAGCGCTGAGGAACAACAGGCAAGCAGCCAGGGTAGGCAGCCGCCGGGCGAACGTTGCGCAGAGCGGCGAAAGGTTGGTCAGCCCGGGGGCTGACTCTGGCACTGGGTTGGAAGGATAGGGCATCATCATAGCGATGAAAATAGTTATAATTCAGCGAAAATGGGGGGTATTTGTGGGCCCGTTTAAGGGGTTTGCCCGGCAGTTGTTCCTAGCTTAGCCGTCTATTCAACCGATCATGAGCAAGGATTTAATCGGGTTGCACGCCCTGGTTTGCGGGGCCAGCCGCGGAATTGGAAAAGCGTGTGCCCATGCTTTGGCCCAAGCGGGCGCTTCGGTCACCTGTGCTGCCCGCAGCGAGGATGGGTTAAAGGCCGTGGTGCAGGAATTGGACCGGAGCCAGGGCCAGCAGCACGGCTGGCTGGCGGCTGATTTCAGCAAGCCTTCTTTGCTGGGCGAAGCGCTGCAGGCGCATTTGGCAGCGGTTTCGGTGCCCTACCACATTTTGCTGAACAACACCGGAGGCCCTCCGGCGGGTCCGGCAGCAGAAGCCGACGAAGAGGATTTTCGCCGGGCGTTCAACCAGCACCTGGTCAGCAACCACGTCTTGGTCAAGGCGTTGCTGCCCGGCATGAAGCAGCATGGTTTCGGGCGAATTGTGAACATGATCTCCACGTCCGTTAAGCAACCTTTGCCGGGGCTGGGGGTGAGCAACACCGTGCGGGGTGCGGTAGCCAATTGGGCTAAAACGCTCGCCAACGAGTTGGCGATTCACGGCATTACCGTCAACAATGTACTGCCCGGTGCCACGCGCACCGAGCGGCTGGCAGAGATTATCCGCGATCAGGCAGCGCGGACCGGGTGCAGCGAAACTGAGGTAGCGGCAGCCATGCAAAGCCATGTGCCGATGAACCGTTTTGCAGAACCCGCCGAAATTGCTGCCGCTGTTGTTTTTCTGGCCTCTCCTGGGGCCAGCTACATTACCGGAATCAACCTGCCCGTTGACGGGGGCCGCACGTCAAGCCTCTGAGCAAGCCCTAACTTTGCCGCATGAATGCTTTGCTCAACATCCTCAATTTCATTGATGGGGAGTTTGTTCCCGCGGTAGGCGAATCCTGGCTGGACAATGTTGAACCCGCAACCGGGGTGATTTATTCGCTGCTGGCCGATTCGGATGACCGGGATGTGGCACTTGCGGTGCAGGCGGCGGAAAAGGCCTTTCCCTCGTGGAGCAACATGCCTGCCACCGAGCGATCGCGCATCTTGTTGCGCATTGCCGAAGGCATTGATACGCACATGGAAGAGCTGGCGCACGCGGAAAGCAAAGACAGCGGCAAGCCGGTGGAATTGGCGCGCACCGTGGACATCCCGCGGGCGCGGGACAACTTTCATTTCTTTGGCACGGCGGTGATGCATTTCGCGTCAGAAAGCCATGCGATGCCCGGCCAGGCGATTAACTACACGCTGCGCCAGCCGCTGGGCACCGTGGCCTGCATTTCGCCGTGGAACCTTCCACTGTACCTGTTCACCTGGAAGATTGCGCCGGCGCTGGCTGCGGGCAATTGTGTGGTGGCTAAGCCTTCGGAAATTACCCCGGCCACGGCCTGGATGCTGGCCGACATAGCGCGCGCTGCGGGATTGCCTGCCGGTGTGCTCAACATCGTGCACGGTCTGGGACCCAAAGTAGGGGCGGCCTTGGTGGACCATCCTGGCATTAAGGCCATCAGTTTTACCGGAGGCACCAAAACCGGCGAAGCCATCGCGCGCAGCGCGGCGCCCCGCTTTAAGAAGTTGAGTTTGGAATTGGGCGGCAAAAATCCCAACCTGATTTTCGCGGATTGCGATTACGAGCAGGCGCTGCAAACGTCGGTACGGTCCAGTCTCTCCAACCAGGGCCAGATCTGCCTTTGCGGCAGCCGCATTTATGTGGAAAGGGCCTTGTACGATCGCTTCCGCAGTGATTTTGTAGCGCGGGTTGCAGCGCTGATCCAGGGCGACCCCCTGCAGACGCAGACCCAACAGGGCGCCGTGGTTTCGCAGGCCCATTTTGACAAAGTCATGGCGTGCATTGCCTTGGCGCGCGAGGAAGGCGGGGTGGTGTTGACGGGCGGCAAGCCTGTTAAACTCAAAGGCCGCTGCTCCAAGGGATGGTTCATTGAGCCCACGGTTATTGAAGGGTTGGCGCCGGGCTGCCGCACCAACCGGGAGGAGATTTTCGGGCCTGTGGTTACGCTCCAACCGTTTGACCGCGAGGATGAAGCGTTGGCGCTGGCCAATGATGGCACCTATGGGTTGGCCGCTACGGTTTGGACGCAGAACCTGGACCGGGCACACCGGCTTGCCGAGCAGCTTCAGGCTGGCGTGGTCTGGGTTAATTGCTGGTTGCTGCGCGACTTGCGCACCCCCTTTGGCGGCATGCGCGATTCCGGCGTTGGCCGCGAAGGGGGCTGGGAAGCCATGCGCTTTTTTACGGAGCCAAAAAACGTCTGCATAAAGTATTAAATGTTATGCATAACATTTAAAATGTTATTGCAACAATTGCAAAATCTATTGTTATGACTTCCTACAATGCCGATAACGCTCCCGCCCCGGTTGGGCTCTATCCACACGCCCGCCGTGTGGGTGATTTGTTGTTTTTGTCCGGTATCGGGCCGCGCAGCGCAGATGGAAAGTCCATTCCGGGATTGGAGCTGGATGCCAGTGGCAATTTTGTCACCTTTGACTTTGAAGCGCAGTGCCATTCGGTGTTCCGCAACGTGAAGGCGGTGCTTAAGGCGTCGGATGCGCTTTGGGAAGATCTGGTGGACGTAACGGTTTTCCTCACCAACATGAAGCGCGATTTCCAAACGTACAACCGGGTGTACGCCGAATACTTCAAGGACCATCAGCCCTGCCGCACCACGGTAGAAATCAGCAGCCTGCCTACCCCGATAGCCATCGAGGTCAAGTGCATTGCCTTTGTGGGATCGCGGGTTTAGGCGCGCAAGGGGTGATGGCCTACAAGTTGAGGGCGCGCAATAGCCGATGGTGCGCAACTCAGGTGCCCCATTCGCGGATCTGGCGTTCGGTCCAGAGCTCGGGGAAAAAGACCAGTTGCTGTTGGTTGGGGGGCAGGTACTTTTGCCAGTTGGTGCCGCCGGTGGCAGCGATAACGTCCGGGTCGCGGTTCAGGTAACGCGCCGCTGATTTCAGGTGCACCAGTGGCCACGCCACATTGGCCAGGTGGTCGTAGTCGCGCAGCATGTTGGTCAGTTCCTCGTCGCGCTCTTGTTCCGGCAGCTGTTTGTAGCGCGCCAACAGATGATGGCCCCGGTAGCGATCCATCAATTCCAGAAAGGTCTTGCTGTATTTGGCCAGGAATTGCCGGAGGGTCAGCGTTTTTCGCCCTGAAGCCAATTCGCGACCGCCGCGTTGCCAGTAGAGGTTGTCCAACAGCACCTGGTAGTCGTTTTCGCTGCGGAACCCTTCGCGCTGGGACCAGGCCACGAGGTTGTGTGCATCGGTGCTGGTCATCTCGATCATGCGGTATTGGGCGGACTGAAAACCCGAGGCGGGCAAGAGGGCCATTCGAAATTGCAGAAACTGCTCTTTCTCCATGCCGTCAATCATGATGCTGAACGAGTCGGTCAAATGGCGGAAGTAATTGTTGATGCGCTTCATGCGCAGTTTGAACACGGCTCCATGGAGCTCATCGGTAAAGGCCAGCTGTTCAATTTCGTTGAGAATGAGCTTGAAATACAGCTCTGTAATCTGGTGGTAAAGGATAAAAATTTTCTCATCCGGAAAAATCGTGCGCGGATTTTGCAGGCTCAGCAGCACGTCAAGGTGTGTGTAATCCCAGTAGGTCAGGTAATCGGAGTGGATGAGCCCGTCCAGATACGAGCGCATGTCCTGGCCCATGGCCGCGTATTTTTCCTCCAGGGTGTGAATGCGCTGGATGATGTCGTCCGGAAGGGTTTTTTCTTGCATGGGTAGGCGTTTAGCGGTGCCTCAGCGAAGTTCGCTTGTGAAGGCGAGGAACTCCTCTTCGGTCATAACCTGAATGCTGCCGATTTCTTGCGCTTTTTTGAGTTTAGAGCCGGCTTTTTCGCCCACCACCAGAATGTCGAGATTGGCCGATACGGCACTCAGGTTGCGGCCGCCGTGGCGCTCCACCACTTCTTTAGCCTGCTCGCGGCCGAGGCGCTGCAACGTGCCGGTGAACAGCACGGTTTTGCCGCTCAGCACGCCCTGGCCGGGTTTTTCTTCGGCCAGGGTGCGGGTGTTGAGGCCCAGTGCTTCCAGTTCGGCCAACAGTTCCTGATTCCTGGGGTTGGCAAAGAATTCCGAAATGCTGCGCGCCACCACCGGACCGATGTCTTCAATCTGCATTAATGCCTCCTGGTCTAACCCGATGAGGTCATTCAGTCCGTTCACGTGGCGTGTCAGGGCTTTGGCGGTGGTGATGCCGACGTGCCGGATGCCCAGCGCGTTGATGAGCCGGAACAGCGGACGTGACTTGGAGCGTTCCACGCCCTGTTGCAGGTTGGTCACGGCTTTTTTCCCCCATCCTTTCATTTGCTCAATCAGCGTGTAGTCCAGCTTGTAGATGTCGGGAATGCTACGGAGCAGGCCTTCCTGGTAAAAGCGGCCGACGATGTCTTTGCCCAGCCCGTCAATGTCCATGGCGTTTTTGGACACGAAATGGATGAGGCGTTCTTCGGCTTGGGCGGGGCATTCGGCGTTGGTGCAGCGCACGGCTACTTCGCCTTCCGCGCGGCTGAGCGGGCCCTCGCAACTGGGGCAGGTCAGGGGAAAAACAATGGGCGCTTCGCTGCCTGTTCGCGCTTCAACCACAACTCCGGCTATGTAGGGGATCACGTCACCGGCCCGCTCTACTTTGACCAGGTCGCCGATGCGGATGTCTTTTTCGTTGATCTGGTCCTGGTTGTGCAGCGAAATGGAACTTATGGTGACGCCGGCCAGCGATACCGGTTCCACTTTGGCCACCGGGGTGATGGCGCCGGTGCGGCCCACCTGGTACTCCACGCGGAGCAGGCGGCTGCTGGCCTGTTTGGCTTTGAATTTGAACGCGATAGCCCAGCGCGGGTGGTGCGCTGTGGCCCCGCAACGGCGCTGCATGGCCAGGCTGTTGACTTTGACCACCATGCCGTCAATCTCGTAGCGGTAGTCATCGCGGCGCAGTTCCCACTGCTGGATAAACGCAATCACCGGGGCAATGCCTTGGCACAAGCCCATGGCCTCACCCGGCACGCGAAATCCGAGGTTGAGCAAATGGTCCAGGTTGCCACTGTGCGTTTGGAAGGGGCTGTTGGTTGCGCCCAGCAGGTCTTCGCCTGCGGCATTAACGGCATAGCCCAAATGAAAGACAAAACTTTCCAGACCGCGTTGGGCCACTTCGGCGGGATCTTTCATGCGCAGGCCCCCGGCTGCGGTGTTGCGCGGGTTCTGAAACCGCGGCAGCCCTACGGCTTCGCGGGATTGGTTCATCCGGGCGAAGACAGCTTTGTCAATCACAACCTCGCCGCGCACTTCAACCAGCGCAGCTCCGAGCTGGTCAAAAGCGGCCGTTTTGGGGATGCCGCCAATGACGGGCACATTGGCCGAAATGTCTTCGCCTGCAACGCCATCGCCGCGGGTAGCCCCGCGGTCCAACAACCCGTTGCGGTATTGCAGCGAAATGCTGGAACCGTCGAATTTGGGCTCCACGCAATACTCCACTTCGTCCACGCCGCAGAGCCCGCGCACGCGGCGGTCCCATTCCAGCAAGTCTTCGGCGTTGTAGGAGTTCTCCAGCGACAGCATGGGCACCGCATGGGCGACGGTAGCCGACGCGTCAGCCAGGCCCCGGGCAACGCGCTGCGTCGGCGAGTCGGGGACCAGCAGTTCCGGGTGTTCGTTTTCCAGTTGCCGGAGCTCGGCAAAAAGTCGGTCGTAGTCGGGGTCAGGAATTACCTGCTCGGCTTCGAGGTAGTATTGCCGGTCCAGGAATTCCAACACGGTGCGAAGGGCCGCCGCGCGATCAGCAGGTTCTTCGGGCCCTTCGCCGGTCAGCAGTTCGCGCAGGCTTTGCCGCAGTGCATCGTTTTCGTCGCGTTCCGTCATGGTTTGGGCAAACTTGGGGAAACTCTTGAGCAAACTTGGGCAAACTTGAGCGAACTTGTCAAACGGTGGAAGGCAAGAGCGCGTCAATGGCGGCAGCGAGTTTGTGGTCTTTTTCGGTGACCACATCGCCGGCGTCGTGCGTGTTCAGGTAAATGTCCACCTTGTTGTAAACGTTGGTCCAGTAGGGGTGGTGGTTGTGCTGCTCGGCCAACAGGGCCACCCTGGTCATGAAGGCAAATGCCTGGCTAAAATCGTTGAACTGGAAACTGCGATGCAGTTGGTTATTCTTTTCGGTCCACATGCCCTAAAGGTAAGGCCTCTAAAAGTTCCAGTCGCCGGTGTCGAGGGTCTCCACGCAATGGCGCAGCAGATCGATGGACGCGCGGATGTCGGCTTTGTGGCACATTTCAATGACGGAGTGAATGTGCCGCGTGGGAATGGACACGGCTCCGGAAATGGCGCCGCGCGTGGCCATGCGCTGGATGCCGGCCGTGTCGGTGCCGCCCTTGGGCAGCACTTCGGGTTGCCAGGAAATGCCGTGGTCCGTGGCTACTTTTTTCATGAAGCGGACCATGCGGTAATCGCAGATGACCGAAGCGTCCATGATTTTGATGGCCGTGCCTTTGCCCAGTTTGGTCACCATTTCTTCGGGACGGGCGCCGGGCGTGTCGAACGCGATGGTGGTGTCCAGGCCGAATCCGAAGTCGGGGTTGATGCCGTGGGCGCTGACGTTGGCGCCGCGGATGCCCACTTCTTCCTGCACGGTGAAGACGGCGTAAAAGTCGAAGGGCGACTTTTTCATTTCGCGCAACACTTCGATCAGAATGTACACCGAAACGCGGTTGTCCAGCGATTTGACGTTGACGCATTCGCCCATTTCAATGAGCTTGCGCTCGCGGCTCACCGGGTCGCCGATGTTGACCAGTTTGTTGACTTCATCGGCGGGCAGACCCAGATCAATGAAGTAATCTTCCAGGTGCAAGGGTTTGTTGCGCTCCTCCGGGGTCATCAGGTGAATGGGTTTGGAGCCCATCACGCCGACCAGGTCTTCGCGACCGTGCACAATAACCCGCTGTGCGGTCAGGGTTTTGGGGTCAAAGCCACCGAGGGGGACAAAATGCAGGAATCCATTTTCGTCAATGTGCGAGACCATGAACCCGATTTCGTCCATGTGGGCGGCCGCCATGACTTTTTTGCCGCCTGGTTTTCCTTTTTTCAGCGCGATAACATTTCCCATGTTATCGATGTCCACCGAGTCAACCAGCGGGCGGACTTCGCGGAGCACAATTTCGCGGATGCGCTGCTCAAAGCCAGGAACACCGGCTACTTCACAGATTTCTGCAAGCAAGGAAACGTTGATGGACATGGATGGAGGAGGTTGGAAGGGTTTGGGATCGGTACAAGACAGAGCGCCGGACTAGTTGCAGGGCTTTGTTGCTGCAAGCTGTTAATGCTCTTAGCGCACGACGCCGATTTTGAGCATGTTGGTTTTGCTGCGCGAGCCCAGGGGCATGGACCCGGTGTTCAGGACAATGTCGCCGCGGATGATCAGTCCTTTTTCCTTCAGGATTTCCTGGACTTCGGCGATGGTTTTGTCGGTGCTTTCAAAGCGGTTGTAGTAAAAGGCGCGAACGCCCCAGACCAGGCTCAGCGTTTTGATGAGTTGCTGGCTGTCGGTGAAGATGTGAATGGAAGCGCCCGGACGCTGGCTGGCCAGCATAAAAGCGGTGTAGCCGGAGCGGGTCATTCCCAAAATAGCCCGCGCGTTAACGTGCATGGCAATGTTGGCAGCGTTGTAACAGATGGCATCGCTTAGGTAGGAGGGGGAATCCTTGTCTGGTTTGACTTCGCGGTTGTAGATGGAAGGGTCTTTTTCCACTTCCGCGATGATGTCGCGCATGGCTTCCACCACCTTGACCGGGAATTGCCCCACGGAAGTTTCTGCAGAAAGCATTACCGCGTCGGCTCCGTCAAATACGGCGTTGGCCACATCTGTAGCTTCGGCGCGTGTCGGGCGGAAGTGGCTGATCATGCTTTCCATCATCTGCGTGGCAATGATCACTGGCTTGTAGGCGGCCATGGATTTGCGCGTGATGTGCTTCTGGATCATGGGGATGCGCTCCATTGGCAATTCCACGCCAAGGTCACCGCGGGCCACCATGATGCCATCGCTGGCTTCAATGATGGAATCAATTTCTTCCAGTGCTTCAGGTCGCTCAATCTTGGCGATGATGCGGACGTCTTTGTTGTGGTAGTTGATGATGCCGCGCAATTCGCGCATATCATCGGCTTTTCGAACAAAGCTCAGGGCGATCCACTGGATGTCGCAGTCCAAAACCCAGCGTAGGTTTTGCTTGTCGCTTTCCGTCAGGCTGGGTTCGGAAATGCGGGTATGGGGCATGTTCACCCCTTTTTTGCTGGACAAAAGCCCACCGTAAATGACTTTGGCCCGGACGCGGGTATCGTCAATTTTTTCCATGACCCGCAGTTCCAGCTTGCCGTCATCAATGAGCACATGATCGCCTTCGGCTACGTCCCGGGCAAACTGCTCGTAGGAGATGGACACCAGGTCGGCGGTGCATTCTACGTTGTCCGTAGTCAGGATAAGTTCGTGGCCTTCGGGAAGCAATACCGTGCCACCGGGCACTTTGCCGGTCCGGATTTTTGGACCTTGCAAGTCGGCCAACAGGCCGACCGTGGTGCCCAATTCATCGTTGACAGATTGCACCAGCTCGATAACGGCTTTGTGCTTTTGCTCATCGCCGTGGCTCAGGTTGAGGCGGAAAATGTTTACGCCAGCGCGAATCAGGGCAGCGATCATCTCGCGGCTTTCAATGGCCGGGCCGACAGTTGCGATAATTTTGGTCCGGTTTGGGGTCAGGTTCATTCAAAAAGTAAATTTAGCCTACGGCTAACCGTTTGAGGCTCAATGGGAAAAACAGTCTGGATGTTGGGGAGGGGTCGAATAGAAGCGAGGAGGTCAGGAAACTTATCGGCATACCAGGAACCGTATACGAGGAGAAGGTAATCGGCGTTGCGCTGCCCGGGTAGGAGCAGCTTGCCGCTAAAGCGGTTCGAAATTAGGTAAATCGTGGCTTTGTCCATCTCTTCTATGGCCCTGAACCGGGAAAAGCCGCCATTTTCCGGCAAATGTCCGGGCGAAAGTTCCACGTCTTCGATCCGCTCCAGGTCTATGCCTAAATAGCGGTTCAGCGACCAGGCCATGCGGTAATCGCGCAGCGGAGTGGCTATGCCGCCCAGCAAAAAGTCGGTTTCCAGCCCGACGTGCAAGGTGTTTTTCCTGATTTTCTCCCCCACAGGGCCCAAATTACGAACAACAAGGATGGTAAATGGCCATCGTGTTGAGAGAACAGAAAGGGTGTTTCTTTTACAACTCTTTGACTATCAATTTGGTAGATTTTCACGTGTGGACAATTTTCTCAAGGCTTATTCGCTTATCCTTTGGAATTGCTTTTCTTTGCGCCACTAATTTTTTTCAGTCCTTTAAATCATTCGCTATGTCCGACATCGCGGAACGCGTAAAAAAGATCATCATTGACAAGCTGGGTGTTGACGAATCCGAAGTCAACCCTGAAGCCAGTTTCACCAACGACCTGGGGGCCGACTCCCTGGATACTGTGGAGCTCATCATGGAATTTGAGAAGGAATTCAACATCTCTATTCCCGATGAACAGGCGGAAAACATCACCAATGTTGGCGAGGCTATTTCCTACCTGGAAGAGCACGTCAAGTAATTTTCGCCCAACCGCCCAACGACGGTTATGGAGCTAAAACGAGTGGTCGTTACCGGCATCGGAGCATTAACTCCGGTCGGGAATACAAGCCTTGCTTTCTGGGAGTCCCTGCTCGCCGGCAGGAGCGGTGCTGCGCCGATCACTCATTTTGATCCGCAGAATTTCCGCACCCGCTTTGCGTGTGAAGTCAAAAACTTCGACGTTGCGGATCACCTGGATCGCAAGGAGGCGCGGCGCATGGATCCTTTCGTGCACTTTGCCATGGTTGCCGCTCATGAAGCTGTGCTGGACTCCGGCCTTCTGGATGACGCCGCCCTGGACAAAGACCGGGTTGGCGTCATCTGGGGTGCTGGTATTGGCGGTTTGTTGACGTTTGAAGAAGAGATCGGCGGTTTTGCCCGCCGCGAAGACGGGGTGCCTAAATTCAACCCGTTTTTTATTCCCAAGATGATCATTGACATCTCTTCGGGCCATATCTCCATGCGCTACGGGTTCCGGGGCCTGAATTTCTCCACAGTTTCTGCCTGCGCGTCTTCTACCAATGCCATCATCGATTCGCTCAACTATATCCGGTTGGGCAAAGCGGTGGCCATTGTTACGGGCGGGTCCGAGGCGGCTGTAACGGCATCCGGCATCGGTGGGTTTAACGCGATGAAGGCGCTCAGCGAGCGGAACGATTCCCCCGAAACGGCTTCGCGTCCCTTTGACCTGGACCGCGACGGTTTTGTTTTAGGCGAGGGCGCTGGTGCGCTCATTCTCGAAGAGCGGGATCACGCCATACGGCGCGGAGCTCGTATTTATGCCGAAGTGGTCGGCGGCGGCATGTCTGCTGATGCACACCACATGACGGCCCCACACCCGGAAGGGTTGGGTGCTCGCAACGTCATGATGGAAGCGCTGCGGGACGCGGGCATGCAAACTTCGGACATTGACTACATCAACGTCCACGGTACGTCAACACCCCTTGGCGATATTGCTGAAACAAAGGCCATTACCGAAGTTTTTGGCGAAGCAGCGTACGACCTGAATATTTCGTCCACCAAGTCCATGACCGGACATTTGCTGGGGGCTGCTGGAGCCATCGAAGCGCTGGCCTGCATTATGGCCGTGCACGATGATGTCATCCCACCCACCATCAACCATTTCACCGACGACCCTGCGTTTAATACCCGCCTGAACTTTACGTTTGGCCAACCCGTTCGCCGGAAGGTGCGGGCTGCCCTGAGCAATACGTTTGGATTTGGCGGCCACAACGCTTCGATTATTGTCAAAAAGCACGACGCTTGATGCTTCGGCTTTTTCGTCAGCAATACAATTACTTTTTCTCTCCCGATAAGGACTTAGTTCGCCGCCTGCACCGGGTAACCGGAGTTATTCCGCAAAGCGTTGCCCTCTATGCTTTGGCGATGCAGCACAGTTCCGCCTCGAGCAAGCTTACCGAAAACAACGAGCGTTTGGAATTGCTCGGGGATTCTGTGATTGATTTGGCCGTGGCTGATCATTTGTTTAAGCATTTCCCTTACAAGCCGGAAGGGTTTTTGACCGAAATGCGCGCTAAACTGGTGAGCCGGGGCATGCTCAATGACATTGCCATCCGCATGGGCCTCAAAGAGCTGATTGTTCGCAAGGCCAGCGAAGCAGATTTTCACAAGAGTTCCATTGCCGGAAACGCACTCGAAGCGTTAGTCGGCGCTATTTACCTTGATTTGGGTTACCGCGAGGCGCACCGTTTTGTGTTGGACCGCATGATCCAGCCCTACATAGATTTAGATGAATTGGTGCGCACCACCGTCAATTTCAAAAGCAAGCTGTTGGAATGGTGCCAAAAACGCCAGAAGAAACTGCAGTTTAAGCTCATCAGCGAACACCGCGATAAGAACAAATGGGTCTATACCATAGCTGCCATGGTGGACGACGAGAAAGTAGGCCGGGGCAGTGAATCCAGCAAGAAGCGCGCGGAACAACTGGCTGCAGAAGCCGCCGTATTGCACCTGAAAATAGACCAGGAGGAGTAAACGCTGTGCAGCGCTGCCACTGGGCTAAGGCCCTACTTCTTCTTTTTCTTGCCGCCTGCTTTCTCCAGTTTAACCGCAAGACTGTCCTGCAATTCGCGCGATACGGCGCCGTAGGGGCCGATGATCACTTCTTCCGCTTCTGACAAACCGCTTAAAATCTGGATGTAATCATCATCCTGAATGCCGGATTTGACTTCTTTTTGAATGGCCAGATTGTCTTTGAAGACGAAGACCACTTCGCGGATTTGCTCGCCTTTGGCGGCCAGGGTGTCTTCGCGTGTGGTCACCGACTGTATGGGCACAGAGAGCGCTTTGTTGACTACACGGGTTTTGATTTCAGCTGTTCCTGACATGCCCGGGTAGAGCGCATACGATGCGGTTTTCTGCCCTTCCTTTTTCTCCAGCAAGTCAGCATAACTTGACCTATCCAGAACAATTTCTACCTTGTAGTTCGTGGCCTGCTCGGCGGCAGAAAACTGGCCAGAAGTGGCCGCTGTAGCCACCTGCGTCACAATGCCGCTGAAGCGCCGGTCGAGGTAAGCGTCCACTTCAACAAACGCAGTATCGCCGGGCCGAATGCGAAGCACGTCGCTCTCGCTGACGTCCACATGCACTTCCATCAAATTCAGGTCAACAATTTTCATCAGCGGGGTGCCGGACATCATGCTGGTGCCCAAAACCGTTTCGCCAACTTTTACGCTTAGCCCGCTCACGATGCCGGATACTGGTGCGCGCAGTTTGGTCCTGGACAATTGCTCCTGCATTTGGCGAAGGGTTTGCTCGTTGCTCTGCACCGTATAGCCTGCGCTCTTGACGCTTTCTTGCGCAATGGCAATATCAGACTTAGCCGTTTCGTAACGGGCTTGCGCTACTTCAAAATTGGCCTGTGACTCCACACCTTCTTCGCGCAGCATTTTTATACGATCGTAATTGGCCGAAGCGTTTTTCAGGTTGGCCTCTGCAGCCAGCAATGCCGCTTTGGCGCTCGCCAATGCTGCTTTGGTTCCACTGAGCGCAGCTTGCGTGCGCTGCACGTCGCTTGCAAAGATTTCCGGATCAATTTCCACCAACAACTGGCCTGCAATGACCGAATCGCCATCTTCAACCCAGAGCTGAACGATTTCACCGGAGATCTCCGGCGTAATGGTCACCTCTGTTTTAGCGAATAGTTTTCCACTGGCCGTTACTGTTTCGGTAATGTCGCGGAGTTTGACGTTTTCGGTGCGGACTTCCAGCGCGTTGCGGTTGCCGAAGGAGAATGAAAACCCTCCGCCATCTTTGGCGCCTTGGGTCAGGGTATACACGCCAAAGGAAATGGCGAGCACCACCAGCGTAAGACCCAGGTAAAGCAGTACTTTTTTCACAAGCGCAAAGTTAGCGAATCTCCAAAGGGCTTCGGGATGACGCGTGCAGCACGCAGCCGGTTACAAATTCAAGGGACGGCCCTGGTAAAATTCAAGAACCTTGCTGGCCAGCAGGTAGTTGTACTTAGCCGTTAACAAGTCCGCTTCTGCGGCAATCAGCAAATTGCGGGCATTGTTCAGCTCAAAACTGGGGGCCTGACCGGCCTCAAAGCGCTTTTGGGCAAATTCAAGGGAGAGTTTGCGGGCTTCCACTACTTTTTTGGCAGCCTGGTAACTGCTGGCAGCGGCTTTGGCATCGGCCACAGACTGCTCAATGGTTTGGCGCAAGGTATTCAAATCGCGTTCTGAGCTGATTTTCTGTTGGTCCAACAAAAGCTCCGCATTCCGGATATTGGCGCGAACCAGTCCGTTGGTAAAAATGGGCACATTGAGCCCTAAGCCGACAAACTGACCAAAGTTGTTGTCCAGCTGGTCACCGTAAGAAGGCAGAAAATCGGCCACCGCTTTTTCGGTGAACCAGGAGGTGCTGGCACCCCCTGTTAATCCGAGGGAAGGGTACAGGTCGCTGCGGGCAAGGTCAATGTTGTCTTTGGCCAGTTGTTCCGCCATCAGGTTTCGGGTCACGGCAGGCAGTGTTCCGGCTGCATAGCGGTAAATGGCTGCAGCATCCCAGTCTTCCACAGCCAAGAGGGCATCCATGGAGGCGGGATCCGGCACCTGCACCTCAAAATCTACCGCTTCGTCTGCCTGCATCACCAGCCTGAGTTGCAGGTAGGCTAAAGCAATGTTGTTGGCCGCCTGAATGACCCCCAATTCGTCCGTGGCTACTTGCGCCTCCAGTTCGCGCAAATTGCCTTCGGGAATAACCCCCGCTTGGGCCAGGCGCGCGGAATTGCTCAGGTTATCCCGGCTCACTTCAATTTGCACTTCGCGCCGGCGCTCATCTTCCAAGGCCAAAAGCACCTGCAGGTAAGCCTGCAGCACATTGATGCGCACCTGATCTTCCGCTGCTTTTTGGTCTGTTTCGGCCAATCCGCGCTGATCTTCCGCCGCGCGGATGCTTCTCATCAGCCCAAAACCCTGAAAAATAGGTAGGTTGCCATTGACGCTAAAGGAATTGCTTTGCGAGCGCGAAGCATCAATAGTCAGGTTGTCCGGGTTGGTAAAGCGGCCAAAGGCGAGTCCATAATAGGCAGAACCGGTCACGCTTGGCAGACGATTCAGCCGGCGTTGCTGCAAAGCAACGTCCGCTTGTTCCACGCCAACACCAGCCAGACGAACGTCCAGGTTGTTTTCTGTGGCGTAGTTCAGGCATTGCTCCAACGTCCAAACACTTTGAGAAAATCCCAAAATGGGAAACGCAAGGCTAAGGAGCAGGAAACAAAAGGCATAGCGAAACATGGGCAGTCTTTTTAGCGGGCACGATTCCGGGCGGATAAACACAACACCTTACAGCGCAACGAGGCCGCTGCGGGTCATTCCGGGTTGAAATTAGCCATAGGCATTTTAACCCCTGTGCCGCAGCGGTGCCATTAAGTAAAAATTAACATTTTGAAAAGCGCCGGGCTGTTGGATTGTTCGGCAAAGCTTACCCTTAAGGCGTGCAAAACGGGGGAAAGGGTACCGTTCCCGCGCAGGATTTGTCCATTTTTACCAACTGTTGCTCTTTGCACTTATCCCCTTCGCCCGACATGCTTGAAAACCCGGACACCCTCTTTATGAAAGCCGCTCTGCTGGAGGCAGAAAAGGCATTTGCGGAAGATGAAGTACCCGTTGGAGCCGTGGTCGTAAGCCGCAATCGCATCATCGCGCGAGCCCACAACCAGACGGAGCGTTTGCGCGATGCCACCGCTCATGCAGAAATGTTGGCCCTCACAGCCGCCGAAGAAACCCTTGGCAGCAAAATCCTGGAAACCTGCACCCTTTATGTTACGCTGGAGCCTTGTGTCATGTGTGCCGGGGCTTGTTTTTGGACACGCATTGGCAGGGTCGTGGTGGCCGCAGCAGATGCTAAGGTAGGCTTTCTGCGCTTTGGCACCGGGTTGCTCCACCCGCGCACGGAGTATTACCAGGGCGTTGAAGCCGAAGCCGCCGCCGACTTGTTGCGCACGTATTTTCAGGCCAAGCGCAACTGAACAAACCGGGGCAGGAGCAGTTTTTCTGGCTAATTTTTTAGGAAGTGCCGGCCCCGGAGAGAGGGTTGGCTAAGGGCCATGCGCCGGCCTTAATGCGCTTAGTCCTATCTTTGCCGGGTTAAACAGCTGGTCTGATCGGAGCTTCTTTTCAGGCAGCGTTATTTTTGAAAATCGATTAATTCTATTGTTATGGCATTCGAATTGCCCGCCTTACCCTACGCTTTTGATGCCCTGGAACCGCACATTGATGCGCGCACCATGGAGATTCACCACGGTAAACACCACGCAGCTTACACCACAAACCTGAACAACGCCATTGCAGGTACCCCCCTTGAAGGCAAAAGCATCCTGGATTTGATGGCTAAGGCCGGAGAATACGGTGCAGCAGTGCGCAACAACGGGGGTGGTTTTTACAACCACAACCTTTTTTGGACCATTCTTGCGCCGAACGCAGGCGGTGCACCCCAGGGTGAACTGGCCGCTGCCATTGACCGCGACTTTGGTTCCTTCGACGCACTGAAGGAGCAATTCAACAAAGCGGGAGCTACCCGCTTTGGTTCCGGTTGGGCGTGGTTGGTTGCCCAAGATGGCAAGTTGGTGGTTTCTTCTACCCCCAATCAGGACAACCCGCTGATGGATGTGGCAGAAGTTAAAGGCTCGCCCATTTTAGGGCTGGATGTTTGGGAGCACGCCTATTACCTGAATTACCAAAACCGCAGGCCCGATTACATCGTGGCATTCTGGAACCTGGTCAATTGGAAGCAGGTCTCCGACAACCTGAGCAAAGCCGGTAAATAAGGAGGGGCTGGAAACTACCCCCACCGGCAGGTCCTTTAGCCACTGGGCTACTCGACCGTCACGGACTTGGCCAGGTTGCGCGGTTGGTCCACATTGCAACCGCGCATAACGGCGATGTGATAGGCCAGCAATTGAAGCGGCACAACAGAAAGCAGAGGGGTCAATGACTCCTCTGTTTTTGGTATAACGACGGTGAAATCCGCCAATTGGCGAATCACTTTGTCGTCTTCTGCAACGATGGCAATGATCCTGCCTTTGCGCGCTTTGACTTCCTGAATGTTGCTCACAATTTTGTCGTAAGCACTGGGGTTGGTGGCCAACACCACCACCGGCATATGCTCGTCAATCAGCGCAATCGGGCCGTGTTTCATCTCGGCTGCGGGGTAGCCTTCGGCGTGGATGTACGAGATTTCTTTCAGTTTGAGCGCGCCTTCCAGTGCCACCGGGAAATTGTATCCGCGGCCCAGGTACAGGAAGTTGCGCACATCCACGAATTCTTCAGCGATGTCCCGGATGAGCGAATCGCTTTGCAGCAGCATTTCAATTTGCGCCGGAATCCGCTGCAGTTCATCCAGAATAAAGTGGTAACGCGATTCCGATATCGTGCCTTTGGCCCGGGCGATGGCCAGGGCCATCAGGGTAACAATGGTAATTTGCGCCGTGAAGGCTTTGGTGGAAGCAACCCCGATCTCCGGGCCTGCGTGGGTGTATGACCCGGCGTCTGTGGCGCGGGAAATGGAAGAGCCCACCACGTTGCAGATGCCGTAGATCGTAGCCCCTCTGGATTTAGCCAATTCAATTGCGGCCAGCGTATCGGCCGTTTCGCCCGACTGAGAGATGGCGATGACAATGTCGTGCTCATCCAGGATGGGGTTGCGGTAGCGAAACTCGGAGGCGTATTCCACTTCGACAGGAATGCGCGCATAGTCTTCAAACAAATACTCCGCTACCAATCCGGCGTGCCAGGAAGTACCGCAAGCCACCACGATGATGCGCCGCGCAGCCACGAATTTTGCTTCGAACTCCTGAATGCCGCGCAAGTGAATGCTCTGATCGCCAAGTCCGATGCGGCCGCGGAGCGAATCGGTGATGGAGCGAGGTTGTTCGTATATTTCTTTGAGCATGAAATGCTCGTAGCCGCCCTTCTCAATCGTCTCCAGTTTCATTTGGAGCTCCTGGACGTAGGGCGTAATCCGCTTGTTGTCAATGGTTCGAATGCTCATTTCGCCATTGCGGTTAACGACCGCTACTTCCTCATCGTTGAGGTACACCACGTTGCGGGTGTACTCGATGATGGGGGTGGCGTCAGAGGCCAGAAAGAACTCGCCTTTGCCCAGCCCGATAACCAGGGGGCTGGATTTGCGCGCCGCGTAGAGCCGGTTGGGCTCATCTTGGCTGATGATGACAATAGCGTAGGCACCAATGACTTGTGAGAGCGCAATGGGCAAAGCCTTTTCAAGATCTAACCCCTCCTTTTGCTGAATGTCCTCGATCAGGTTGATCAGCACTTCGGTATCGGTATCCGAGATAAAGCGGTGACCGCGCCCTTCAAGCTCAGCGCGAAGGGCAGCGTAATTTTCAATGATGCCATTGTGGATAATGGCCAAATTGGTGCTGGACGAAACGTGCGGGTGAGCGTTGGTATCGTTTGGCAGGCCGTGCGTGGCCCATCGCGTGTGGCCCATGCCCATAGTGCCGTGCAGGTTACGGCCGGCTAGTTCTGTTTCAAGTTCGGCTACTTTGCCCGCCTTTTTGCAGACTTGCAACGCTCCGTTCAGCACGGCCACCCCGGCGCTGTCGTAACCGCGGTATTCCAGGCGTTTCAGGCCCTTAATGATAACCGGAATGGCTTCCCGGTAACCCACATAACCGACGATCCCGCACATAGGCTATTCGATTTCGGTGTAAAGAATTTCCAGCGACATCCGAATCCGCTCATCGGGGTGGTTGATTCCGCCGATTATGGCCCGGTTGGCATTCCGAAAATAGGGGAATGGTACTAAAACAAAACCTTTGTTATCCACTTCGCCGTTCAGGATTCGCTGAACATGGCGCGTCAAATTCAGTTCATAACCAGTAATTCGCTGACCAGGACCCACCACGATGCTCTCTTTGGCCCCGCCGTAATGCGATGCGGGTTCAAACTGGTCGTACACGGACCAATAGGTTTCGCTGCTGCGGCTGATGAAAATAAATTCGTTGCCGCAGATGCTGTCGGTGGCCAATACGTAGCATTGAGAAGGTGCCGGAAACACAGAATCTGCAGCGGTGCCGCCTGTCAAAGCAAAGCGCAAAATGGCGCGGTTAATGGCCACCGTTCCCAGGTCCTCCAGATTGGGTATCTCAATGCGCATGCTGTGTCCGGCCAGTCCGGAAAGGTACATCAGGCTGTCTGATGACGCGCCGCCACAAGCCTGCGGAATTGCCTGGCCAGTGGTGTACTGATGCGTATAATGCGCTACGGTAATGGATGAAGTGCCAATGGGGAAGACCACCACGCTCGTGTCGGTATTCAAGGGGGAAATGGCCCGGTAGTACAGGTTCAACCGCGAGACCACATTGCGGGGGTTGACCCGGAAAAAACCGCGCGAGAATCCACTCATGGTGTCCGGTACGATGTACAAGCCAGGCAGCCAGTTTTGGAACGAAGTGTCGTTTGACAGTTCAGGCTGACCGGCCAGGTTGAAGAGTTGCTGCCCAAAAGCAATGTCAAGGGGAATGCGCACTTGTGGCGGTTGGAGCACACCACCAACGGTAACGCTATCCCCCACAGCCGGCAGAAAACCAAGCCGCTGGCCAACGCGAACCGGATCAACGGTAAAATCGCGATCGGCGTTGTACACGGTGCCTGTCTCCATTTCCTCCGTCATCCGGTAAATGGAAATGTTCTGCGGCACGCTTTCGTCGCCGTAAAATCCTGTGAGCGAAAGGCTAAGCACCAGGGAGTCAAACACGTAAACGGTTGAACCGGTGTCCGGGGTAAAATCCAGGTTGTTGGTGGGCAGAATAAACTGGGTATAAAGCCCGGCCGTGGATCGGCCAAAGACCAAATCATCGTCACTGCCAATCAGGTTATCCAACAGATTCGTGGCGTAAACGGAGTCGCTGCGAATGGTGTAGGTATGGATGGTGAAGGTGTCCGTCAGGGCTGTCAGCAAGTCACCATCGCCTAACAAATCCCTACCGATGCCCGTGGGCTCGTTGCAGGATGCCATGGCCAGCAGGAAGGCGACAAAGGCCGCATACAATAGGCGGGAAGCGGGCATTGATTCCAGGGGAATTTAACAGCGGGTAGGGTGCGGAAGAGCGGGAATCGGGATCATTTACCGCCCAGCTCTTCGTAAAAATTCTGGTAAGCGCTCAGGTAATCTTCGCCATTCAGGAAAGGCAAAATTGGCTTGCCCAGTTTTTTCAGGGAGCCGTTCATTTCGGCGTCCATTCCTGCATTGCCCAGAATAACCCCATCGGCATAGGTCATACCACCCATGGTCATGGCCGCATTGTCCAGCTTCTCAAAAACCTTGAGTTCCTTGCCGCCAATGGCGTCATTGATGAGTGCCTTAACCATGAATTCCTCCGATAACGTTTCTGTAAAGGAATTCTTGTACACCGAGTAAACTACTTTGGTGGTGCGAAACACCGGATCTCCTTTGTAGGCTGTTTTCAGGTACAGCGGCACCAGGCTGGTCATCCAGCCATGACAATGAATGATGTCCGGCGGCCAGTCCATGCGGCGAATGGTTTCCAGGGCACCCTTGCAGAAAAAGATCATCCGATCGGCATTGTCATCGTAAAAGGCCTCTTTGGGATCCCGAAACACCGTTTTTCGCTTGAAAAAATCGTCGTTGTCCAGGAAATAGACCTGCATGCGTGCGCCGGGCACCGATGCCACTTTGATAATCAGCGGGTAGTCATCGTTGTCCACAATGATGTTCATACCGGACAAACGAACCACCTCGTGCAGGCGATGCCGCCGCTCGTTGATGCTTCCGAAACGCGGCATCAATACCCGGATTTCCATTCCGTTGTCCTGAATGTACTGGGGAAGCTGGCGGGTGATCTCCGCAATTTCCGTAGCCACCAGATACGGCTTCATTTCCTGGGTCAGGATGAGCACTCGTTTCTTATCCATGTATGCGATTGACTAACTTGCAGCCTTTAAAGAAAGGCGCCGTCTGACGGGCAAAAATACAAAAAAGAACGCATTGGTCCACCACGGCAAGGCGGCAATGGTCTGTCTGACACAAAAGGCGGCCCTTGCAGAATTCGTTGAACGACAACGAAAAAGGGGAGCCAGCATAGGTTTCGTGCCCACAATGGGAGCCTTGCACCAAGGCCATTTATCGCTGGTTGATCGCAGCGCGCTGGAGTGCGATTGCACGATAGTGTCCATTTTTGTGAACCCTACTCAGTTCAATCAGGTTGAAGATCTGGTGCTCTACCCCCGTCCGCTGGAGGCGGATATGGCCCTTTTAAGCGCCTCTGCCTGCGATGCACTGTTTCTGCCCGCGGTGCCGGAAATCTATCCCGGAGGAGCCGTTGTGCGGCCACAATGGGACTTTGGCGGCCTTGATAAGGGCCTCGAAGGGCAGTTTCGCCCCGGCCACTTCGACGGCGTCGCCCAGGTGGTTAAAATCCTGTTGGAATGCGTGCAGCCGGACGTGCTGTACCTGGGCCAGAAGGACTTTCAGCAATATGCTGTCGTTCGAAAAATGGTTGAACTCGAGCAACTCCCGGTGGATGTTCGGGTTTGTCCCATCATTCGGGAGCCCGATGGTCTGGCCATGAGTTCCCGCAACGTCCGTTTGGGCGCAGAAGCACGCGAAAAGGCAAAAGCCTTGTCCCAAACGCTGTTTGCCTTGCGCGAGCAGATTAAACGGGGCAGCTCCCCGCTGCAAGACCTTCTGGATCCCGCGCGTGCCGCTCTGGAAGCAAGTCCGGGAATAGCGCTGGAATACCTGGAGGCTGTGGACGCGGAAACGCTTGAGCCGGTGCAGGAATGGAACCAAACGTTGACCATTTTACTCTGCGTTGCTGCCTGGTTAGGCGGAGTGCGTTTGATTGATAACGTCCTGGTGAGCACCACGGCCTGAACCGCTACTTATCCACCGAGGCCAAAGTTTCTTCTGCTGAAACCGCCAGCCATGCGAGGAATGCTATTTTTGCCGCGCCGGAACAGGCTTTTGCATTGCGCATTTGTGCTGTGTCGCGGTCAACCTTTTTCATTTGCCATCCGTATCCCCTAACTCTTGAAAGCAATAGCCAAAAAGATGTTCAAACCCGCCATATTCCTGGCGCTGGGCATTTTCATTCTGTGGAAGTTGGTGGACGGTATGAGCGAGGAAGTGCGCACACAAACCGTCGAAGCCCTGCGCCAGGCCAAATACGGCTGGGTGGTTCTTTCCATCGGTTGTGGAATCCTAAGCCACATGAGCAGAACCCAGCGATGGCGCATGCTCATAGAACCGCTTGGCCACTATCCGCGCTACGGCGTTACCTTTTTGTGCGTCATGATCAGCTATGTAGCCAATTTGGCGGTTCCGCGCCTGGGTGAAGTGCTCAAATGCACCTTTCTGAGCCGCTATGAGCGTATCCCGGCCGATAAAGTCATCGGCACCATGATTGCCGAGCGCTCCGTGGACGCCATCACCTTGGTTCTGGTTACGTTGGTCACTTTGGCTTTGCAGTACGCCAAGCTCCGCGAATTCTTCCACGAAAGCGTTACTGCGCCCATGCAGGCTACCTTAGCCAGCAACCCACTGCTAGGTCCGGGCCTGTTAATCGGCTTGGCTGTTGCGTTGTTCCTGGGTTGGCTGGGCTGGCGCAAGGTCCGCGATTCTGAACGCCTGGAGCGTTTTCGCGATGTATTGCGCAATGTGAAAGAAGGGCTGACCAGTTTGCGCCGCGTCAAAAACCTTCCCCTGTTCATTTTTCATTCCCTGTTCATCTGGGCCATGTATTACGCGATGGTGGCTATCGCTTTCCCTGCGCTTGTTGAAACGGCTGGCCTCGGATTCTCCGCCGGAATGGCTATTTTGGTGTTCGGCTCTGTGGGCATTATTGCTACCCCCGGGGGCATAGGAGCTTACCAGTTAATCGTCAGCGAAACGCTGGTTAAATTGTACGGCGTGGCCGAAGGAGGAGCCTTCGCTTTTGCCAACATTGTCTGGGGTGCACAAACCGCCATGATTATCGTTTTCGGTCTCGCTTCTTTGGCTATTTTGCCCCTCTTCCGCGTTCGGCATCAACCTGCATGACCTCTTTATGAGCAACCTCCAATACCTGCAACAAAAAATTATGACGCCGGACCAAGCGGCGCATACGGTGCTCGGCTGGAAGCTCAAGAGTGCCCGAATCGGCTTTACCAACGGCTGTTTCGATCTATTGCACGCAGGGCATTTGCACACGTTGATCCATACCGCCAATCACAGCGATAAACTTGTGGTAGGCTTAAACAGCGACGTATCGGTCAGCAGGCTTAAAGGAGCTGGCAGGCCCCTTGTAGGGCAGGAGCAGCGCGCCTTGTTGCTGGCCGCGTTTCTCTTTGTCGATGCCGTGGTCATCTTTGACCAGGATACCCCGCTGGAGCTCATTGGCCTGTTGCTTCCCGATCTGTTGGTCAAGGGCGGAGATTGGGCTGAAAAGGACATTGTCGGAGCTGATCTGGTCAGGCAACACGGCGGGGATGTTCAGGTGGTGCCTTACTTAACAGGTTGGTCCACCACCAATCTCGCGCGCAAACTGGAGCAGTTGTAACACCAAACAAGCACCCTTCCCCGGTTGTTTTGGATTGGGATGTCCTTGCTAACTTTGGCCCGCCCTCCTTATCCTGATTTTTCCTCAATTCATTTTGCATGTATTTCGACCTTTCTGAAGAGCATCGGATGATCCAGAAAGCTGCCCGCGACTTTGCGCAGCAGGAGCTTAAACCCGGGGTTATTCACCGCGATTCCACCATGACTTACCCTGCTGAGCAGGTAAAGCGAATGGGGGAATTGGGTTTTCTCGGCATGATGGTCGACCCTAAGTACGGCGGAGGGGGAATGGACACGCTCAGCTATGTGCTGGTCATGGAAGAATTGTCCAAGGTGGACAACTCCTGCTCGGTCGTGGTTTCCGTTAACAACTCCCTGGTAACATGGGGATTGGAGCAATACGGCAACGAAGACCAAAAGGAACGCTATTTGCGGCAACTGGCCAGTGGCCAAACCATTGGTGCCTTTTGCCTTTCAGAGCCTGAAGCGGGGTCTGATGCCACCAGCCAGCGAACAACGGCTGAAGATATGGGCGACTACTACCTGCTCAACGGCACCAAAAACTGGATCACCAACGGTGGAACCGCCGGGGTGTACCTGGTCATGGCACAAACCCGGGCAGATGCCGGTCCCAGAGGCATTAATTGCCTGATTGTTGAACGCGGAATGCCCGGTTTTGATATTGGTGCAAAAGAAGACAAGCTGGGGATTCGGGCGTCCGACACCCATACGCTGTTGTTTTCTGATGTCAAGGTGCCCAAGGCCAACCGGATAGGCGACGATGGCTTCGGTTTCAAGTTTGCCATGAAGACCCTTGGCGGCGGGCGCATCGGAATTGCCGCCCAAGCGCTGGGTATCGCTGCCGGAGCGTTTGAATTGGCAACGGAGTATGCGAAACAACGCCGCGCCTTTGGCACAGAGATCGCCAACCACCAGGCCATTCAGTTTAAACTGGCTGACATGGCCACACAGATTGAAGCGGCTCGTCTCCTGGTGTACAAAGCGGCCTGGTTAAAGGACAACGGCCTTGACTACACCAGCGCTTCGTCCATGGCCAAGTTGTTCGCTTCTGAAGTGGCCATGCGCACCACGGTAGAAGCGGTTCAGGTTCACGGCGGGTACGGCTACGTCAAGGAGTACCATGTAGAGCGCCTTATGCGCGATGCCAAAATCACCCAGATTTACGAGGGAACGTCTGAAGTTCAGCGGATGGTGATCAGTCGCGGGGCATTAGCCTAAAATCTTACTTAAAATCCTAAAGGCACCCGTTAAGCCGAAAAGGATGTACCGCATCCACAGGTCTCGCTTGCGTTGGGGTTGTTGAAGGTGAATCCCCGGTTGTCCAAGCCTTCTGAATAGTGAATCTCCATGCCTTCCAGATAGAGGGCATGGGCGGGGTCCATCAGGACGCGAACGCCCTCGTAATCAAATTCCTGGTCGTTTGGACCAGCCCAGTCAAAGTCAAGCAAATAGGAGAGGCCAGAGCAACCGCCTCCTTTGACCCCAATACGCAGGGCCTTGCCCGTTTCTACACCGCTGCGGCTGATCAAGGATCGAATTTCTGTCAACGCCCCTTCCGTAAATCGGACCGGGCAGGCAGCCGAAAGGGTTTTTAATGTGCTCATGCTACAAATTTACGGCTAAACAAGTGCCCTTGGCAATGTCCGGCCAAGGTTCAGGGCGCCAAGTTTGAGGATTCCCGGTTGAAAGGGTGATTCGCGCCTCGGCCCTTCGCCCGAAATGGGCATTTTCAACATTGGATGGGTAACCCCAGCAGTTTGACTGCGTTAAAAAAGGCGTTCTTTAGCCTCAGAATTCCCCGTTCCTATGGAGACCAACCCTTTCTTGCAACTCTTGCTGTACACCATTCCCGCCTTGGTGGTTTTTTTGGTGACCTACTTGTCGCTGCGCCTCTATCTGCAAAAGGAATACCGCCTGAAACAGATTGAGCTGAAAATGGCGGGGATTCGGGAGGCCAGGCCCGTCCGATTTCAGGCTTATGAGCGGGTTGCGCTTTTGCTGGAGCGGATTGCGCTGAACAACATCCTGCACCGTGTGCGGAAGACCGACATGACGGTCAGGGATTTTCAGCTGGCAATTTTGTCAAACATCCGTTCGGAGTTTGACCACAATGTTACCCAGCAGGTTTATGTGTCTATAGAACTCTGGACGGCGGTCAAGGCAGCCAAAGAAGAAGTGGTCAGCATTGTCAACCGCGTAGCCTCCGAGCTGCCCCCTCAGGCACCGGGCATCGAACTGAGCAAACGCATCTTTGCGCACATGATTGACACCGAAGACAAGACGCCTACGCAACGCGCATTGGACGTTTTAAAGCGCGAAGTGATGGAATTGTATTGAGCAAGTTTTTTGGCAACTTTTTGGTGGAAAACGGGTGGGAAAATTTTTACTAAATTTTATTTTTCTACTATCAAAACAGCGCGGATTCCTCCAGCACTGCCATTTTGGTGCATTAATTGTTGAAAGCCATTTAGTAATGCACACCAGCAATCCACGCACCAGAAACATCTGTTCAACTTCGTCCATTTTTCTCCACGTTCTGCCCCGCGCAATGTGGAATTTCTTCCTAGTTTAGTCCACCGTTTGGCGTTGCCGCGGGCGTTCGGTTAACAAGTTGGCTTTTAGAGAAGTGATGGACCGTATCTTATCCACATCCCGCTCCTTTCGCTGCCAACACGTTGATCACTTTCTTAGTTTTTAAGCAGCAGACCCTCTCTCACAGGATGGTCTGGTTGTCAGTAGAAAGCTTCCTTTTTCACGGTTAGCTTCCGCTTGCGACCAGGTCGTTCAGGGTTTCGCATGCCGTACATGGAGGAAAGCGCGCTCGATACAAGGCCAAATGGCATGTTCTATTGCTATTGGATCACCTGATTAACCTGAACGAGCCGGATGAGTAAATCACATGACAACGTATGGACCAATTGCCTCAAAATCATCAAGGACAATGTCAGCCAACAAAGCTTTCGCACCTGGTTTGAGCCGATCAAGCCGGTTGCCCTCCACGAAAACATCCTGACTATCCAGGTTCCCAGCCAATTCTTCTACGAATGGTTAGAAGAGCACTATGTCAGTTTGCTGCGCAAGACCATCAAGCGGGAAATGGGCAAAGAAGCTAAATTGGAGTACCAGATTATTGTTGAAGGAGGCTCAGCCACTGGCCGGCCTTACACGGTTAACTACCCCAACTACAATTCAGGCGACTCTCAGAACCTTGAGCTGGACCCGCCCATGGTTGTGGGCAATTCCATCAAGAATCCCTTTGTTATTCCGGGGCTCAAGAAAATCAACATTGATTCTCAGCTCAACCCCAATGCAAACTTTGAGTCGTTTGTTGAAGGAGATTGCAACCGCCTCGCCCGCTCAGCCGGATATGCTGTAGCGGACAAGCCGGGAACTACTGCGTTCAACCCACTGGTCATTTACGGCGGTGTAGGCTTGGGCAAGACTCACCTGGCGCAGGCCATCGGCAACATGGTCAAGCAGAAGTACAAGAACAAAACGGTTCTGTACGTCAGCAGCGAGAAATTCACCAACCAGTTCATTGATTCGCTCAAGAACAACTCGGTTAACGACTTTATCCACTTCTACCAACTTATTGATGTCCTGATCATTGACGACATTCAGTTCTTTGCCAACAAGCAAAAGACGCAGGACATGTTCTTTCACATTTTCAACCACCTGCACCAAGAGAAGAAACAATTGATCCTGACGTCTGACCGCGCACCGCGCGATCTGGAAGGTGTCGAAGAGCGTTTGCTTTCCCGCTTCAAGTGGGGCCTGGCTGCTGACCTGACGGTCCCCGACTTTGAGACCCGACTGGCCATTCTGGAAAAGAAGATGTACGCCGATGGCATTGAGCTTCCCCGCGAAGTGGTGGAATTTGTGGCCTACAACATTAACTCCAATGTTCGCGAGTTAGAAGGTGCGCTGATTTCTCTGTTGGCCCAGGCTTCGTTGAACAAAAAGGAAATAGACCTGGATCTGGCCAAAAAGATCATCAAGAACTTTGTCAAGAGCATCAGCCGTGAAGTCTCAATTGACTTTATCCAGAAAACGGTTTGCGAATACTTTGATGTTCCGGTCGAAAAGCTTCGTGAGAAAACGCGAAAGCGTCAGGTCGTCCAGGCCCGTCAGCTTTCCATGTTTTTGGCCAAGCACTTTACCAAGAACTCGCTCAAAGTCATTGGCAAACATTTTGGCGGTCGGGACCACAGCACGGTTATTCACTCCTGCCAGGCTGTTCAGAACCTGATGGACACCGATGGGAAGTTCAAAGACAGTGTATCTGACATTCAAAAGAAGATTCAGATGAGCATTAGCTGAAGGCAGTAAGGCCATGCTGGCTTTTCGCCTGGTCAATCCAAGGCTTGGTCTGTTAAGGACAGGCAGAAACCACTCCGTTTAGGGGTGGTTTTTGTTTTTTTAAAAAGGAAGTCGATGTTGTGCTTGTTTTTCATCGCTAAGCGATCCAATTCGTTCAGCATCATTTTTCCATAGCCTTTCTTTTGTTCTTTGGGAAGAACCGAAAAGTCAATGACGCCCAATACGCGGATAAGTTCTCCGTTGAGATTCATGCCCCGGTAATCCAGACCAAGTTGTCCAATGACCATTTCATTTTTACACATGACCAGACGGTAGTGGCAGCATTGTTTATAGAACAACCGGCCTTGGTGGTCATAATCAGGAAAACAAACCCTGAGCAGTGCATTAATTTATGGCCGAAACTTTTCCGGTAAAGCGTATTCAGGATACAAGTTAATTTGCAACGACATTTTACCGTATGTTTTTATATTGTTATAATATTTAATAGTTACGGAAAGTAAATTTAATCAAAGTTTGGTGTTTTTTTTGTAGTTTAGCCCTATCCCTATTTTTTCAGATGCAAGGCCTATCTCTAAGTCACTCGGCTTTGAGGTAAACTTTTCTATTTTTTAAAGGTTCCCGACTTCGCCGAAGGAGTGCTGTGCATCTGAGTCAAAACTATTTTTTTGGTTAGCATACTTGACATAACTATTTTTATAGCATATATTTTATTAATGCTAAGTGTTGGGTATCATTTTTACCGACGCAATGAATCTGAAGAAGATTATTTCATTGGCGGGCGGAGCATGGGACCATGGCACATAGGGCTTTCAGTGGTAGCAACCGATGTTGGGGGTGGCTTCTCCATAGGCCTTGGAGGCTTGGGTTTCACCATGGGCATTGCAGGTTCCTGGATGTTGTTTACCGGATTATTGGGTGCGTGGCTAGCGGCATGTTTGCTCATTCCAAGGGTTTACCGGCTTCCAGAGTTTTCCAAACTCAGCACATTCCCCCAAATTTTTCACAACCTGTTTGGCAAATGGCCTGCATTTATGGCGGCGGTAATTTCGCTTATTGGCTATTTGGGCTTTACCAGTTCTCAGCTTTTGGCTGGGGCTAAACTGGCATCCGGTACTTTTCCAGGCTTTAGCCTGATGCAGGCCTTGCTTTTAATGGGTGTCATCGCTGTGGTCTATACCGTGATGGGTGGAATCAAGGCGGTTATTTATACCGATACCATACAATGGATAATCCTCCTGGCGGGGCTCATTTTTATAGGATTGCCCATGGGTTTTTTAGCGGTAGGCGGGAGCGAAGGGATACGTCAGGCACTTCCACCGGATATGCTTAGTCTGGGCAATATTGGTGCAGTTCAGGTAATCAATTGGGCTATTACCATCATTCCTATTTGGTTCATTGGCATGACGCTTTATCAGCGCATCTTCGCAAGCCGCGACGAAAAGTCTGCAAAAAAGGCCTGGTACATCGCCGGTCTTTTTGAATGGCCAGCGATGGCCTTTCTCGGAGTCAGCTTAGGCCTTTTAGCGCGCGTAGCCGCTGAGCAGGGCATGTTTGCGCCATTGGGCTATGGGGCGGGTGCCCTGCCTGATCCTGAGATTGGTTTGCCCATGTTATTGAGCACCATCCTACCAAGTGGTCTGCTTGGCTTGATGATGGCCGCTTACTTTTCAGCCATTCTCTCCACCGCCGACAGTTGTTTGATGGCCGCATCGGGCAATCTGACCACTGACCTTATGCCCTTTCTCCGCAAAGGAAAAGCAGGAAACACCCTGGCTTACTCCCAATGGGCAACGCTGATTTTAGGGGTCCTTGCACTGGGCATCGCCCTGTATCTGGAGAGTGTATTGGAACTCATGCTGCTCTCGTATGCGTTTATGGTATCTGGGTTGTTTGTTCCCCTCGTAGCCGGACTTTTCTTTAGAAAGACCAATGCAGCTGCATCCATTGGGGCTATGGCAGCAGGAGGAACCACGACCATCGCGCTGACACTCGCCAAGGTGGCCCTGCCGTATAGCTTTGATCCCATTCTGTTTGGCCTGGCAGCATCGGTTAGTGTTTACATTGTCCTTTACACCATCAATCAGCAAAATATCAACCATGCAAATTCATAGATACACCGCATTGGCGCAGCTCGATGATTCGCTTGAGGACATTGTCGATTTCCTGTTCAGCAGACTGGAGCATTATGGCGATTCCAAGCCAGACATCCGTAAATGCCTGGAGTATGCCTTCAACAAAGGTGGATCCCTTACAATTGGACGCTTGAACAGTCAAATGGCTGGAATTGTCGTGGTCAATGAAACGGGGATGAGCGGCTTTATCCCGGAGAACATTCTCGTTTACATCGCCGTGGAACAATCCTTGCGGGGCATGGGCATAGGAAGACAGTTGATGCAACACGTTATTGACCACACCAAGGGCAACATTGCGCTGCATGTTGAGCCTGACAATCCAGCGCGAAGGCTTTACGAAAAGTTGGGATTTACCAACAAGTACCTTGAAATGCGATTGCTCAAGCCATGATCAACCCAGCAACGGTCCGTCTTTTAACAGCATTGCGGCATAAGCTGCATCAACAGGCAGAATTGTCCGGTGCTGAGATTCAGACGCAGAAACTTATCCGCAAGTTTCTGGAACAACACTGTCCTTCGGCTTCCATCACCCCAATAGCGGAAACAGGATTGCTGGTTGCGTTTCCGAACCTGAACGAATCGTCTATCCAGCATCCAGCCCCGCACAAGAACCCTGTACAAGCCCTGGACGCAGCGCCTCATGGCAGTGCCAAATCTGGTCCAGCACTTTTGTTCCGGGCCGATATTGATGCGCTGCCCATTCAGGATCGCATCGCTTCCGCCTACCAATCCCTCAACAACGGGGTAGGGCACAAGTGCGGGCATGATGGGCACACGGTCATTCTATGTGGCCTGGCCATGCATCTGCAAGCACATCCGCCTGAAGCGGCGCGGGTGTTTCTCTTGTTTCAACCCGCAGAAGAAACGGGCGAAGGGGCAAAGCGGGTTTGGGCAACGTTGTCCCAAGACCAACAGCACTTCGACTATGTTTTTGCCTTGCACAATATACCTGGGGTGGCATTGGGCCATATTCTTTGCAAAGCCGGTCCCATCACCTCTGCCGTGATTTCGATGATCGTTAAATTGGAAGGTCGGCGTGCCCACGCTGCGGAGCCCTGGCATGCCATCAATCCATCCTCTGCCATCGGCCCGATGCTGGCGGCCGCGCGTTCCTTAGAGGAGCACAACGGCAAGCGAGATGATTTTGCAGTCATAACTCCCATCCACCTTTGGGTGGGAAGTCCGGATTACGGCATATCACCGGCGGACGCTGAACTGCATTTTACCCTTCGCTGCAGAACCAGTCAGGTCTTAGCGCAAAAGGTTCAAGCCTTCTGTTCTCAGATTGATCAGATTGCCAACCAAGAAAAACTGCGGGTACACTACCACCAATTGCAAGCTTTTGAATCGTGTGTTAACGAGGAGTCGGCCGTAGCGTTGGTGTGCGAAGCGGCACGTTCCCTTGCGCTGCCCTATACGGAAATGGAGCATTCGTTTAGTTGGGGCGAAGATTTTGGCTTGTATACACAGCATTATAAAGCAGCATTGTTCGGTATTGGTGCCGGTGAATCGCTGCCACAACTCCATGAGGATACGTATGATTTCCCCGACGCGTTGATCGCTCCTGCAGTTGAAATGTTCCAAGCACTCCTGAAACACACCGCTGCAAGCCATGTTTGATCCATCTTATATCGAGCTTGATTTTGATCACCTGAAATCCAACAGGGAATTCCTGGCATCGCTCTGTAAAAAGCCATGTGAACTCAGCATGGTGGTGAAGGGCAATGCCTATGGGCACGGTGTACGGGAGATGGTGGCCATGGCCGCTCAATGCGGGGTTCGTCATTTTTCGGTGTACAGCGCTGATGAAGCCGTAGAAGTTTTCGAGGCTGCGGATAGCCGGCCGGAAATCATGATCATGGGCAGCATTGACAACGACGCGATTGGCTGGGCAATTCACAATAATATAAGTATTTATATTTTTGATCACGAACGATTGGAGCGTGCCATCAACATTGCCAAGGGACTCAAGACCAAAGTTCGCGTCCATCTGGAGTTAGAAACCGGAATGAACCGCACCGGAATGGACCAAAAGGGCTTGAACAAGGCACTGGAAAGGGTCAAGGCCAATGCGGAGTATGTTCAACTTGTTGGCACATGCACCCATCTGGCGGGTGCAGAGAATCGGCAAAATTTTGAGCGAATTCGCAACCAGATCAAGACGTTTAATGCATTGCGTCAACAATTTGTGCAGCATCAGGTTGACCCTGGAACTATCCACACCAGTTGCTCGGCTGGTTTGCTCAATTTTCCGGAGTACAACTTTGATCGGGTGCGCTCCGGTATTCTCCACTATGGCTTTTGGCCCAATGACCAAACCAGGGAGGCATTTCTTCAGCGAACAGGGCTGGAGCAGAGCCCACTGAAGCGAGTCATTTCCTGGAAAAGCCACATCATGGCTATCCAAGACGTGCAGCAGAATGAATGGATCGGTTACGGGGAAACTTACCGGGCTCCCCGAAATCTTCGCATAGCCGTGGTGCCTGTCGGTTACTCACACGGATTTGATCGATCGCTGAGCAACAGAGGAAGTGTTTTGGTTCGCGGTCATTCCGCTCCGGTGGCCGGTATCGTCAACATGAATTGCATCTCCGTTGATGTGACGGATTGCCGCGGTGCTGCGCCTGGCGATGAAGTGGTGCTTATCGGCAAGCAAGGCGAATCAGAAATAACGGTGAGTTCTTTTAGCGAATCGCTCCATGTGCTCAACTACGAACTCTTGACCCGTTTGCCCCGCAGCATTCCCAGAAAAATTGTCAACAATGGCTTACCTCACTCTTCATAAGGAGAACCTTGCCCGGAACTATGCTTTTTTGGAAGAGCAATTCCAGCGCAGAGGCATTGCCTGGGCGGTGGTGACCAAACTGTTGTGTGGCAACAAGGAGTACTTGCGGCTGGTCTCCGAACTCGGTGCCACCGAAGTTTGCGATTCCCGTGTAAGCAACTTGCGCCTGATCAAGGAAATCAATCCGAAGATCCAAACGGTTTACATCAAACCCCCTGCCAAGCGAAGCATCGCCAGTGTTGTCCGCTATGCGGATGCCAGTTTCAATACGGAGATTCAAACCATAAAGTGGTTATCCAAAGAAGCCGTGCTGCAAAACAAATTGCACAAGGTGATCATCATGATCGAGTTGGGCGATTTGCGCGAAGGCGTTATGGGCGAAGAACTGGTGGACTTTTATGAATCCGTTTTTCAACTGCCCAACATCCGGGTTACAGCCATTGGATCCAACCTCAATTGCCTGCATGGGGTCATGCCATCCGAAGACAAACTGATTCAGCTCAGCCTCTACAAGCAACTCATCGAAGCCCGCTTTGATCGGGAGATTTCCTGGGTTACGGGCGGCACGTCCGTGGTATTGCCCATGATGCTGCGCGGTCAGTTGCCCAAAGGCATCAATCATTTTCGAATTGGCGAGTCGTTGTTTTTTGGCAAGAATATCGTTGACAATGATGTCTTGCCGGGTATGACCGATGATGTATTCAAACTGTACGCAGAGATCATTGAATTGCATGTCAAACCAGTCATTCCCATTGGTGTGCTCGAAGCAAATCCAAGTGGCGTCGTCTACGAACTTAACGAGGAAAACTACGGAAAGACCGCAACGCGGGCCATCCTTGACATTGGGCTGCTGGATGTATCGCCAGATTTTTTAATCCCCGACGATGTGCACATCACCGTGTTAGGAGCCAGTTCCGACATGCTGGTCATTGATTTGGGAGAACAAGAGCAAGACTACAAGGTCGGCGATTTAGTGGCCTTCAGCCTCCGTTACATGGGGGCATTGGGCGTCATGAATTCCAGGTACATCGAAAAGCGCATCGTCTGAGCTGGATTGCAGCGCACAAGTTGCCCTATGGCCATAGCGAACAAAAGCCAAAAGCCACCCGGTTGAGTGGCTTTTGGCTTTTAATCCGTTAGCAGGATAGCGGCTGACTTTCTTGAACACGCCTATGCAGGGGGCAAGCAGGGCAACCCTTCCCGACTATGGTGGTTAGTGCTGCACCACCACCATTTGTGGGGTTTCAAAGCTGCCACCGTGAAGCAAGTACATACCATTAGGAATGTTCTGTACATCAAAGGACATGGTGTTGGCACCTTCCACTACCTGTGTGTTCCAGGTAGCCAGGGTACGGCCACTCAGGTCGGTCAGTTGAATGGGCAGTTCGGCAGTTACCGTGCTGGTCCAGACCAGATTCAAGGTGTTGGAAATTGGGTTAATGACCTGCATCGAAGCAGTACGCAGTGCGGGTACGCTGAAAAACGCAACCGAAGAGTAGGGCGTCAAGCCGGCAGGGGTCAGGTCGCAGCCACAAGCCACGCGCCAGTTGTAGGTAGCGCCGGCCTCAAGTCGGGCCGCGGGGATAAGCAGCGAGCTCACGCCGGAACCGGCAACACGTAATTTAGAAGTTGGGGAGCCTACTTTGCCACCTTGTACCAAACATCCAATGGATTGAGCAACAGGGCTCCAGCTCAGGGTAACCCCTGCGCCGCCAACACTGGAAGAAAGGCCGGTAGGGGCCGTAGCGTTGTCGCAACCTGCCGGGGGCAGACCGAAGTAGATGTCATCCCACAAGTAAATCTTCTCACCAGCGGTGGTGCCGTCAACTCCGAAGTTGAAGAACACAGAAGCTTTGGTGAAGTCGTAGGAGGGGTTCAACACAGCCGTTCCGGGCACTTCGTTGTTGAAGTCAAACACCAGGGTCTCCCAGCCATTCGCTACCGTATTGATCACATCGGTCTCTACGCTGCGGGTTGGATCGGTGGCATCTTCAATTTTCAAGCGAACCACGATACCGGCATCGGGTGAATAAACCCGTATGCTCATGGTGCTCTCGGTAAACGTAACCGGGATCGGGTTGGCGAAGCCAGCCGTGGTGGACATGGTGGTACCGGCAAAGAACTGGGCACCAGGGCCTTTGGTGGTGCGGGCAACGGTGTTGCCGGCATCTTGAGGATCTGCTGCGAGTACAGTGCTGTTTCCCTCGAAATCAGTCAGCGTATAATCTACGCCGGGTTCGTCAAACGTGATGGGCAGGTCAATCAGGACAATGCCTGTGCCGCCGCCGCCAATGAACTCAACATTGTCCCAGAGGTAGGTTTTTTCGCCAGCTGTAGCACCATCGGTGCCAAAGTTGAAGAAAATGGAGGCCTTGTTGAACGTATAGCTGATGTTCAGGGCAGCTGTACCGGGGGCCTCGTTGGCAAAATCAAAAATCAAGATCTCCCAAGCATTGGCAACCGTGGTCACGGCTTCCGTTTCTACGCTGCGCGTCGGGTCAGCGGCATCTTCAATTTTCAGGCGAACCGGAATGCCGGCATCGGGCGAAAGGACCCGTACGCTCATGCGGGTGTCGCTGTTGCTAATGGCGATAGGGCTTGCCAAACCGGCAGGCGTCGACATGGTGGTACCTGCCCAAAGAGGCGCGGAAAGAGGCTTCGTCGTGCTCATGACGTTGTTGCCAGCGTCGAAGGGGTCAGTGGTTAAGGCCGAGATGTTGTCGCCAAAGTCGGTTACCGTGTAATCCACGGCGGGGTTGTCCCAGGTAATCGGCAGGTTAATGGGTGCCAGGACCAACGCAAAGTCGGTAATAATGTCATCGTAGTAAGAGGTCACGTCAACGCCGGTGCCCGGAGCGCCAAAGTCAAAAAACAGCACCACCTGGGCGTAGTTGAAGCCACTGGCAGGAGTGAAGGGGCCTTCAAATGAACCGATCGTCGTGTTGAAAGTTACCTCAACCCACTGGTTGATGGCCGTAACCGGTTGCGTTTGAATCCAGTTTGCGCCGCCGTTGGTGGAGTTCTCCAATTTCAGGGAGACCGATCCAACGTGGTCCATCCAGACTTTCATCCGTACCAGGTTGTCGGTAGCCAGATTCACTGAAGTAGCCGGAGGGGGATTGCCAAAGCAACCGGCAAACGTTGCTCCGCAGCCCGACTTGGTAAAGGAGCCTACATTGGCGCTTGTGTTCAAACCAGAAGCATCTGGATTAGCCAGCAAGCCTGTATTGGTCCCTTCCAGGGTACAGTTGCCGAAATAGGTGAACGGGTTGGTTGTTCCTGGGGTCTCGTGGTCAAGAATGACCGTTTGCCCCCATGTTGTCCAGGGTAGAAGCCCCAAAACAATCAGATAGCATAATTTTCTCATGTTGGTAAATCTTTTTAAAACGTTTGTCCCAATGTCTTGAGAATCAAGGGACTTCTTGTCATAACGTCCTACATCATGGCTACATCAGTTGATCTTTTTTTGCTGTAATCCCACAAAGCGCTACACCATCACTACATCATTGCCAAAAAAGCACGGCATTGTGCTTCAAAATTTGCAAAAAGCGAAGGGCCACCCGAGGGTGGCCCTTGCAAAAGTGCTTTTGGCGGGTCTGGCTATTGCTTAACCAGTTTTTCCATCCTGACCGTATCGCCCAACCGGATCTCCACCAGGTACAAACCCTCTGGCTGTCCGGACAGGTCCATGTTCAGCGTTGTCGCTGTTCCTTCAGCCACGACCTGAGCCTTCAGTGCGACCTGGCCCAGATTGTTGAACACGGTAACCTGTCCGGACAAACCGGCAGAATTTTCCAGCAAGAGCTGGGTGGGTCCGGAAGTCGGGTTCGGGCGAAGGGCCACCTGGCCCTGTGGCAAGCCCTGCCCGGAGGTAAGGTCCCCTTCGCCCGGGAATTGCGGCGAATCAGCAGCCGGCGCTGCCAGGCGATAATCCGTGATGTCGCAGGGAAGGATGTAGGCCGTAAAGCGACTCCCCGCCGTCGCGTGAAAGCCCGGGTACAACTGCACATTGTCCGCGCTGTGAAAAGTGACTGGCGCTACATCGTCAATGGTGGTGGTGCAACCCGATCCCCAGCCGCTGATCACGGAGTAATTCCGGTTCCATACCGTGTTGATGGCATCCACGTTTTGCGGCAGGAAAGTGGCTCCATAGGTGCCGCACGCCGCTGTTTCGTACTCGCTGTTGTTCACCCCTACGCCTACCGCCTGCCAGGCCTGACCAACCACGATCGCTTCATTGGAGCAGCTCCCGTAGGTCAAGTTGGCTGCAAAGAGGAAGGATTCGCGGATGTCTTCATAGGTAGGGTCGGCGTCTGCGTAGTAGCGCATGACGTCATAAGCAATGGCTTGCGCCACCGTGTGGCCCAGTCCACTGATGCTGTAGATGTGGCCATTGTCGTTGGTATCCAGCGAATTGCCCTGGCTCATCAGGTACAAAGCGTAGCCGCCCACGCCGCTGTTCCGGTGAACGTACGTGCTGTTGTCTCCTACATCATAGGTCCAATACGAGCCTTCAAACGTATCGGGATTCGCGCGTCTTTTGGGTTTGCTCATATCGCGAAGGAACCAGCTGCCGCCATCGGCGTTTTGCCGGTCTTCGCCTACACGCCATCGCGCATCCGTGATGGTTCCCCCTTCCGCGTAGAATTCGGCCATGTTCCCGAAGAAATCCGCAAAGAATTCATTGATGGCCCCAGATTCGCCATTATAATCAATCACGGTAGATTCCTCGATGACCCCGTGCGTGAATTCGTGGCCCACAATGTCCAGCGTGTTGTAATCGTCCAGATTATCAAAGCCGGATGCACCGGTACCGATGTTCATGTTGTCGTTGACGCCATCCCAGGAGGCATTGCAGCCGCCGCAATCGCCGCCAAATTCAACATTGTTGTAGATTTCAATAAAATCACCAGCGCCGTCAAATCCGTTCAATCCATGCACGGCGTCATAGTAATCATTGGTTTCGCGGGCTGCCCACAGCGATGTCATTACCATTCGGCGGGTAGTGGGCGTGCTGGCCCATGAATTGTCTGCATCGAACAAAAGTACCGGGCTGCCCCAGTTGTTGTCGTAACTGTAAAGGGTACCGTCAATGCAGTCGTCCACGGACACGTAATTCGGGAAACTCCCCGACGTGTAGACCGTTCTGGTGCCATTGAAGGTGGTGTTCACTGAGCCCGCCGCGCAAGTCATGATCGCAGATTCCTGGTGAATCAACGCTCCGCTGTGTGCATCCAGGTACACCCATTCCGTTTGGTACGGTTCCAGCGCCATCACCGCAACTTTGTAGGCCAACACGTAATTTTCTGCAACGTGATCGCTGTTGGGATCCGGGCGCATGAACAGCAACTCCGGCTTTGGGTAGCGGCTGGCGTTTTGATCGTTGTGTTTGCGTTTCCAGGTGGCTTCCCTTTCGGCATCCTCCCAGGCGTACCGCTGCGCGGGCACCGCGGCAATGGCCAGGGGAATAACCTGCTCCGGACGCAGTGTAGGTGCCGCATTTTGCGCCATGCCCAACACAATTTTTCCATTGCCCATGCGCAGGGCACCGTCTATTTCGTGCAGGTTGTAGCTGATGTGCTCCAGCGGAACACCGCGGTACTCTTGCGTAAACCGGTAATGGGTCACTCCGCTGGCATCCGTTTCCACGCGGCCCGGAACCATTGCGTCGTCTGCGCTAAGTCCAAACAAGGTCCGGTATTGCGTGAACAGGTTGTCAGCGTTCATCTGCACCCCATCCCGAACCCTAAAGGATTTTATGCTTGCATCCGGGTAGAAGTATTCGGAAGCATCCGGGCTCAGTTGGTTGCGGACCAATTGCTGGGCTTGTCCGGAGCTTAGTTGTGCGAGCACACCCACTGCCAGGAGTGCGTACGCTATGTATTTCTGGGGAAGGGCTTTTCGTGCCATGGTCAAATTTTTATCCACGTGAATTACTTCTCCAGCTCGGAAATCCGCTCGGTCAACATTTGGTTCCGGGCATCCAGCTCCAGAATGTAGAGCGTCAGTTCTTCGATCTTTTCCATCATCATCTTCTGCATCTCGCCCACGTTCAGCCCTTCGCTTTCCACTGCGGATGCCGCGGGAATGCCCGGCAGCCGATGATTCTCTTGGATGAACGCCTTCACTTCAGCCAGGGGCTTGAGCGTGTATTCGGGTTTGAACACGTAATCTGGCCAGGGCGACAGTTGCACCTTCAACTCCTCGCACATGATTTTGCCGTCCACGCTAAACTTGTACCCCGTAGCCACGGCACCACTGGCGCTAACCGACACATTTCCGTTGGCGTCAATCCACATTCGGCTGCTGCCGTTGGTGCGGAACTCCATGGACCCAAAATCATTTTCGGAGTTCGTTGCCAATTGAAAATTGTTGCCGCTGGCCCGGACATAGCCGATGCGGTCGCCGGCATTTTCCAACTGCACATAGGGATTAGTGTCGATGATGGTTACGGTTTCATCCACGCCGTTAACGGTTAACTCTGATAAAGACGTGGCCGTCCCCGTGTTGATGCCTACTTTATCGGAAAAGAA
>WGOA01000045.1 GCA_016124275.1 Bacteroidota bacterium
ATCTTCTTGAAATACTGGTCGAAGAAACCCTTGGAACTCGGCTGGGGATAGGTTGGACATTTTTTCTTTGAAGGTGTTTTCCAGGTCAAGTGCTTCTTCTGCGTAAGGTGAAATTTGATGGATGAGGATGGGGAAGTGGTCGATGAAGTAATAGTCTGCAATGTTTTTGGCCACTATGTAGCGTTCTTGGGCAAAAATTTCCAAAAGGAATCTGAAGTTTTGGGTAGTGTGATGCATGATAGTGTCAATGCGCTTGGTGATTATGTCTATAAGTTTTGGCTTGCGCTTACCGTATAAAATGTTATTAAATATATTAGTCGTGTTTAATACTCTTTCTGATACAATTTTTGCGTATTCGCCCGCCACTTCCTTCTGGCGTTTCATGAAGAGGCCCTGAATGTTCCAAGGTCCAATTTTTATTGAATGGAGGGGAGAGAAGATCATCCTTAGTGCCAACCAATTGGTTGCGTAACCTACTATTCCACCTGCAAGGGGCAGCACCCACCAAGGGTCGTAGAAGAAGAATATGGTCATTTGGATAAGACCAAACAGGAAGCCGAAGTAGAATCCAGATCGTTCAATGAATTTAAACTCCTCGCGACCGCAGGTGAGGAAGATTTCGTTGAGCAAGGCTTTATCCTGGATCAGCGTCTGGATGACGGTAGTTTTCACATCGAAGAGTTCGTCGATGTTGTCTTTGAGGTCAGCAATCATGAGCTCCACAGCTTCGGGGAGATCATCTGCGATTTGCTGAGCAATTTGGTCTTTTATGGTTTCAGGTGTTTTATTCCAAATGCCAGGTGCCTGCGAACGCATGATACGGTCCAGAATCTTGCGACTAATGAGCAGGAGCTCTGGTTTAGTCATTTCTGAAATGGCTGCGCTGTCTAACCGGCTAAATTGGTCTTCTAGGTTAATTAGCTTACCCAGCATGAGGTCAACCGACTTTTCAGCCATGCGCGTTGCCTTAGAAGGAATGATGCCCTGCCATCCAATCCAAGGGCCCAGACCATAGTACTCTAAGGGGTAAAAGGTCATCTTAAGCGCCAGAACGTTGGTAATCCAACCCACAAAGGCGCTGACCAATGGAATGGTGAGCAGTTCCCAGTTGTCTTGTAAAAAGGTTAGCCAAGGCATGTGGGGGCAAATCTACATAATTGCCATCCTCTGATTTTCAACATTTTGGCGCATTTTAGCAAAGCGGGTTGCAGAAAGCGGGACATGAATACTGAATTTAGAAGTATAATATTATTAGTATGTTTTTTGTCTTCTTTCCTATCCGGGAAAGCTCAAGCGGATTTGTCTCGTTTATTGTTAGAGGAGGGCCTGCGTATTCCTGCTGGGATCTCGTCGTTTCAGGCAGTTTGGTTTATCCCAGTTGAGTTTTGGGAACAAACTTGGCCCGAAGATTTAAGGGAAGAAGAGAAGTTGGTCCGGCAGCGAACCCTAACAAAACTTCGTGACTGCGTTTTGATTGCCGCCGTGCCGACCGTGAGTGCCCAATTTTCAGCAGAGAACCTTAAGCTAACCGTTAAAGGCAGTGGTACGCTCCCAAGCTATTCCTTCCTGGCCTTGGATGAGGATTTGCAGGTTTTTTTGGATAGGATTAGACCTATGGTGGCCAATGTTTTGGAAAATCAGCCCGATAAGGTTTTCTTGGGGCTGTTTGCTCTTCCCGATATGTATAAACACCAGGCCGAAAAGGCTTATGAGGTGGTTGTCCGCTATCTGGATGAGTCCTTTGAATGGATTTATCCTCCTACAGCTCTGTTAGCCCCTGGGGTGTGCCCGGTGGACGGAAAGGTTCTATCCCCGGGTTGGAAGTTTTGTCCTTGGCATGGTAATGCGCTGAATCCAATTTCTTCTCAGCGGGCAGGGGAATGATGCTTTCCCCCTTCGCCCGTGATGGCCGTTTTTTTACTGGTGCGCAAAATTATGAAGGCAAAACATTGCGCTCACTCTTATAGTATCGAAGGCTGATTAGCATGCCGAGCAACGCGAGTGCAAACAGGGAGACAACGGCAATGAGAAAGGGTTCGGTTGTCAAGGTACCAGCTAAAATGTCGCGAGCTGCGAGCGAGACATTGAAGATGGGAATCCAGGCATTGGCAGTAGTGAGTTCTATGCCCGGAATAAAAGCGACTACGGTAGGTAGCATCACCAATATCATAACGGGACTTATTAAACTTTGAGCTTCTTTGAACGACTGGGCAGATATGGAAAGGGTCATGAGCGTTGAGGCAAAAAACACGGTCAGAGGAAGCAAAAGCAAAAACAGCATCGCCAGGGTGCCAGGCTGGACCATGCTGCTCATGGATTCCGTAAATTCTGGAGGCAATTCTCCGAATGACTGAGAGTTAAACTGTATGGAAAGGGCAAGACTCCCAATAGCTAACATAGCAGAGGTTAGGCCGCCTAGGGCAACCACGCCAAATTTTCCCATAAAAATTTCCAAGCGACTTGCCGGGCTGGACAGCAGGGTTTCCATGGTGCCGCGTTCTTTTTCACCTGCACCCAAATCAATGGCTGGATACATGCACCCCAGGAAACAGAAAATCATGAAGAAGTATGGAACCATGGCGCCTAAGGTTTGGCCAATTTTTTCGCGCGAACTGGATAAATCAATCCGCCGGACGACAACGGGTTCCATTTGCCTCGGATCCACCTGGAGGGCTTCCAATCGCTGACCGAGCCACAACTGCTGGGCCCCAGCCAAAATGCCATCTACACGTGAGCGGATATCGTCTTCTGTTGCCCGATAGTAAAGGGTAATTGTCGCCTGCTCCATGCTGTCCAGTTTCTGGGCCATATCATCAGGAAATGCTAATACAACATCAAGGCTGTCACCGATCAGACTCATCCATTGTGCGCTGTCTGACGATAGTCCAAGTGTTGATTCACTTTTGCCAAATTGGTCCAAAACCGCTGTAAATTCCGGGGGAAGGGCTTGACCGACAATACCCAGTTTTAACACTTTTTCCTTGGGCCTTTTCCGTCTGAACCCGCATGACTTGCGTGAACGCAGTAATGATCAGCGGATAAATCAGGACTGGCGCCAAAATCATGGCGTAAACAGTCCTTTTGTCGCGGAGCACATCCTTGAGCTCTTTGAGGAAAATGGTGCGGATATTGCTCATACTTTTTCTGCGCTAGTTGCCAGGCGAACGAATTCATCGGACAAACTGCTGGTTTGCATGTTGCTTTTAAAGTGTTCGTATGTACCGGAATAAACGAGTGATCCTCTGTGAATGATGGCCAGATCGTCACAGAGCATTTCTACTTCACTCATGATGTGGGTAGAGAAAATGACGGTTTTTCCCTGAGTGCGGCAATCGCGAATCAGTTCAATAATGTTTCGGGCGGTGATCACATCCAGGCCAGAGGTTGGCTCATCAAAAACCAGCACATCCGGATCGTGTAGAACTGTCCTGACAATGGACACTTTTTGTTTCATCCCAGTGGACAATTTGCCGATTTGACGGTCAGCGAAAGGATGCATGTCAAACAAATCAAAATAATGATTTTTGCGCTGCTCAAAAAGCGCGCGTGGCATACCATAGAGGTCTGCAAAATAGCGCAACAATTCCACCGGAGTCAGACGGGTGTACAAACCAGTGCTACCGGTGAGAAAACCTAGTTTACTCCGAACTGCAGCCGCATCCCGAACGGTATCCATTCCACATACACGAATCGTTCCGGCACTGGGCCGCAACATCGTGGCCACCATACGGAGTGTGGTCGTTTTTCCTGCCCCGTTGGCTCCGAGCAGGCTAAAAATCCGTCCTGGTTTTGCCGTTAAACTGACATCCCGCACTGCATACACGGTTTTACCCGAAAAATCGGAGCCCATTTCTTTGCGCTGCCGTCTGTTCAGCTCAAACGATTTGGACAATTGTTCAATTTCAATCATGACATGGAAATAGTTGAGTTAGTCATTATTATATAAAAACGAGATGCTTTCATTGAATTTAATGCAGCACTGGTTCAACCTGGTACCCCTTTTGACGGAGCAGTGCGATGACACCCAGCGGACCCGCCAGGTGACCGGCACCAACCGCGATAAAGCTTGATTGCTCCTTTACCAGGTTTTCAATGTCAGGAATCCAGCGTTTGTTGCGGTCGTCCAGCAGCACAGCGGCGTAGGCTTCAAACTCCGGGCTTTCCTCCTTCATCAGTTTATCCAAGGTTTCTAAGTCCTCATTTTTGTAGGCATGGACAAGTTCTTGATAAAGCAGCGTCATGGAATCCCGGTTTTGGAGGGTTTCCAATGTCCAGAGCGCTTGCTCCGAAGCGGGTATGGAGTCAAAAATACCCAGCTGGTCAGCAATTGTTTCCAGACCGTAAATAGGCTTGTTTTGGGCCTTGGCTTCCATCAAAAAATACAGTTCATAAGACGCGGGGTTTTCCGGAAGCAATAACATGGTTACTGCCTGAAGCAATGCGAAGGGTTTCTGGCGCTCATAAGTACCCATACTTAAGCCTAAACTGTCTTCCAGCCAAGACCGTAACTTTTCGTACAATTCAGGTTCCAGAAGCGAACTGAGCGTCTGGTTTTCTGGCAGAAGGAGCATCTGACTCATGCTCAATAGCATCGCCATGTCGTCCAGTTTTATTTCAAAAGCCACCTGTTTGCTTTGGCCAAAACTTCTTTCTACCGCCGGGCGCACAAAAAAGTCATCTTGCCCAATTAAATGGATGGTTCCATACAACCAAGAGCTGTCTGCAAGGCCATTGCCTGTGATGCTCCACAGCAGGGAAGGGGCAAGGGGAGCGTGGATTCCGGAATCTTCCGAATCATTCGCTTCCGTCTTCGGCACTGATATCGCTTCAGCCGGTAAACTCCAAAGAGCAACCAGCGAAACGAATGCTAAGAATCTATATAAATAGGTTATGGACGTTACCCAGGGGCAAAAGCCGAGTGAAGCCACGGACGTTTTTTCGAAATAAATAATAGATTTATTAAACATAATAAATTAATTTATGTAGTTACTTGGCATTGTATCCACCACAAACAGCAACCAGGCATCGCTCAACGCGGCTAAAATAAAGAGAAACAATCCACAGCCCATTAGTTTTTCCCTGGCAGGCTGGAACACTTGCCCGCGTGTGTAACTTTGCTCCTTATGAGCAGCAAGGGAAGGGTCTTAGTGGCTATGAGCGGCGGTGTGGATTCTACCGTTGCCGCCATTTTGCTCCACCGGGAGGGTTACCAGGTTATTGGCATGACCATGAAAACCTGGGACTATGCCAGCGCTGGCGGAAGCAAGAAAGAAACCGGTTGTTGTAGCCTTGATTCCATTAACGATGCGCGCCAGGTAGCAGTTGACCTGGGTTTCCCTCACTACATTATCGATATCCGGGAAGAGTTTGGCGAATCGGTCATCGATGATTTTGTCGAAGAATACCTGGCAGGCCGCACGCCGAACCCTTGTGTTTTATGCAATACCCACATTAAATGGGATGCGCTGTTGCGCCGGGCAGATGCTATGGATTGCGAATTCATTGCTACGGGCCATTACGCGCGCATTCGCCAGGAAAACGGACGTTATGTCATTTCGCGTGGTCTGGACGACTCCAAGGATCAAAGTTATGTGCTGTGGGGCCTTAGTCAGGAATGCATGGCGCGTACGATGTTTCCGCTGGGCGGGCTTCGCAAGAGTGCAATCCGGGCCATGGTCCGTGAGATGGGTTATCCCAATCTGGCCAGCAAAGGCGAGAGTTACGAAATCTGCTTCATTCCCGACAATGATTACCGGGGTTTCTTAAAAAGACGGGTCGAAGGGCTGGAGGAGCGGGTTAGCGGAGGCGCGTTCGTGGATTCGGCAGGTAATGTTATTGGTGAACATGATGGCTACCCTTTCTTTACGGTAGGCCAGCGAAAGGGACTGGGCAAAGCCTTTGGAGAGCCTATGTTCGTGACTGAAATCCGGCCGGAAACCAATACCGTCGTGCTGGGGACCCTCCAGGAACTGCAGCGTTCCGGCATGATCGTTCGCAATGTTAATTTACAGAAATACAAGGATCTGGCCCCTGGGCACGAAGCATTGGTCAAAATCCGGTACAAGGATGGCGGAGCTATGGCCCAACTTTTTGCAGAGCAGGATCGTATAAAAGGAACGCGGATTCGGGTGGAGTTTCTCGGCCCGGTTTCGGCCATTGCTCCAGGTCAAAGTGCTGTTTTTTTTGACGGTGAAGACTTGATCGGCGGTGGACACATAGAATCGAGCTTTGACTTGCCCCGTTTGGCTCCCGAAACCGCGGCGTTTTCCTGATTGTTTGCCAAACCCTTTGCATCCCTTCGCCATGAAACTTGCCCACCAGTTTGCAGCGATAACCAACCCGCCTTTGCGTTTACCCAGGGTTTTTGCCGGGTCAATGCTCGTGGCATTTTTGCTCATGCTGGCTGCCTGTGAAACAGAAACACTCCCTGAACAGCCTCGCTACGAACAGTATTTTCCGCTGGAAAGCGGTCGTGTATGGGAGTACCAATTGGACAGCATTTTGTACCGCGAAACGGTCCCTAACGATACGCAGCGCTGGTTCATCCGCCAGGAATTGGGTCAGGAATACACGGATTTAGAAGGCCGGCCGTCCTTTCCGGTGTTGACTTACCGGCGGCGGTCAGCGGCCGACGCCTGGCGCTATCACCAGACAGGTATTGCCCGGATTTGGCAGAACAGGGCCGAATGGGTGGAAAACAACTTGCGGTCGATTAAACTGGTTTTTCCCGTTCAAGAAAGCTCGGATTGGCAGGGCCACTTGTTTTTCAGCGATTTAGAAAACATTCCCACGGTGGAGGCCTGCAACAACCTGGCCTACCTCTATGATTGGACCTATGCGTATCAAGACCTTCACCTTCCGACAACCCTTGGTGCCCTCAGCTTTGATTCCACGCTGACGGTCAATCAAATTGGCGAGCAAAACCTCATTGAGTACAACGCAGCTTCTGAACGTTACGCAACTGGTGTAGGCCTGGTCTGGCGCAAATTTGAGCACCTGACCACGCAAACCATCTGCCCGGAATGTCCGTGGGCCGAAAAGGCGGAATGCGGGTACAGCGTCGAGCAGCAGTTGATCCGCTGGGAATGAACCCCGGGTTTAAGGACAGGGTGCCTGTCGGTTGAAAACTGCCGTTCTTTGTAGCAAGCTCCGATGTTATGCTTGCCACCTTGAAGGTTACTTTCCCTTTGCTCGTTTCGCTGTGTTTATCCGTCCTTAACCCTTTTGCCGCTGCTGCTCAACCTTCAGGAGAGCAAACCGGGAGCAGAACGGCTTTGCGGGTTCAGCGCTATTGGGTCATGTTCAGCGACAAGGGTCCGGATGTCCAGACCCGTTTGCGTGCCCCAGACTTGTTGGATCCAGCGCTCGGTTGGACGCAGCGCGCTGTGGAACGCAGGCATCGCCAAAACATTGCGCCTTCCTGGCTCGACTTACCTGTCCATTCGCCCTACCTTGATCAGTTGCAAGCGGTGGAAGGGCTTACGTTGCGCGGGCACAGCCGATGGTTGAATGCCGCAAGTATAGAAGTACAACATCCCGCGCAGTTGGCCGGGTTGGCCGCATTGCCGTTTGTGGAAAATATTCTGCCGGTGCGGCGGTACCGGGCAGAACCGGAGTCATTGGAGGCCGAAGGGCCGTCAAACCTGTTGCGACCTTTTTGGGCGGATCAATTCGCCGGGCCCCAGGCAACGGGCGGGAGGGCTGCCGGAGAGGAAGCCGCCGCCCTGGGTGAAGGAGCCCTTCCCCCGATGCGGCAATCCGGTGGTCAGGTTGTGGAGGATGACCCGCTGCCACCCTATGTTTATGGACAGGCCGATTTTCAGGTTCGTATGTTGCGCACCAACTACCTGCACCAACTGGGTTTTACGGGTGGAGGAATGGTCATCGGGGTTTTTGATGCCGGTTGGCGCGGGGCGGATACGCTTCGGCAATTTGCCCGATTGCGCGGGAACAACGGAATCGCAGATCAATGGAATTTTTATAGAAATAACGACTCTGTGTTTAACTACTCGAGTCATGGCACAGCGGTACTTTCGGCGATGACCGGTTTCTTATCCAGTGAATTTGAGGGAACCGCTCCTTTGGCCCGTTTTGCCTTTTACTTGACGGAAGTGGAGGAGTTTGAGCGGATCGTGGAAGAAGATTATTGGCTGATGGGCGCCGAACGCGCGGATATGAAAGGTGTGGATATTATCAATACTTCGCTTGGCTATACCACTTTTGATTCAGAAGATTCCGCATTTGACCATACCTATGCCGATATGGACGGCAATACCACCATTATTAGCCGTGCGGCGGATTGGGCAGCTTCGCGGGGAATTTTGGTGGTGGTCAGCGCCGGAAACCAGGGCGGAAACTCCTGGAAGTACATCAGTGCACCCGCCGACGCCGACAGTGCTTTAGCCGTCGGGGCTGTCGATGCCTTTGGCGTTTATGCACCCTTCAGCAGCAGGGGACCCAGCTCAGACGGCGATGTAAAACCCAATGTGGCTGCAGTTGGATCGGCCACCGCATTGGTTAGCCTCTCGGGAGCGGTGGTTTTTGGCAATGGCACGTCGTTTTCAGCGCCGTTGATCAGCGGCAGTGCAGCTTGTTTGTGGCAGGCCTATCCAGACAAGACAAACATTGAGATCATGCGCGCCATTGAGTCCAGCGGCCACCAATTCCGACAGCCCGACGATTTCTTAGGGTACGGCATTCCGGATTTTGCTTCAGCGTACCACAAACTGGCTGAGCCGCAGGCCATTGCCTCGGGAGAAGCGTTGGCGCTGTTCCCCAATCCAGTTACAACGGGGGCTGTCTTGTACGCTGGCGCCGGCTGGGAGGCAGGTTCGGCTACCGTTGAAGTCTTTCAGGCTACCGGGCAACGTGTCTTGTTGATGGAGGAGAATTTTACGCTGGCCCAACAGCAGGTTTTGGAATTGACCAACCTTGACAGGCTGGCAAAAGGACTTTACGTTTTGCGGGTATTGCAGAACGACAAGTCGGCGCATGTTAAATTTTTAAAACAATGACCGCAGTCCGGCAAGGACTGATAGTTTTGCGCCCGATTGCTCATGGACAGGTTCCGGCGTCTTTGCTGGTTAATAGCGCTTTACTTATGAAGGCATTTTTTGCCGTTTTGCTGGTATTGTCTTGGTTAGTGGTTCCAGCACAGGCTCAAACCCGCTATACCTTGTCCGGATACCTTAAAGATGCGGGTTCAGGTGAAGACCTCATCGGGGCGAGTGTTTTTCTGGCGGATGACCCAGGCAGGGGGACGGTGACCAACTTATACGGATTTTACTCAATCACGCTGCCCGCAGGGGAGTATAAAGTAGGCTTTTCCTACATCGGGTATGAAAGCCAGGAATTGCTGATTTCGCTGCAGGCTGATTTGCGCCAGAACGTTTCGCTCAAGGAAAACAGCATTCTGATCAATGAATTGGTGGTCACGGCAGAACGCACCGACGAAAACGTGCAGAGCACCAGCATGGGCAAGACGGAATTGTCGGTGGAGCAGATCAAAACCATGCCGGCTATTTTTGGTGAAGTTGATATTCTTAAGAGCCTGCAATTGTTGCCGGGGGTGCAATCGGCGGGCGAAGGGAATTCCGGTTTTTATGTGCGGGGTGGGGGGGCAGACCAGAACCTGATTTTGCTGGATGAAGCCGTGGTGTACAATACCGGACACCTCTTCGGCTTTTTCAGCGTGTTCAATTCTGACGCCATTAAAAACACCACCCTGATTAAAGGAGGCATGCCCGCACAATACGGCGGCAGGCTTTCGTCCGTGCTGGACATTGCCATGAAAGACGGCAACAACCAGGAGTGGCACGCCACTGGCGGCGTGGGCATTATCTCCTCCCGGCTTACGGTGGAAGGGCCACTGGTCAAAGACAAAAGTTCCATTATGCTCTCCGGCCGGCGCACCTATGCCGATTTGCTGGCCCGTCCCTTCATTAAAGGCACGGAGTTCGAAGGGAATGGTTATTTCTTCTACGACCTCAACGCAAAACTCAACTATCGTTTCTCCGACAAAGACCGACTTTACGCCAGCGGTTACTTCGGCCGTGACGTGTTCGAGTTTGTTTCGCCTGACAACGATTTCAACGCGCGCATCCCCTGGGGCAACCGCACGGCCACTGTTCGCTGGAACCACCTGTTCAACGATCAGTTGTTTTCCAACCTCTCGCTGGTGTACAACGACTACCAGTTCGAGGTTGGATCCACCTTTGAAGACTTTTCGTTTACGCTGTTTTCCGGCGTGCGCGACTACAATGCCAAGCTGGACTTCGATTTTTTCCCAGGGGAAAAGCACAGCATGAAGTTTGGTGCCAATTATACGTTCCACCGTTTTTCGCCCTACAGCGCCAATGCCACCGACGGCACCGCGGAGTTTAGCACCGATTCGCTCAACCAGAAGTTTGCGCATGAATTGGCGCTTTATGTTCAGGATGAGTTCGACGTGGGATCGCGGGTGCGCGTCAACGTGGGCCTGCGCGGTACCTGGTTCCAACAGGTAGGCCCTTACAACCAGGTGATCTTTGATGAACGCGAGATTCCATCGGATACGTTGCGGTATGCCCGGGGCGAGAAGGTCCGCGATTATTACGGACTGGAACCGCGCCTGAGTGCCCGGTATACGCTGGGTACCCACTCTTCGCTGAAAGCAGGGCTGGCCTATACCAATCAGTTTATTCACCTGGTCACCTCGTCCACCTCCACCTTGCCCACTGACCTGTGGGTGCCTTCCTCCGGAATTGTGGAGCCGCAGCGCGGCATTCAGTATTCACTCGGGTATTTCCAGAACTTTTTGGACAACGATGTAGAAACCTCCATGGAGATTTACTACAAGGACTTGCGCAACCAGATTGAGTTTGAAGATTCCTATGTGCCGGAATTGGGTCGGGACATTGAAGAGAGTTTCGTGTTTGGCCGGGGACGCAGCTATGGCGCAGAGTTTTTGGTTCGCAAGAACAAAGGACCGCTCACCGGCTGGCTTGGCTACACGCTTTCTTACACCTGGCGTTATTTTGATGCATTGAACGGCGGGGAGCGTTTTCCTGCCCGCTTTGACCGCAGGCATGACCTCAGCGCAGTGGTTACCTGGAAGGTTTCTTCGCGTTGGACCCTGAGCTCCATTTTCGTTTACGGCACCGGCCAGGCTACGACGGTACCCCTTTCATTTTACCTGATTGAAGGCAATTTGGTCAATGAATACGGGCCGCGAAACGGGTATCGATTGGCGCCTTACCATCGAATGGATTTTTCAGCTACCTTCTCGCCCGACAAGCGGGACGATCGGCCACGCGCGTTTGACTGGGACCTCAATTTCTCTGTTTACAATTTGTACAACCGCAAAAATCCATTCTTTATCTACTATGACATTGAAGGCGATGCCTTCAGCGAAACCCTGGATATTTCTGCTAAGCAAGTCAGCCTCTTTCCGGTTATTCCTTCCATCACCTGGAATTTCAGATTCTAATGAGAAGATTATATCTATATAGTTCGGTTGTAATTCTTGGCTTGTCCGTGCTGTTCTTGGCTTCCTGTGAAACCGACATTACGGTGGATTTGCCCCAAGCCGAGCAGAAGATCGTGGTTGAAGGATCCATTGAGCCTGGCATGCCTCCCTTTATCCTGCTGACCCGCAGCGCTCCGTTCTTTGGTTCTTTTGACCCCAATAATTTGGCTGAATTTTTTGTTCGCGATGCGGTGATTACCATCAACGATGGTACGGCAGATTACACGCTGATTGAACTTTGCTTGTCGGAGTTGCCGGAGGAGTTTCAGGCGTTAGCGGCTGAACTGCTTGGCGTAACGGAAGACAGCCTTTCCACCTTTCCCGAAATTTGCCTTTATACGGTTGATCTCTTTGGGGGCTCGCTGTTGTTGGGGCAACCTGGCAAAACCTATCGGGTTAGTATTTCGGTCGAAGGGGAGACGTTAACGGCTACAACCTATTTGCCTTTTCCCGTAGCGCCCGACTCGATCTTTGCCCGTCCGCATCCTGACCCGGCGGTTGATTCGCTTTTCCGGCTCAGTATCCGGTTCAGCGATCCGGACACGTTGGGCAATTACTACCGCTATTGGACCCGACGCTACAATGCTTCCCGCGATGTGGATGAACCCTTCTATCCTGGGGTCAGCTCCGTGATTGATGACCTGTTTTTCAACGGCCAAACAGTTGACTTTAGCCTGGACCGGGGCCAACCCCGTTCCGCCGGATTTGACCAGGATACCTATGGCTTTTTCTGGGCGGGCGATACGGTAGTCCTGAAGCTGGCCTCTATTGACCGGCCTGTTTACAGTTTTTGGAGTACGCTGGAGTTTGACGCGGGCTCTGGCGGACCTTTTAGCTCAGCAACAGTTGTTTCATCCAATATTCAGGGTGGTTTAGGCGTTTTTGGCGGATACGGAGCCTCCTACGACACGCTGATCATTGGCGAGTAGACGGCCTTAGCGACGCAACGCCGTCCCTGTAAGGTCACAAACCAGCTGCCAGAGTTGCTTGGCGTGAATTTGGATTGTTGTATCTTTTGGGCTTATGCGATTGATTTCGATATTGCTGTTATGGGGCATTCTTTCCTCCTGCAATAAGGAATTGCGCGAGGATGTGGTGATTTGGGGAAATACCCCACCGCCTTATGCTGGCATGTCCACGGCTCAATTGCACACGCTGGTCAACCGCATCCACATTGATTTGCTCGGTCGCGGGGCCACTTCTGAGGAACTGAACAGCATTACAGCCTCCTGGCGGGAAGGTGGGCTCACGGATTCCAGTTTATCGATCATCGTAGCTGACTTGCAACAAAGCAGTGCGTATTTCAGAAACATCGATGTGCTTTTTTGGGGCAAATGCCTCAATGCCACAGACAGCCTTACCGTGCAAGCGGAAATTGATTTGTACCGCTACATCCGCGATATTGCCCTGATTGTGGGCGATACGGCGATCGCCTATTTCTACGAGCCGTTGATCGATGATTTGCTGAATTTGCAGTCCGGTGCTTTGGACTGGAAAGCGGGAACCATCGGTATTGAAGACTACCTGGCAAGACTGGTGAGCAACACAGTTTACGACAACGTGAATATGGGCAGTGAAAACTTTGTTCTGGCCACTTTTGAAAATCTTTTTTTCCGAAAGCCCACGGACTATGAATTGCTGCAGGGCATCACCATGGTTGATGGCGGATCGGGTTTCTTGTTTTTGCAGGACGGCAATTCCAAACGCGATTTCGTTGAAATTGCAACGCATTCCGGTCCCTTTTACGAAGGGGTAGTGTTGGAGGCGTATCGGCATTTGCTCGGGCGACGACCCGATTCCCCCGAAATGATTGCCGGGTTAAATGCATTGGGGCCTACGTCGGATTACCAGGCCTTGCAACGGCTCATCATCACCAGTTCATCCTATGCGCAGTAATACGGGCTTTTCGACCGGGTCGTTTTCCTGGTCCAGGCAAAGGCCACAGAGGACCATGGCGAGGTTGCTGTTCTTGGCATGGGTCCTGTTGTTTGGTGCGTGTGAACGCACGCTGGAGCGGGACGTCATTGTCGATAACTTAATCTATGGTATTGATACCATACCGGTGTACAGTACCTCTGCCGAAAAGGATAAACTGAAAACTACCACCCAGTTTGTTTCTACGGCCTATTCGCAATTGTACCTGAGGCCCATTCCTTCGGGAACATTAAACGATCTGGCGCTGCTTCGTTCTTCTCACGGAGACAAAAACCTGATTGGAGAGTTGGTCATCAGCCACTTTCTGGCCGACAATGCCGTCCTGGCCACGCTGCCATCCGATGCAGAAATGAACACCGATCCCGAGGCATTTGTAGAATTGACCTACCTCCGTTTCTTCCTTCGTTTGCCTACGGCTTACGAGCGCTATGCGCTGAGCCGGCAAATCGTTTCGGATCCGGAAACAACGGTGGTAGAGGTTTACCGGGCATTTTTATTGAGCAACGAATACCTCTACTACTGATGAAACGAAGGGACTTTCTGCGCAATTCCTCGATGGCATCGGCGTCGCTGTTCACCGCGCCGTTTTTGTTGCCTTCCGGAAGGGTTTTTGCGCGCAGCGGCAGCCGTTTAGTGAACCATGTGGTTTTTGTGCTTTTTGCCGGTGGCATTCGCAACCAGGAATCCGTGGATCAGGGCTATTTGAGCACCCAGGGCGCGGGTTCATCCGGCAATATCCTGCCCAATATGCTAAGCGGTGCCGTGCCGGGCGGCTCGCTGGTGCACAGTCCTTGGGCGCCGGCGCTATCGACACCCCTCAGCCAGCAGGGAACCCTTTTTCGCAACCTGCGCTACGCTTCCGGCCCTACAGGCCATTACAACGGGCATACGGTTGCCATGACGGGCAACTACACCGATACGGGACTGAACCTCAATCTGAATCCCGATTTCCCAACCGTTTTTGAGTACTACCGCAAGCACAGCGATCCCATGCCCAATGCGCGGAGCTGCTGGTGGCTCAGCACCGAGTTGGGCCCTTATCCGTCGTTGAATTTCAGCCGACACCCGGAATACGGAGCCTTGTACGGCGCCAATTACCTGATGCCTGGTTATGGCTTGGGCGAAGCAGCTGTGCAGTATTTGGGCAGCCTGCAGACTCTTCATCCGGAAGAGGCGAACAGGGTGCAAGGCATCAAAGCCCAATTGGACGGCTTCTTTAACCAAGGTCCCGGTCAGGTTACGGGCGTAAAAAATTCGGACGAAGACACCCGTTCCATTCAGCAACTGTATCTGGATTTGCTCAGCGGTGCGGATACCCTCGATTTGCCCTTGCCGGATGGTGTGCCCTCGTACTTTCTTACGGGTGATGGTGCCAACATCGCAACCGGATGGAAGATTTTGGATCGCTTTCAACCGGAACTGGTGGTCATTAATACCACTAATTCAGATATCTGCCACGACAATTTCAGCGAATACCTCTCAGCACTTCACAAAGCGGATTATGCCGTGGGTTGGCTGTGGAATAAAATTCAGCAGCATCCGGTGTTGGCCAACGATACCCTGTTGATTTGCATGCCGGAACACGGCCGCAACCTGGAGCCCAATGGTCTGGTTGACGCCAATGGGCTGCGCGCATTCGACCATACCTCAGATGAAAACTCTCGCGATGTGTTTGCGCTCATCGCAGGCCCGTCGTCGGTGGTGGCACAGGGCAGGGTAGTGGGTACTCCGTTGTCCCCCGTAGGGGAATCCATTGATATCGTCCCGACCATTGCGCACGCGTTGGGCTTTCTGGACGCCATTCCGCCCGGTATGTTGCCGGGCAGGGTTTTGAATGAAGCCTGGACCTGATGCGTGCAAACCCGAAGACCGGAGAAGACCGGATTTAAGCTGCCCCGACCATGAACGCAATTCCCCCGTTTTCCAAGCTGATAAAACCCGGAAGGCATCGTGCTGGTCTGCACCTTCGGGCGGGCAAGCAGTCTGGTCGCTCAGCGCTCCTGGTTGTGGCATTGGGGTTCGTCCTGGCTTGGACCGGTTGTGAACGCACGGTCATTCCCGTTTATCCTGAGTTTCCGGACAACCCTTTCGACCAGATTGATTACGGCCAGGGTGTTCTGGAAGAATTGCCTTTGGATTCCTCCAGTTTGCTGGGGTTGCACCGCTACCTTTTCGCCCCAACCTGCGCGCAGCCAGGATGCCACGACGGCAGCTTTGAACCCGATTTCAGGACGGTGCAAAGCGCTTACCAGACCTTGGTTTACCACCCGGTTATCAAAAACAATGAGGGCGAAAACTACCAGTACCGCGTGGTTCCGGGCAACCGCGCCAAAAGTTGGTTGTGGGAACGCGTTACCACAGACGACGCCGTTTTAGGGCGAATGCCGCTGTACGACACGCTGACGCCCGGCGAGCTGGAAGCCATTCGAACCTGGATTGACCAGGGTGCACCCGATGCGATGGGCGTAAACGCCGTGCTCCCCAATGTGCAACCCTCCGTTTACGGCTGGCTGGCCTACGATCGCGAAGACAGCACCCGCTATGACCTCAACCGACTGGATGCCATAAGCCCCATGCGCTTGCCCGCTGGCCGGGAAGTTGCCTTTTATTTTGGGGTGTATGACTTTGATGATCAAGGGGTTTTTGGTGCTGGTTTTGAAATGACGTTCAACAAAGCCCGGATTGGCGACCACCCTTATGCCATTGTGGAGGAACCCTACCGGGACATGCAGGTACTGCCTGCTGCCAGCCCTGTGATGGGTTCGTTTTTCTTTGACCCTACGGGGTCCGCGCCTTTCTACCACCGCCTGGTGGTTAACACGGATGAATTTGTGCGCAACCGCGTCTATTTCGTCCGGTTGTACGTGCAGGACAGCCAGCACGACCAACCCACAGAATGGCCGGAAAGCGGCAGCCAGTATTACCTCCTCTCGCTGATGTCTTTTATGGTGGAATAAATGCTGTTCTGCCCACAACCGAACACCGCTCATGGCTAAACCTGATCCCTTTGCTGCAAAACTGCTCAGCGTACTACCGGCCATGCTGATGCTGGCCGGCTGTGGAGCGTCCGGATCAGATCCCCTTCCCCCTGAACCCGTCATCGAGTTACAGGCGGTTAACCCTTCTACCATTGTCGCGCTTCAAGACTCCATTGTGTTTGTGTTGGCCTATACGGATGGAGACGGCGACCTGGGTTTCCCCGAAGCAGATTCGGCCGCGGTGTACATCACCGACGAGCGTTTTCCACTCACGGAAAGATTTCACCTCGCTCCGCTGGCTCCGGAGGGAGCTGCCATTGCCATTACAGGGGTCTTAATTGTTGTTCTTCCCCGCACCATCATGAAAGATCCGACCGCCGCATCCGAGCAGGCGATCTTTTCCATTCGGGTGCGCGATCGGGCTGGAAATTGGAGCAATACCGAGCAATCCGGCGCGTTGACCGTATTGCCGGATTGATGCCGCAAATGATTGATATCCAGTCTGGAATGATTCCTATCATCCACCGAAATGACACGTTCATGACATTTGAGCGGAGCTTCGGCGGGAACTTTGTACCCGACTGAACCAGGGGGAAAATTGCGGTGGGAGCACGGCAAAAAACCTCCGGAAAAAACCAAACCGAAGGCTCCAACCGAAAAGCAATCCTGAAGGTCTGTCAAAGTGGTGTTTGACCGGTTTTCATCGAGGAAGTTTTGGTCTGTTGGAAGCAACTCAAGGAATCCTTTGTGGAGCAATACAAGCTGCTGACGGTAACGCACAAGCGTGTCCCGCTTACTCAGTTAAACGCATACTACGTTTCCCGGCAGGGCGATGCTCATAACCGCGATCAGCAGTGTTTGGCGCTGCGGGAGCGTTTCAACCTGGAAGAGCTGTTTTATCTGGAAACCTGTAACCGGGTTGTGTACCTCTTTACAGCAGACCAGCACTTAGACGTTGATTTTATCAGCGCATTTTTTGCGCACATCAATCCGGAGATCGCGCTCGATGGCGACCATGGTGTTCTGCAGGCCGTTCAAGCCTACGAAGGGCTGAATGCCATTGCCCACCTGCACGAAATTGCGGCGTCCATGGATTCGCTCGTTGTCGGGGAGCGCGAAATTCTGCGCCAATTCCGCCAAGCCTACGAGCATTGCCAGCAGCTCGGCCTCACAGGCGATGACCTGCGGATTGCCTTCAAGTTTGTTATTCCTGCGGCCAAGCGCATCTACACCGAGACGCGCATTGCCGAAAATCCCGTTTCAGTCGTTTCGCTGGCTGCCCGGGCGTTGCGCGATGCCCAGCTTCCCGCTGATGCCAGAATCCTGATCATCGGGGCCGGACAGACCATGCAGTTGATGGCCAAGTTCCTGCGGCCCATGGGCTTTTCCAATTATACCGTCTTCAATCGTACCCTGACCAAAGCGGAGTCGCTGGCGGCTTCGCTCGGGGGAAGGGCCTATTCGCTTGAGCAGCTTGCGCACTATACAGGGGGCTTTGATGCGCTGATCACCTGCACAGGCTCCACGGGCGTTGTGGTAGATACCGAATTGTACAGCACATTGCTTGGACAGGACCAGCGCCCCAAACTTGTGGTGGATCTGGCGGTTCCAGCCGATGTACACCCCGCGGTCTTAAGCCTGTTTCCCTTGCGCTACGTGGGCATCGAGTCGCTCCGAAGCGTTGCTCAAGCCAACTTAGCCAGTCGGGTAGAGGAATTGGAGAAGGCCAAAGTGCTCATTGCCCGATTTGTCGAAGAGTTTAGAAGCGCCTGGCAAATGCGTCAGGTTGAACGGATGTTCAGCAACATACCCGCTGAGGTGCAGCGGCTCCGCCGCCGCGCAGTGGATGAGGTCTTTGCCCGCGATTTGCAGGGCATGGACCCTGCGAGCCGCGAAACGCTTGACAAAGTGTTGGACTACCTGGAGCGAAAGTTTGTGGCCCTGCCTGTAACGGGAGCGCGCCAGGCCCTGGAGGCCCAGTTGAAAGACGGCAAAATAGCCCGTTCACCGCTGCGTCGCGTAGCGCGATGAACCCTTCCAGTCCTTATTTTTTGCAATCCTGACCAAAGCCCTTCCCCCGCCTTGTTTGCAGCGCGGCCGCTTCCGCAGACGTTTGAATATGCGCTTGCCCTGGCGTTTACTTGCCTTGAGGTAACCTGGATTTCTAAAAGTTCCTATAATTTCACGGGATGTCCAAGACTTTGGTAGTGGGAACACGTGGCAGTGAACTGGCGCTGTGGCAGGCCCATTTTTTGCAACAACAACTGAGCGGCCAGGGGGTGGCCACCGAGTTGCGCATTATCCGCACCCATGGCGATCGGGTTCAGGACCGCTCCTTTGCCCAGCTGAGCGGCACGGGTTTTTTTACCGCCGAATTGGAGCACGCGCTTCAGCAGCGCGAGATCGATGTTGCGGTGCATTCGCACAAGGATTTGCCAACGCAAATGCCGGCGGATCTGGTGATCGGAGCGGTGTCCTATCGGGCTGATCCTTCGGACTGGTTGTTGATTCACCCGCAGGCGATAGACCGACGCGAGATGCTGGATCTGAAACCCGGCGCGCGCGTTGGAACATCTTCGGTGCGGCGGCAATCTCAGCTGCTGGCTATGCGGCCGGATCTGGGTATGGTGCCTGTTCGCGGCAATGTTCCCACAAGGCTGCAAAAAGTGTTGGATGGGGAATTGGATGCGGTGGTTCTGGCAGGAGCAGGGCTGGAGCGCCTGGGCCTGCCGCTGCAAGGACTGGAAGTGCACAAACTCAACCCTCGCGATTATCCCCCGGCTCCTGCACAGGGGGTCTTAGCTTTTCAGGCGCGCAAGGATGACGCAGAGACCCTGGCCGTTTTGGCCAAAATCAATGATTTTCATTCGGCCTTTTTGATTCGGGCAGAACGCCAGGTTTTGGCCAATCTTCGCGGCGGATGCCAATTGCCTTTGGGCGCCTATGCCGAAGAAAAGGATGGTATTTCGTATTTGTCCCTTAGTCTGGGCAGTGCTGACGGGCGTTTCCCGCGGCGTTTGCGCCTGGAGCACCCCGATCCGGATGTGCTGGTTGTTGAAGCCTGGCGAAAGCTCCACGCACCGGCTCCCGGCTCCATCTTCATCAGCCGCGATCTGGCACCAGACAGCGTGTTGGCAAGGGCCTGTGCCGATCATGCTATTTCTGTGCACGCCCAATCGCTGCTGGATTTTGAGCCGGTTCCAGGACCCTGGCCCGCAGACGGCCAATGGCTGATGTTCAGCAGCAGAACGGCGGCAGGCTTGTTTGCCTCACAGGATCAGCGCCTCTTCGCGCATTGTCGTTTCGGGGCCATTGGCGAAGGGACAGCGCGCGCTTTGCGGCGGTTAGGAGTTCCGGTGGCCGTTACCCTTGATCCGCAAGATCTTGACCAAAGCTGCCGCGATTTTGCCGAAAAAGCTGCTGGTCAAACGGTCGTTTTTCCCCAGGCAGAAAACAGCCTGCGGAGTATTCAGGAGCGTTTAGCTGGTCAGGTCAATGTGGTGGATTGGGTCGTGTACCGCAACAGCCCCAAAAAGGACGTGGTTGTTCCCGATGTTCAACTGGCCATACTGACCAGTCCCATGAATGCCCGCAATTACCTGGAGCACTATCCGGAGCGAAAAAGTAAACGCATGATTGCTATAGGCGAGAGCACGGCCAAGGCGCTTCGCCAGGCTGGTGCCTTTCATATTTTTGAAGCGCGCAGACCCAGCGATTTGGCGTTGGTGGAAGCGGTGTTCAGCGCGTAGCGGAGTATTCAGCGCGCGGCATAGCGTTCAGCGCGTAGCAGGGCGTTCTGCATTGAACATTTGTTCAGTTTTACATGCTCGAGGTCAGCAGCAGGTTGAGTTCTGTGTACTTTAACCCGAAGCTTTGCGACAAATGCGCATTGGTCAAAAAGCCGTTGTAGAGGTAAGCTCCATTGCGGGCGCCCGCAGAGTATCGGATCAGGTGTTCAAAACCGCCGTAGTCGCTGGCTTTGAGCAAGGTTGTGGTCACGATATTGGAAACGGCCTGGCTGGCCGTTTTGGATACCCGGGAGGCGATGTTGGGCACACCGTAGTGAATAACATCGTATTTTCTAAACGTAGGTTGCTTATGGTTGGTCACCTCAGAGGTCTCAAAACAGCCGCCCTGGTCAATGGATACGTCAACGATCACGGAACCGGGCTTCATGTTGGCCACCATTTCTTCATTAACCACAATAGGAGTGCGCCCTAGTTCGGAATGGATGGCGCCAATGACAACATCAGCGGTCATTAACTCCTGGGCCAAAATTTCCATGTTCAGGGTTGAGGTGGGCAACCTCGTCCCGATGTTGTTCTGAAGCCGGAGTAATTTATAAATATTATTGTCAAATATTTTTACCAACGCCCCCAAGCCCAGCGCTGCCCGAGTGGCAAATTCCCCCACCACACCGGCTCCCAGGACAATGACTTTTGTCGGCGGAATTCCTGAAATGCCTCCCATCAACATGCCTTTGCCGTGGGTGGAATCGCTGAGCAATTCTGAGGCAATCAGAATGGCCGAACTCCCGGCGATTTCGGACATGGATCGCACAAAAGGGAAGGTGCCGCTTTCGTCTTTAATGTATTCAAAAGCGAATGCGGTGACGCGCTTTCGCATCAGGGTTTGCACCAACTCAGCCTTTAAGGTAGGCAGGTGAATGGGCGAAATGAGGGTTTGTTTATCGTGCAACAGTTCGGCCTCCGGCAAACTGATCGGCGCCACTTTAAGGATGACATTGGCCTGAAAAACCTGTTCGGTATCGTACACCACGCGGGCGCCGGCATTGGCGTATTCCCGGTCTGAAAAGTGCGCGCGCGCGCCTGCACCGGATTCAATGACCACAATGTGATCGTTGTTGACCAGTGTTTTGACGGAATCGGGATCCAGCGCTACCCGGTTCTCCTGAAAGGCGCGCTCTAAGGGCACACCGATATAGAGGTTGTTTCCCTTTTGCCCTGTTGCCAGCGGCTTTTCGAGTGTTTTCCAGCCGGACTGCGCTGCGAGCTCAGCGAAACCGGGCAATTTGCTTTCTTCAGCCATTGGAATCCTTCGTTGAGGAAGAAACAGATGGGGAGCTATCCGGGATTAACCGTTCTATGAGCCGCTCACCCTGAGCCAGAACCGTCAGTTTCAGACGCACGGTATCGCCATCTAACCAGGGTTCTGCCAGCTCAGGCCACTCCAGAAAGCAGTATTCCGGACCGTCCAGGTAGCGTTCGAGACCCAGGTCGAACAGTTCTTGCGGTTGTTTTATTCGGTACAAATCGAGGTGAAAAACCAGGGGGTCAGGACCGTATTCATTCGCAAGGGCAAAGCTTGGGCTGCCTATTTCAGCCTCCGCCAGCCCCAATTGGCGGCAAAAAGCCCGAACCAACGCCGTTTTACCTGCGCCTAATGTACCGTAAAGTGCAAATTTCCGGCTAATCGCGCAACTGGTCAGGATCTGCCTGGCAATTGCATCCAAGTCGCCTGGAACTGTTGCCCGCCAGGAGGGTAGGGTCATAAGGTAGCGAAGGTTAGCGCTGGGTAAACAGGGCGTAAGGAACAATGATCTCTTCAAGCGAAACGCCACCGTGCTGGAAGGTATCCCGAAAATAGTTCACGTAATGGTTGTAATTGTTCGGATAGACAAAAAAGAGGTCTTCCTTGGCAAAGATAAATGAAGAAGACAGGTGTTGCCGGGGCAGTTTAGCTTCGGCGGGTTCGCGAACTTCCAGTACATCCCGCTCGCTGTATTGCAAGTTCTTGCCGCTTTTGTAGCGCAGGTTGGTGGTGGTGTTCCGATCCCCGACTACTTTGGATGGCTGCCTCACCCGAATGGTGCCGTGGTCGGTGGTGACAATGATGCGCACTTTTCGATCCTCCAGGCGCTTTAAGGCGTCAAAAAGAGGGGAGTGTTCAAACCAGGATTCCGTCAGGGATCGGTAGGCACTTTCATCGCTGGCCAGTTCCTTCAGGACTTCCATTTCCGTTCGGGCATGGCTAAGCATGTCAACAAAATTATATACGATTACATTTAGCGTGTTATCAAGCCCGTGCAAGATTTCATCGTGCAGGTTTCTGGCAGCCTGGTTGTTGACGATTTTCAGGTAACTGGACCGGATGTTCAGACGGTGACGCGCCAGGTTGTCAGCCAGCAGCTCCTTTTCGAACATATTCTTGCCGCCTTCATCTTCATCGTTTAGCCAGAGTTTGGGAAGCTTTTTTTCAATTTCTGAAGGCATCATGCCCGCGAAAAGCGCGTTTCGGCTGTACTGTGTTGCAGTAGGTAAAATAGAATAAAAATAATCCTCCTCCACCATGCGGAAATGCTTCTCCAGCATAGGATGAATAATCCTGAATTGATCATAGCGGAGGTTGTCAATGACCAGCAAGTAGGTGGGAATGTCATCCAGGAGCGGGAAGAGCTTTTTTTCCAGCACATTGTGCGACATGATGGGGGCATCGGATTTGCTGCCATGCTGCACCCAGTCCACATAGTTCCGGTCAATGAACTTAAAGAAAGCCACATTGGCTTCCTGCTTTTGCATGCTGAGCACTTCCTTCATCTGGTCGGCCCGCGAGCGGTCAAGTTCCAGTTCCCAATACACCAAGTTGCGGTAAACCTCTGCCCAGCCTGCAGCATCCAAATCGCTGTGCATAGAGCTGAATATGCGCTGAAACTCCTGCTGGTAAGCCGCATTTGTTTTTTCTGTGACGAGCCGCTGGTTGTCCGTAATTTTTTTTATGGTCATCAAAATTTGTTGCGGCTTCACCGGCTTGATCAGGTAGTCGGTAATCTGTGACCCGATGGCTTCTTCCATCAAATCTTCCGCTTCGTTTTTGGTGATCATCACCACGGGGAGGTTCGGCCGCTTGGATTTGATGCCGGTCAGCGTTTCCAGTCCGGACAACCCTGGCATGTTCTCATCCAGAAAAACCAAATCTATTTCGGGCCTGTCCACTGCTTCCAGCGCATCTTGTCCGTTGGTAACCGGGATGACATCGTAGCCTTTATCGCGGAGGTACATCAACTGGGGTTTGAGCAAATCAATTTCGTCGTCCGCCCAAAGGATGGTTATAGGCATAGGGAAGGCTTTTGTGGATAAATGGTTCTTTGATTCGCGGCGTGCATCTTCGGCAAACTAACGACGGATCCCCTTAGTTTTGTATGCCGCCGGATAATCAGGAAGGGAAGCGCGGCATTCTGGACCCAGGCCGTCCACAAAGGGGTCATCGGGTCTTCCGCCCCGGCAAAAACCAAACGCCTTGGCATTTACCAAAATCTTTAACGATCCGGTTTACGGATTTGTCTCGGTAGGGTCGGAGCGGGTCTTTCGGCTGGTCGAGCACCGCTGGTTTCAACGCCTTCGCCGCATCCAGCAACTGGGCTTGGGCAGTCTTGTTTATCCGGGTGCCATCCACACGCGCTTTCAGCATGCGCTGGGGGCGATGCACCTGATGGATAAGACCCTCGGCGTTTTATCGGCGAAGGGCCATGCTTTCACAGAGCAAGAGCGAGAAGGTGCTGCAGCGGCCATTTTGTTGCACGACATTGGGCACGGGCCTTTCAGCCATGCGCTCGAGAAAACCCTCGTTCCTGGCCTGCACCACGAGGGCCTTTCGCTCGCTTTCATGCGCGCATTGGAAGCAGAGATGGGGGAGCCGCTCACTACGGCGATGGCCATCTTTAGCGGAAAGCATCCCAAGCGCTGCCTTCATGAACTGGTCAACTCGCAGTTGGATGTGGACCGTCTGGATTACCTGACCCGCGATACCTATTTTACCGGGGTTCACGAGGGGCAAATCGGGACGAACCGCATCCTGGACATGTTGGACCTGGCTCCGGATGGGGGTTTGGTTGTAGAGGCAAAGGGTATATACTCTATAGAGAAGTTTATTGTGGCCCGGCGCATCATGTACTGGCAGGTTTACCTGCACAAGACAGTTTTGTGTGCCGAGCAGATGCTGATCCGCGCACTGGCCAGGGCCCGTGAACTGACGCTGGACGGACAAACACTGTTTGCTTCCCCGCCGCTGTTGTGGATGCTTCAGCAACCTGCTGCCAAAGTGGCTGTTGCCGATCGGGACTTCCTGGAAATCTTCGCGCAATTGGACGACAGCGACATCTGGTCTGCCTTAAAAGTTTGGAGCAAATCGCCCGATAAGGTGCTGGCCTTGCTGGCTACCGCTCTGGTTGACCGGCGATTGTTCGGGATTAGCATGCAAAATGACCCGATCGAGCCACAAAGGCTGGCGGATTTGCAGGCGGCTGCACAGCGCCAATGGACCCTTTCGCCCGAGGAAGCAGGCTATCTTGTTTTTGCGGACAAAACGGCAAATTCAGCCTACAACCGCCAATTGAAGAACATTCGGATCCGCTACAAAGACGGAAGGCTTTTGGACCTTGGCCAGGCAACGGATGAGCTGAACATGTCCTTTCTGGCCGATCCCGTGGTAAAACACTATCTTTGCTATCCGAAGAATCTAAGCGTTTGAGTTAATGTGTAAGTAATTGATTTCTAGTGTTTTACTTTCACTTCGAGCGCTCCTGAAGCCATCCCAGCGGATGGTTTCTGTCTAAATCCGGCACAAATGAAGCTGTCTTATGCCCATCCGCGCAGGTGAATTGGCCCAGTGGCTCGGGGCCGAATTGACCGGAGACCCCCAAGTGCTTATTGAGCGGGCCTCGCGCATTGAAGAAGCCGAGTCCGGGTCCATCAGTTTTGTCGCCAACCCCAAGTACCGCAGTTTTGCCCGGGGAACCCGCGCTTCTGCGCTGGTCATCGGTCTAGATTTGGACAGTACCGACCTGGATTGTCCTGCCTTGATCCGGGTGGCAGATCCCTATGCCAGTTTTGCCAGGGTGCTGGAGCGGCTTTCCGAAGACGATCGCAAGCCCAGGCGGGGTTTGGCGCCTCAGGCCTGGGTGCATCCCGACGCGCAGATTGGCGAAAACGTCTGGGTAGGTCCGTTCTCCAGCATTGATTCAGGCAGTGTTTTGGGCGAAGGGGTGCAGGTTCATCCCGCGGTTTGTATCGGTAGAAACGTGCGGATTGGGGCGCGCAGCATTTTGCACCCCGGTGTTGTCGTTTACGATGATTGCGAAATTGGGACGGACTGTGTCCTTCATGCCGGCGCCGTTATTGGTTCGGATGGATTTGGTTTTGCGCCGCAACCCGATGGCAGTTTTCGCAAGATTCCCCAATTGGGCAATGTCCGGTTGGAAGCTCATGTTGAAATTGGCGCCAATACCACCATTGACCGGGCTACCATGGGTTCAACCCTGGTAAAAAGCGGCGCAAAAATTGATAACCTTGTGCAACTGGCGCACAATGTCGAAGTGGGGGAGTACAGCGTGCTCGCAGCGCAAAGCGGTGTTTCCGGCAGCACCAAGATTGGTCGGGGCGTCCAGGTGGGTGGCCAGGCCGGTCTTGTTGGGCATATTCACATTGCCGACGGCACGCGCATTAATGCGCAAAGTGGCGTTAACAGGGGAGTTCAAGAGCCAGGCACAGCGCTCACCGGATCACCGGCAGGACCCTACCGAAGCGAGTTAAAAGCACAGGTGGTGTACCGAACACTGCCTGAAATGGAAGCGAGGCTGCGCGCCTTAGAGGTGCAAGTTTTGCGGATGACCCGAGATCAACAACCTACCCAGCAAGAACCTTAAGCAGTTTATGGCGGACATGCAGCATACCCTTTCCCGGAGCATTACGGTTAAAGGCACCGGGTTGCACACCGGCAAACCGGTCACGATGAAGCTACTTCCAGCCGCGGTCAACCAGGGCATTCGCTTTCGGCGAACTGACCTGGAGGGCAAGCCGGAAATGAAAGCAGACGTGGACTACGTTGTGGATGTTTCCAGAGGTACAACGCTGGAGCACAAAGGAGCCCGGGTAGCTACGGTAGAGCATTTAATGGCTGCCCTGGCCGGTTTAGGCGTGGACAACGCCATGGTGGAATTGACGGCAGAAGAGGTGCCGATCATGGATGGCAGCTCGGCGCCCTTTATCCGCCTGATCCGCAAAGCAGGCCTCACCGAACAAGACCAACCCCGCGATTACTTTGTCCTGGATGAAGCCATTTATTACCACGATCCGGAGCGAAAAGTGGAAATCATTGGCTCGCCCGCAGCCGATTTCCAGGTGGCCTGCATGATCGATTTTGAATCGCCGGCACTAGGGCAGCAACATGCTCAACTGGAGCACATCAGCCAATTCGCAGATTCGTTTGCCGATGCCCGCACGTTTTGCTTTCTGCACGAACTGGAGCAGCTCTACGAAGCTAAACTGATTCGCGGTGGCGATTTAAACAATGCCATTGTGGTGGTGGACCGTCAGGTAAAGCCCGATGAATTGGAGCGGCTGCGCACCATGTTCAACAAGAAAAACGTGACTGTTAAGCAGAATGGAATCCTGAACGACAAAAAACTTCGCTACAGCAACGAGCCGGCCCGACACAAGTTATTGGATGTCATCGGCGATCTGGCGCTGGCAGGAAAACCGATCAAAGGCAAAATCATTGCCACGCGGCCGGGGCATGCAGCCAATGTTGCCTTTGCCCGAAAAATTCGCGAGCTGATTCGCGAGAATAAATTCAAAGTAGAGGTTCCGGTTTACGATCCCAACCAAGCCCCGGTTTACGACATCAACCAGATCCTGGGATTGCTGCCGCACCGCTTTCCGATTTTGCTCGTGGACAAGATCATTTCCATGGATGAAAAAACCGTTGTGGGCATCAAGAACGTGACCATGAACGAACATTTCTTTCAAGGGCATTTTCCCGGGCATCCCATTATGCCAGGCGTGCTGCAGATTGAAGCGCTGGCACAGACAGGCGGAATTCTGGTGATGAACCAATACCCCGATCCTGAAAATTACGAGACGCTCTTTCTGCGCATTGAAAAAGCGCGCTTCAAGCGCCCTGTCGTGCCCGGCGATACCCTGATTATGAAAATGGAATTGCTCAGGCCCATCAGGCGGGGAATCTGCGAAATGCAGGCCACCGCTTTTGTTGGCGATCAGGTGGTCACCGAAGGCGAACTGGTGGCTCAGGTTCGCAAAAAACCAGGCCTCGAATGAACCAGCCACTGGCCTACATCCATCCCGATGCCCGCATTGCGGACAACGTGGTCATCGAGCCCTTTGTAACCATAACAAAAGATGTGGTTATTGGTCGCGGAACCTGGATCGGTCCGAACGTCACCATCATGGAAGGTGCCCGCATCGGCGAGAATTGCCGCATTTTTCCAGGGTCAGTCATCTCCGCCATTCCCCAGGATTTAAAATACGCGGGCGAAAAGACGGAGGTTATCATCGGCAACAACACCACCATCCGCGAGTGTGTCACCATCAACCGGGGCACGCAGGCCAACAACCGCACCTCCATCGGCGACAATTGTTTGTTGATGGCTTATGTGCACGTAGCCCATGATTGCATTATTGGCAACCATTGCATTTTGGCGAATGCCACCACCCTTGCGGGGCATATCGAGATTGAAGACCACGCCATCATCGGCGGCATGAGTGCTATCCACCAGTTTGTCAAAATTGGGCCATATGCGTTTATCTCCGGGGGCTCACTGGTGGGAAAAGACGTGCCGCCTTTTACAAAAGCAGCGCGTTATCCGCTCAGTTACGTCGGGGTCAATTCGGTAGGGTTGCGGCGAAAGGGTTTTAGCTCAGAGACCATCAACCACATCCTGGACATCTACCGCATTTTGTACGTGCGGGGGTATAATGTTTCACGCGCATTGGACATCATTGATACGGAAATTCAGGCCTCTCCGGAAAAAGACCAGATTCTGGACTTTGTGCGGCGCTCTGTTCGAGGTGTTATGAAGGGCTTTATGCACCGCAATGAGAGTAGAAGCTAAGGAACTGGGCAAGCGCTACCGCCGAACCTGGGTTTTCCGCAACCTGGCGCTGAACCTGGAGTCCGGGCAGCGATGGGCCCTGACTGGTGTTAATGGCAGTGGTAAGAGCACGCTGTTGCGCATGCTCGCTGCGGCTCTTCGCCCGACCTCGGGAACCTTGCGCTGGCTGGAACAAGAGAAGCAGATTCCGGTTGACCAGGTCTATACGCGGGTTAGTCTGGCGGCTCCTTACCTGGAATTGATAGACCCCTTTACGCTGCGGGAACACCTTGCGTTTCACGGTCAGTTGAAGCCCTGGCTGCCAGGCTGGGATGCCGGCCGCATTATGGCAGATACCGGGCTGGAGCGTCATGCCGACAAAGCACTGCGCGATTTTTCTTCCGGGATGCGCCAACGGGTGCGCCTGGCCCTTGCGTTTTACAGCCAGTCGGAACTGTTGTTGCTGGATGAGCCGACCAGCAACCTGGATGCAGCCGGTAAGGCATGGTTCAAAGAAACCCTGGAACGCTGCGCGGGCAGCCGGCTGGTGGTTATTGCCTCCAATGTAGAAGAAGAGACCCTAACGTGCACCCACAGCTTGCACCTGGATCGCGATCTGGCATAACGCAGCCTGCGGTCTTTGTAAGCGGTAAACGAACGTTCAAAAATCAGCGAGCGTGCGGTCAATGATGTCCACGCACTCCAGAATTTGCTCTTCGTTGATCACCAGCGGAGGGGCAAAGCGGATGATGTTGCCGTGCGTGGGTTTGGCCAGCAGTCCGCGATCTCGCATACCCAGACAAATGTTCCAGGCCACCTGTCCTTCCGGACTGTCGTTGATGACCAGCGCATTGAGCAGGCCTTTGCCCCGGATCAGGCGGGCAATGGGGTGCCGTTCAATCACAGCTGCCATGGCTTTGCGGAATATGCGGCCGAGTTTTTCGGCATTATCGGCCAATTTTTCATCGCGAACTACTTCAAGCGCCGCGATGGCTACCCGGCAGGCGAGGGGGTTACCCCCAAACGTAGAGCCGTGCTCTCCCGGCCGGATGCAGCGCATAATCGGGTCATCGGCCAACACGGCAGAAACCGGTAATACCCCCCCGGACAGCGCTTTACCCAGGATGAGTATATCGGGGCGCACCCCTTCGTGGTTGCAGGCCAGTAGCTTACCTGTGCGCGCAATGCCCGTCTGAACCTCGTCAGCGATAAACAAGACGTTGTTCTTTTTGCACAGGGCGTAGGCCTTTGCCAGATAACCCTCGTCTGGAACCACAACGCCTGCCTCGCCCTGAATGGGCTCCACCATAAATCCCGCTACGTTGGGATTGCGCAAGGCTTCTTCCAACGCTTTCAGGTCATTGTAAGGGATGCACGTGAAACCCGGCATATAGGGTCCAAAGCCCTGGAAACTGGAAGGATCCGTTGATGTGGAGATAGCCGCCAAGGTCCTTCCCCAAAAATTGCCTTCTACAAACAGGACAACCGCCTCATTTTCAGGAACCCCCTTTACCTCATAGGCCCATTTTCGGCAGAGTTTCACTGCTGTTTCGCCACCTTCTACGCCGGTGTTCATGGGCAAAACTTTATCATATCCGAAGTATTCGGTTATGAATTGCTCGTACGGACCCAGGCAGTCGTTGTGGAAAGCCCGCGAGGAGAGCGTGAGCCGCTCGGCCTGATCGACCAGCGCAGCAGTAATGCGGGGGTGGCAATGGCCCTGATTAACAGCAGAATACGCTGCCAGAAAATCGAAATAACGTTTTCCGTCAATGTCCCAGACATAGACCCCTTCACCGCGTTGCAAAACAACGGGCAGCGGGTGGTAGTTGTGCGCCCCGTATTGGTCTTCAAGCGCTATGTAATCGGCGGTGGTGGAGGTCTTTTTGAGCATTTCGTGGGCTTTATCGTTGGCTTTATCGGCGACTAATCAAACAGGGGTAACCTGTTTCAAAGTTCGCTCATTTCAGGCGAATAGCCGCTTATGGGGTGGCAAGGTTCTCGTTTTGTCCGCAGCATTGCCCGAATGCGCCTTGCGCCCACCCAGCTTATCCGGTTTTGCTTAATGGAACAGCAAATGCCCGTCAAAGCACCAGGGTAGCAGGGTAGCCGCCGAGGAAACAACGCCTACCTGGCCGCTCAAATTGGTTAATACAACGCTCAGGGGCTTGCCTGACCGGGTTTCGGTCTCTAACATCACCTGGCGGCAGCCGCCACAAGGCGATACCCAGCCTTCATCCAGTTTGTCAGCAATGACGGCAATGGCAACAGCGGGAATTCCGGGATGCTGCGCTCCCGCCGCGAAAAGCGCTACCCGCTCTGCGCACAAGCCTTCGGGGAACGACGCATTTTCCTGATTGGACCCACGCACCACGGCTCCATTTTCAAGCAGGACCGCCGCCCCGACGCGAAACTTGGAGTAAGGAGCATAGGCACTTTCCATGGCAGTTTTTGCCTCTTGCAACAAAGCGCCGAGGGGCGGTGGCGCCTGATCGGCCGACGCATAGACCTGCAGCCGAAGTTCAAGGGTTACTTCCTTCATCCTGCAAAGGACTATATTCGCGCGCAAATCCCCGGAAGGCATGAAGAACATTCTACTCGTAGGAGCAGGCAAATCGGCCACAGTGCTGATTAGCTACCTTTTGGAGCATGCCGTCAAAGCAGATTGGACGCTGACCGTCGGGGATTTGGATGTGGAGACCGCCCAATCCAAGCTTCACGGGCATCCGCGTGGCGCGGCTGAGTTTTTTGATGTCCACCAACCGGACCTTCGCCGCCAAGCCGTCCGGAAGGCAGATCTTGTGATCTCCATGCTGCCTGCACACCTGCATTTGCCCCTGTTGCAGGACTGTCTGGCAGAAAAAGTCCATTTTCTTTCGGCTTCGTATGTGAGCGATGAGATCCGCCTGCTGGCAAACGAAGCTGAAAGGGCCGGTATTCTGGTGTTGAAAGAATGCGGTCTTGATCCAGGCATCGACCATATGTCAGCCATGGCCAAGTTGGACGAGCTGCGGGCTTCGGGGGCAAACATTCTGGAATTTGAAACCTTTACCGGTGGTTTGGTAGCACCGGGATACGAACACAATCCCTGGCAGTACAAATTCACCTGGAACCCGCGAAATGTGGTTTTAGCGGGTCAAGGGGTGGTTAAGTTTCGCCACAACGGAAATTACAAGTACATCCCCTACCACCGCCTGTTCCAGCGCTATGAAACCCTTCACGTGCCCGACTTTGGGTATTTTGAAGGTTACCCAAACCGCGACAGCCTGAAGTATGCAGAGGCATACGGGCTTCAGGATGTTGCAACGCTGTATCGCGGCACGTTGCGCCGCCCTGGGTTCTGCAAAGCCTGGGACGTGTTTGTCCAACTCGGCATGACGGATGATACCTATGAAATGGAGGGTATCGAGCACATGACCTATCGCGAGTTCACTAATTCGTTTCTCTGGTGGGACCCGCTGCAGTCCGCGGAATTGAAGTTAGCGGCCTACCTCAAAATGGATTACCAGAACGAGATGATGGAGAAGATCGCGTGGCTGGGCCTTTTTGACAAGCGACCCATTGGGCTCAAAAAAGCCACACCGGCACAGGTACTTCAAAAAATTCTGGAGGAGAAATGGGTACTGGAGCCCGATGACCGCGATATGATTGTAATGTTGCACAAATACGTATATGAATTAGAAGGAAAGACGGAGCGTGTGCAGGCTTCTATGGTGGTCATCGGCGACGATCGCGAGCGAACCGCGATGGCCAAAACGGTAGGCTTGCCACTGGGCATAGCTGCGCGGCTGGTGTTGGAGGATAAACTCTCCCTCCGCGGATTGGTCATTCCCACGCTGCCGCAAGTTTATCAGCCGCTGCTTCGCGAGCTCACCGATTTTGGGGTCATTTTTGAGGAGCATGAGCTTGAGCCGCCCGCCGGGTAGGGGATGCGGGTTTTTCGGGCCACGGGCAGCTTTTCCGGAAAATGGACAACTTTTCCGAGCAAGGGGCAGCTTTCCATGACCATGGGCAGCTTTTCGGGCGAAGGGCATTTGAACCTGAGCGACCGTTGCGCGCTGCCGTTACATTGCCCCGAGCAACGCGGCCATTCCCCAGACAAAAAGAGCGATGAACACCAGCGGAAGAAGCGCGATGAGCAAGGCCGCCGCCACCACATAAGGCAGCGCTGGCTTGGTGGGTTTGCCCTGCTCATGGTGCATTAAGAGCAGCTTGAGGTTGCGGCGATTGGCTTTATAGGCTACGTCAAACAAGTCGCCAAGGATGGGAATGCTCCCGACAAGGGCATCAAGGGCCATATTGCCCACCATGCGAAGCAGCAGGGGCCCACTTACCCCGTGGCGAAACATGGCCAGCACCAATCCACCCGAGATGACCAGCGAAACCCCTTCGCCCAAACCCGGAATGAGTCCGATCATGGCGTCCAGACCAAAGCGAATTTGGGTGCCTGGAACGCGAAAAGCAGTGTCCATGAGCCGGGTTAGCTGGTCCAGGTAGCGCAGGGATTCCGGAACCGAAGGGCTGTTCAGGGGTTGATCTGCCAGCGGTTGCACAGGTCGGTTTGGCATGAAAGGAAGGATGGTTTTTTGCTGATGGGCTTAGGGCTATGCCGGCAAAGTAAAGGTGCCGCGCGCGATCATGGCATCCAGTTTCAACAATCCCGCTACCGTCAGGCTATCGGTGAGCTCACCGCGATAAACCCGGTCAATGGCCTCCAGCAAAGGCACCCGCTGCACTTGCAACTGTTCCTCATCCGTTGGTTGGGCCGGTCCTTTTGTTAGACCTGTTGCCAGGTAAATGAGCCCCACCTCATCGCCTACAGAATTGGATAACTGCATTTGCTGAATCAGCACCAGCTGAGCAGGTTTAAACCCGGTTTCTTCCTGCAACTCCCTGCTGGCAGACGCTTCCGGCGATTCACTTCGCGCTCCTCCGCCTGCGGGGATTTCCCAGCTGTAGGTGCCAAACGGAAATCGGTATTGCCCCACTAACCAGGTATCCATGCCCTGAACCGGGATGATGCCTATGGCCAGGTTCTTGTAGTGCACCACCCCGTAGATGCCGGGTTTTCCTGCCGGGTTGAGCACCTGGTGTTCCACCAGCCCAATCCAGTCGTTGTCGTAAACCTGACGATGGCTCAAGAGGGTCCATGGATTTTGTTCCGAAGTAGGGTCAGGGTTTTCTGGCATAGCTAATTCTATGTTTTGCCGCGCATCAGGCCATTTCTTTTCGCCAGGTTGCGGCCAGGAGGGGCAATCCCAGCGCTGCGGTCTGGGCAATGCGCTGAAGATTGGGCACCCCAGATACCGCAGGCAAATTGGGATCCACCAGGTATTTGGGGATGCCCGGTGGGGCGTAACGCAGCAGGGATGCTGCAGGATAGACCGCCAGCGAGGTGCCGACCACCACAAGCAGATCTGCGCCCATGACCAGCCTTGCCGCCCGCTCGATCATGGGCACCGCTTCGCCGAACCAGACGATATGCGGACGCAAGGGACTGCCCTTTGCACAGCGATCAGTTAGCTGCAGGTCTTCGGTCCAGTCGTAAATCAATTGCTCGTCGAGTGTGCTGCGGACCTTCAGAATTTCGCCGTGCAGGTGGAGCACGTTGGCAGAGCCCGCGCGTTCGTGGAGATCGTCGATGTTCTGTGTAATGATTTGCACGGAGAACAGATCTTCGAGTGCTGCAAGGCAGCGGTGCCCATCGTTGGATTCTGCCCGCCGAATTTGCTGCCTTCGCTGGTTGTAGAAATCGAGGACGAGCCGAGGATTGCGCGCCCAGCCTTCCGGCGAGGCCACATCTTCAATGTTGTGGTTTTCCCACAATCCATCGCTGGCGCGGAACGTCGGGATACCGCTTTCGGCGCTCATGCCTGCGCCGCTCAACACCACTAATTTTTTCTTTGTCATCCCAGTTGCGGGTTTGGCGAAGTTGCCCTGAGCAGGTTGCGAACGACCGGGAGCTCGCGGATCAGATCGCTGGCTAAAAGCCCGGCTTGCCCCCGGGCAAGGGCCGCGCGATCGCCGGCGAGACCATGCCAGCAAACTCCTGCAATCGCGGCCTTTTCGGCGGGCAGCCCCTGGGCGCGCAAGGCGGCAATGACTCCGGTCAACACATCGCCGCTGCCCGCGGTAGCCATACCGGGATTGCCGCTGGAATTGAAGTAGCAGTGCCCTTCGGGGGTGGCGGTAACGCTGTGCGCGCCTTTGAGGACAATGGTGCTGCGCAGTTGCACGGCCGCTGCCCGAAGGCGTTCCAGGCGATCAAAACCATGGGCTGTTGCCCCGAACAAGCGTTGAAACTCGCCGGGGTGGGGGGTCAGGATGGAGCCAGGGGGCAGTTTTTTCAATAAGTCGGGTTGCGCTGCCAGCAGGTTGAGTGCATCGGCATCCAAAATCGGGGGAAGGGCCGACGTGGTCAGGATCAGCACTAATTGTTTTTTTGCGTCATGGTCCTTGCCCATGCCAGGCCCTGCAGCAACCACTGCGCTGCTCAGCAGCCCGGAAGGATCGGAAGGGTGCATAATTTCAGGCGTCCGGGGGCAGTGATCTGCACCGGGATTGGTCAACCAGCAGCTCGCCAAACCCGCTCCAGCTCGCAAGGCTGCTTCTGCGGCCAACCAGGCTGCTCCGCGCATACCAGTCCTTCCCCCGGCAACCAGCACGTGCCCGTACAAATTCTTGTGCCCGAACCGCTGGCGCTGTGGAAAACTTGCGGCAAGGTCGGCGGTTTCCACCCAAAAATCTCCGGCGGGCAAGGTATCGGACAGGCCGGGAAACCATCCGATGGGGAGCCAATCCCAAGCCTGGCAAAAGGCCTGCGAATCTGGCAGGAGAAGGGCCTTTTTGGGAGCCGCAAAGCTCAGGCAACGAGATGCCCGGACCGCCGTACCTTTGGTGTGGGCATCGGCAAAGAGGCCGCTGGGGAGGTCAATGGAAACCACTTCGGCACCGGAACTGTTGAGCCGCTGCACCACCGCTTCTGCCAGTCCCTGCAAGGGGCGGTTCAGGCCTGAACCAAAAAGCGCATCAACGACGATTGTGCCGGGTTCAATTGCCCGCCAATCATCGGGTTGATGCATATGGACCAGCGGCGGGTGCAACCGTTCTAATCGCTCCAGGTTCAGGCGGAAATCGTCGGAGCCAGGCGCTTGAAACCAGACTATCCCAACACTTACCGGGTAACCCGCCTGAATCAAATGACGGGCAACGGCTAATCCGTCCCCGCCGTTGTTCCCGGTTCCAGCCAGCACGTAAACGGGTTGACTGTTGGGGTAAATTTTTTGAAACCACCCGCTAAAGACGCGCGACGCGCGCTCCATCAAATCGATGGAGGAGATGGGTTCCCGCTTGATGGTTTCCTGGTCCATCCAGCGCACCTGATCTTGATTTAAAACTTTAAGCATTCCAATTTAAACGTTTGATATGCCTTAGTTTATGCGTATATTTTTTCCTTTCAGCGTGAAAAATTCCATGGGTGTCCAGAGCGTCGATTCGCACGCTCCCGGAGGCGTGAAGAATGCGGCCGGGACCGCAGAGCATGCCTACGTGGACAATTCTGCCTTCTTCATTTTCAAAGAAAGCGAGGTCTCCTTCTGTTGCCTGGTGCACAAAATCAAGCGTTTCTCCTACCAGGGCTTGATCAGCAGCATCGCGCGGAAGGGATACTCCAGCGGTTTTGCAGACTACTTGCACCAATCCGGAGCAATCTATTCCAAAGGGCGTTTTGCCTCCCCACAAATAAGGCGCCCCGAGGAACTTATTGGCCACCTTAACTGCAAAGGCCGCAGCGGGTGCCACCTTTCCGGCTTCCACGGCCTGGCCGTTAAAGACAAACTTTTCTTGCTGTAATTTAAAGTTTAACCCGTCAAACTGAGGCAAAACACTGCCCAAAACAAGCAGCACGTGGCGGTCTTTGCTGGTAGCGCTTTGCACCAAATCCAAGGTGCACCAAGGGGAGTCTGTCGGGGGAAGGGGATTTTTGAGCAACCGCGCCTGCGCGCGATCCAACCACCCTTCGTAACTGTCAGCATCGATCCGGATTAGGAGCCATTCTCCCTCTTCCCGGAGCAATTCCCAGGTTTCTCCAAACAATAATTGCGTAACCATTTCGCTTCTATGGGAGGGTTCCCTGCGAAGTGGAATAACGCTAAACGTGCATAAGCCATGATTCATAAGGCCCCAATTTAGGCATTTGTCCACACCGCGGAAGTTGTGGGTAAAAATGGTAGAAAGGGCATCGTAAATCCCCATCTTCTCCGTACCTTGCTATGGGGAAACGGGAGGCTTAACGTACACGTAACGAATACTTTACACCCGAATGCATTTGAGGCTTTCCGATGTCCTGCTGTGGTTTGACCGCAGTGTCCTGTCCAGATTAATCATATGGATTTTTTTGGCTTTGGGTTCAGGCTTTGTTGCCAAGGGGCAAATCACCGCCAATTTTACCGCCGATTCCACCACGGGATGCGAGCAGCTGTTGGTGAATTTTAGCGATCTGTCCACGGGTACGGTCACGTCTTGGACCTGGGCCATTTACAACGACGTCGGAGCAGTAGTTGGATTTTCCTCCCTGGAGGATCCAAGTTTCGTTTTTGATATCCCCGGCAATTACGATGTTGAACTGACCGTTTGCGGTCCGGCGGGTTGTGATACCCGATACCTGGCGGATTACCTTGTCCTCTTTGATGCCCCTGAAGTGCTTTACACGGCTTCGGCATTTTCCGGTTGCCCGCCTGTTAACATCAGTTTTACCGATGTAACCTCGTATTCATCCGGAGCATTTCTCAATCGCTTTTGGGTAATTGAAGGGGGGCCTTTGCTTCCAACGTCTTCTTCCATAAATTATACGTTTACAGCACCGGGTATTTACGATGTGCTCCTGCTGATAGAAGATGACAACGGATGCAGTGCATTTTACGAAGACTCTGTAGAAATCTTTGCTCCGCCTGCAGCGGTGCTTTCTGCAACGGATTATTCGGCTTGTAACCCTCCGCTTTCTACTACTTTTTCGGCGGCCGTTACGGGCACGCCGCCTTATACCTACAGCTGGGATTTTGGCGATGGTAGCACCTCAACTCTCCCTTCGCCTTCGCATACCTACACCAGTTCTGGAAACTTCAATGTAAGCCTCACGATCACGGACGGCCAGGGCTGTACAGCCACCATAGCGGAAACAAACTTCATTCAGGTCTTTCCTGCCGATGTTCAGTTCAGCACTGCAACAACCGTGGGATGTGTAGGCCAGCCCCTTGATTTTATCAATACCAGCACGCCCAGTTCGGGTACATGGGTTTGGAATTTTGGCGACGGCAGTCCGGTTTCCGGGTTTTTCTCGCCGAGCCATACCTACGCCACTCCTGGTACTTACACGGTTAGTTTGCTGGGCAGTTTCGGCAGTGGTTGCTCGGATAACTTCACCCAAACCATTGTAGTTCAAAATCCTCCTACGGGAGATTTTACTGCTTCTACCACAGAAGATTGTCAGGTTCCCACGACGGTATCGTTCAGCAGTTCTCCGGGACCGAGTGTGGCTTCCTACCTCTGGACCTTTGGCGATGGCAGCACGTCAACTGCGGCCAATCCCAACCATACCTACACCGCATACGGAACCTACACCGTAACCCTTACTATGTTTGATGCCGCAGGTTGCTCTATTGTTGTAACCAAAAGCAATTTCATTTCTATTCAGCCGTTGGACGTGGGTTTTGTTTTGGATCCGGAAGATGGTTGCGCCCCGTTAACCATTTTATTTGCGGACACCACAAGCGGCCCTTCCCCCATTACCACTTGGTTCTGGACATTTGGTACAGGGGCTACGGCTACCGCTGCTTCTCCAAGCTATACCTACACTACCCCGGGATGCTATGATGTTTCGTTGACCGTTACGTCCGCTACCGGGTGCACGGCAACCTTGTTGGAACCCAATTTTGCCTGCGCAGGCAGCGACAACACCGCTTTTTTTACCGTACCGGACACCTCCTGTCCTGCCGTTCTTGTCGGGGTTGGTGCAGCCGGATTGGATGCCGTGGAAGTTTTTGTGGACGGGGGGTTGCTCACCACCATTCCCACTCCATCAGATCCCATGTTGATCCCAAACATTCCCAACGGGTTGCACGACTTAACGCTGGTTTCTTACGACAACGGTTGCCCGGATACGCTGGAAACATCCATCTTCATTTTAGCGCCGATTGATTCGGTTATTAACGTCATTCGGGATTGCGCCAATCCCTACCAGGTCACGTTTATCTTGCAGCCTTCCGTTGCCGATTCATCTTGCGGGTGGGAATGGGATTTGGGCGATGGCACCATTGTCGCTAACGTCGATACCCTGGTCTATACCTACGCCACTCCGGGTTTCTATGTCCTGAACATAGAGGTTTTCTGTTTTGATTTGGGTACCTGTGGGACGCTGGCTGCCGGTGGCATTACCATTACTGATCCCGTAGCTGATTTCACGCCCGCGATTGACTTCAGTTGCAGCTACCCGGTTGCCATAAACTTTGAGGACAATTCCACTGATGGGTTCAATGATGATTTGATCTACGCCTGGTCGTTTGGCGATGGAGGAACATCTTTTGTGTCCGGACCCACCCGAAACTATACCGTGCCTGGTGAGTTTGTGGTGAGTGTGGTGATTACGGATGTCAATGGTTGCACCGATTCCCATGTGGATACGGTGAACATCAGTCAATTGCAGGCAGATCTGAGCTGGACCGCCCTATGCTCCCCATTGGATGTAGAGATCACGGACGCCACAGTGGCCGTTGGGGGTGCCATTACGTCCTGGTCCATTGATTACGGAGATGGCACAAGCGAAATTGTGGTTCCCCCGGCTTCGCTCGGAACAGTCATTCACTCGTATCCAACAGAAGGCGAATTCAATGTGCAATTATTGGTAACCAATGAATTTGGGTGTTCGGATAATGTTACTGTCGAAGTGAGCAATACCTTTCTTCGGCCTGATTTCCTGGTCAATGATGCATTCCCGTGTGCAGGGCAATCCATTAATTTCATCAATCTGAGCATCGGGACCGGGCTCACCTATTTCTGGGATTTTGGTGTTCCTGGGGTAACCGATGACACCAGCAACCTTTTCGGGCCCTCTTTTGCATATCCCTATGTGGGCACGTTTAGTCCATCATTGGTCATTACAGACGTCAACGGCTGCACGCAGTCGCTGGTCCTGCCGGATTTCATAACCACTGACACGCTGGTGGTAGAACCGTTTGACTGGACTACGCTGATTGAGAATTGCAATTTTGCTTTGGTAGAATTCCGGCCAAACGCGTTGGATACTGCTGAAGCCTGCTCGTATTTCTGGAACTTTGGTGATGGTGGTGTTTCCGTAGAAAGGACCCCCATCTATCCCTATGTTTTGGCAGGGGAGTACAATGTTTCGCTGACCATCACCAATTGCAACGGTTGTTCGGACATCTATACGGTAAGCAATGCCATTACGGTAATCGGGCCATTTGGCAATTTCTCGGTTTCGGATGACAGCATTTGCATTGGTCAAACCATTCTGTTTGAAGCCAACGTGGTCAAATCAGATTCTATTTTTCTGTTTGCTGGCAATGGAGATGTCTTTGGGACGGATATCCCTTTTAGCGATACAGTGAGCACCCATATTCTTTCTTATGCTTACAGTGTCCCTGGCACCTACACGCCCCAAATTGTGATCAAGGACACAACAGGATGTTTTTCAGTTTTGCATGGGGATAGCATTTTTGTGGGTTCGCCTTCTGTTGCAGCATTTGATTTGCCCATTGCCGAAGCGTGCCTGGGTGAGGAGTTTCCGCTCATAGACCTCACCGTTGCGACCGATCCAGTTACCGGATTGAGTTGGAGCTTTACAGATACCACGCTTGCCGGTGCGCTTGCGGACACCACGTTCTTTACGCCACTTGCTGCAGGACTTTATCCTTTTCAACTTTTGGTTGAAACTGCATTTGGTTGTGTGGATTCTGCCGCGGGTTCGTTCAATGTTTTGCCTTTGCCCGCCATTGGGATCAGTCCGGATACGTCCGTATGTCCAGGATTGAGCACACAGCTGCTCGCCAGTGGGGGAATCGCCTATTCGTGGTCGCCTGCAACAGGATTGAGCGATCCATTGATTGCAAATCCATTCGCTAATCCGATTTTAACCACTACCTACACCGTAGTGGTTGATGACGGGAGTTGTGTGGATTCGGCCCAGGTAACAGTCACGGCCGTAGAGGAGTTGCCCATCGTCTTTGGCACGGACACTACACTCTGTCTCGGCCAATCAGCACCGCTTTTTGTTGAATTGCCCACCGGACTGCCTGGTGACGTTCTTTGGTCGTGGAGTCCTGTTGAAGGGTTAGATGACCCATCCAGTCTGAACCCAATTGCGACGCCCTTGGTCACAACCACGTATGCGGTCAGCGTGAGTTGCGGCGATCTGACGAATGTCGGAGAAGTGGATGTGGTCATTAATGCGCTCCCGATTGCTGCCATTGTGCAAGGGGATACGACGATTTTCCCTGGAGAGTCTGTTTCCCTGCCCACGGTGGTTGGGGGGGGAGGGGGCTTGTTCGCGTATACCTGGACACCGCCCATTGATTTAAGCTGCACGGATTGTGATAATCCGGTTTCTACCCCAAACAGTGACATTGAGTATGTCCTGTTTGTGCAAGATCAGTTTGGCTGCAGCGACAGTGCCAGTGTCAGGATTAATTTGCGCGAGGATTGTGGCGAAGGCGTTTTTGAAATTGCCAACATCATCACGCCAAACGGGGACGGGGCAAACGATGTTTTCAGTTTCCGTTATGAAGGCATTTCTGAAATATTGGCCATTCGCATTTTTGATCGCTGGGGGGGAATTGTGTTTGAGACCCAGGACGTGGAAACGCAGTGGAATGGAACTTGCAGTGGTAAATTTTGTACCCCCGGGGTGTACGTCTATACCATCGAAGCTGTTTGCGACAACCTGGTCAACACAATCCTGGCCGGAAACGTTACCCTGATCCGATGAAGTTCATGACGCTTATATTCAAGAGTTCCATGTTTCGGCTGGTAACGCAAGCATCCACAACAGCGCTGACCGTGGTTGTGCTGATGCTTTCTGCATCCTCCTTGCGCGGGCAGGATTGGCATTTTTCGCAATTTCAGGGCAATCCGCTTGCCCTTGATCCTGCTATGGCTGGATTGTTTTCCGGTGATTTGCGTTTGGGGTTGCAATACCGAAACCAGTGGAATTTTGCGGCCAATTACCACACTATTTCCGCTGCAGCAGATGCTCCCCTGGTGCGTTTTAAAAATGAAGACTTTTTTGCGGGGAGCCTCCAGATCATCAGTGATCAGGCTGGAGATCTCCGATTCCGAACCACTTCCATCAGTGCAGGGCTGGCCTACCACAAACGGCTTGATCCATACAAGAATCATTACTTGTCGGCTGGCTATCAGGCTGGCTATTCTCTTCGCGCAGTTGATTACAGTCAAATCGTGGCATTTGATCCGGAACCATCAGCGGTTTTGGAGAACAACCAGTTTGGCTTTTTGGATATGGCTGCTGGGGTAAACTGGTTTTTAGCGCCAAAGCGAAATCAGTTTGCCTACGCTGGACTGGGCATGCATCACCTCAATCAGCCCGACCAGAGTTTTCAGCAAAATGGGTCAGCGCCGCTGGCCATGCGAATTAATGTTTACGCTGGCGGGAGTTTGCCACTATCTTCATCCGTCTTTTTGCAACCCGCGCTGGTGTACTACAATCAGGGCCCTCACCAGGAACTCAATGCAGGAGTGAACTTGCGATGGTGGCTCAATGAAGAGCAATCGATTTATCAAAAGGAGCGCGCAATCGGAATGGGCGTTTGGTACCGGGCAGCGGACGCTTTAATCGTCAGCACCCGTTTTGATTACGGTGATTTTCTGATTGGACTCAGCTATGACATCAATTTTTCTAAACTATCTCAGGTTTCCAACCTCAACGGTGGTCCGGAAGTTTCGCTGGTTTACATCCTCAATAGCGGGAAAGATGCCGGTGGATCGCTGCGCCAACAAATGTATTGTCCTTCGTTCTTTTGAGCAGGCTTCATGCATGTTTTGAAGCCAGGAACATAACATAAGCTTTGTTATGTTTTGCGAATAGGCAGTCTGTTCCTTTTTGCTTGGCCCTTTTCTATCGGCCTGCATAGCGCAGAATCCAGGCATCCTCCTGGTTAAACGTTTTGCGCAGGGTAGCTAATTTGTTTGCTGCAACTGTATTATCTACGTCCACAAACATTCCTGCCCGATAGTTTCCATTTTCCGCAAAAAGGACGGCTCGCTGCCCAACTGGAGCTTTTACCGCCAGAAGCCTTTTTTCTGCTTCGTTTTTTGTTGGAAAAGAGCCTACGATAAGGTAGTAACCCTTTGGAGGCGCAATACCTTCTGCATGGTAGAGCAGGGGCTGATTGACGATAGCCTCAGGCCGCGCAATTTTTGAAGGCGTTTCTGCGGGCGAATCAGTGGGCGCAGGAACAAGAGCATCGTTTGCAAGGCGCTGTTTTTCGCCTGAAACAACCGGGCCGGATCCTGGTTTTGGTGCTACCGTCAAAGGCTGGTTGCGGGAAAGCGATTCAACGGCGGTGGGTTGGTTTTTTTGACGCCACGTTGTGCGTAGTGCCAAGCTGTCTCTGGTAGCAAGGGCTGCGGCATAGCCAGTGGAATCTGGAATGGGGAGGATGGCCGCAGGAGTAACGGAAAGCAGTGTTGTTGTTGGACCAAAAGTGGCCATTTGGCGTTTAAGGCTCGGGATGAGCGGGTGAAGAATGGCTGCGCGCCCTTCCTCGATGACTGCTTCAGGACGCGGGGCTAACCACCTTGCCAGGCTGGTGGATTCTAAGGCCAAGCCACTCATTAAAATCTGCCATACGCCAAAGCACATCAACACAAAAGCAGCAGCCCACCACCAGGTTTGTTTCGGCCAGCGCTCCCCAAAAGGCACTGTTGATGGTGTGGCATCTTCTTCCTCTGCGATTTCCTTGGGAGTTGGGGTTGGAGGGATGCGGGAACCGCCCGTGGTGAGGGGCAACGCCTTTAGAACCAGCAGGCCATAGGATTCCTCCAGAAAATTCTCGCGCTCCTCAGGAAGGAAGCGAAGTTTTGCATCCTCTTCCAGCAGTAACTTGCCCACTCCAGGAAAGCGCAGCGTTCTATCGCGTGTTAGGCGTTGGTGGCATCGCTCCGAAAACTGGCGCACCAACTCTTCGGCCGACGCATAAGGAAGCCCTTCTGATTCTGCTAAACTGTTTACAAGAAGCCCGTCGTTCCGCTCTAACCTTGGATTGAATGCGATCGCTTTATCTGGAGGATAGAACTCTCCTGTACCCGGGTGCATTCTTGCAGACCGGTACTCGCTCACAAAGCCGCCCAGACCGGGCACTATGACACAATTGTGCCGGTAGAGCAGATGTCCAATAAAGGGTAAGAGGTCCACTTAGGACACGAAGAACGGAAATCAGAAGGAGAACTGCAGCCCAGCCATGAAGCGAAAACCGTAACTGGGGTATAAATAATAGCGCTGGTGTTTAAAACTAGCCAAGTTATTAACATCTGCCCATGCGGTGAAGTATTTATTCACTGCATAGGTAGCGCCAAGATTGATGTCAGCGGTGCCTTTGAGCTTGGTTTCTGAACCGTCCGGCAACCGAGCCCAGGTTGGACCCATGCCCAAAACATCTGCCTTGAGGTGCAATTTCTCGGTGGCTTTGTAGCGACCGCCAATGTTCCAAAGCAAGCCAGGTTCGTGCCAGGCGCGGGCCTGATCGCCCGTTTCCGAAAAGCTCCGCAAATCCAAACTGGCAAACGCCCGGTACCGCTCACCACCCTGGTAGCTGACTTCGGCATGAGCAACCCAAAGCGTAACGTCCTCGTACAGCACCTGGAACCTGCGGGTATCAGAAGAATCGTTTACAAACAATGCGAAATCATTAATGGGCTTCTGTGAAAGCTTCACTTCATAACCCATGCGTCCTTCGTATTCTCCGCGAACCCCCGCATAGCGATCCTCTACACGGCTGTTTCGAAACCCGATAGAATCAGCCAGAAAGGGATTGGCGTCAGTAAGCGTTCGCCAGGAGTTTGTTTGGAGCCGCATGTTCCATCCCGCAAAAAAGACCAGCTCCTTGTCGAGCAATTTGGCATTAAACTCCAAATCCGGAAAAAGCAGGAATCGACCGGTATCCGTGGCCATTTCCAGTCCCGCAAGGATGAAAAAATCATCGCGATTAAACGCGTACCCGGGTCTGAATCGGAAAACGCCGCGATTGCGTTCCAGTGGTCCTCTGTAAACCAGGCTTTCAAAACCTGTAAACAACCGAATTTCATCTTTGGATGGCAGAGGGTAGCGAAAAACGGTTTCTACAAAGGGTCGGGTTTCCCGGCCGTCAAAAACATCAGCCTGCGTTTGAATACCGCCCTTTAGCCCGAACTCGAGCCCTAAATCGTTGGCTTTAGCGTTTGCCAACTCCAGAACGGCTCCGGTGCGCAGAAAGCGCTGACGAACATCCTCGCGTTGAAAACTGGTGTCTTCTTCGTTATACCCGTAGAAAAAAACAGATTCGCTCTGAACTTCGCCATCCAGTCCCAGCACGACGGGTCCTAAAAAGTACTTTCCGAAAAGAGCGCCACCAGCTTGCGTGTAGCGTTGGTTTTCCCGGGCGCCATTGGATGACGTGTAACCGCCGCGAAATCCGTAGTTGAACTTCTCAGAGCGTCCTGAACTGTATGCAGCTTCCACTAAAGGCGAAAACTGGGTCCCGAATCCCAGTTTGGCGAAAAGGTTGGGCAGAGGCTGCAAGGTTGGCTTACCGAGTGCCACAGGTTTGACTACAGGTGCTTGCCAGGGAATTGGTTGCAGGTAAAGCGGCACCTGGTAGTTCGGCACTTCCAGGGCTTTGCTTTCCGTTTCAGGAAGCAAAGGGGACAAGTTAACTTTTACCGCATCAGCTAGGTGAGGCTTGTAGGTGCCAACAACGGTAATCTCCTCCTGTTCCAAATCGGCTTCCGGGCTGGGCTGACCCATGCTCAGGTTGTACCCGCCCAGGAAAACGACTAAGCTGACAACCAATATTCGGGATGTCCGCATGCTCAGGCTCAGGGGTTTTTGTTGTTTTCAAAGGTGGGAAGGGCAGGATCACTTTCCAGGAATTCCAATTCGCTGCTTTCGCCCAATCGCGAACGCGAGCGCTCGATAGCCTCTATCTCCCGGAGTTTCTGGCGCGCTTCTGCAAGCAGGGCATCATTACCGCTGTAGTTGTCGATAATGCTGCTCAGCGCAGCGCGTGCCTGAACAAACTGCTCTTCCTCGCGCAAGACGTCAGCCACCAACAGGTAACTGCGAATAACCCACTCTTCGTAGGCTGTGCTTTGTATCAAGTCAAGGCAGCTGTTCTTGGCCTTTTCGTATTCACCGCGTTCAAATTCTATTTTAGCCCGGAGGTAGCGGGCTTCTGCGCCAAAGGCATTGGTTGAAGCGCGGCTCACTTGCCCAAAAAGGTTGTAGGCCTCATTGTTTTTGGAAAGTGCCAGGTAGGATTTGCCTGCGTAGTAATTGGCTTCAACCCGTTCTTCACCGGATGCTTCCGGAGACTCTGCCCAACTTGCTCCGTATCGGATAGCCTCTGCATAGTTGCCCAATGAATAGTGAGCCCGGACCAGCCCTTTCAAGGCTTCATAAGCATTTCCCTTAAACTCTGCCCCGGCATACAATTGACCATACCACGTGGCTGCTTTGTCAAACTCCAGTGTTTCAAAAAATGCGATGCGCGCAGCTTTTAACAGTGCCATTTCTGTAAAGCGGCTGTGCTTTTGTTTGAGCACATGTTCGTAGTCGGGCAGCGCTTCGCGATAGGCGGCTTCTTTGTACCGGCACTCACCCCGGTAAAAGTGAGCGGGATCGGCAAAGAAGCCATTGGGAAACTCATCCAGATAGCGGTTAAAACCAGGGAGCGCTGAGGCGCAATCTCCGGTTAAGTAGCGCTGATAAGCGGAGTTCCAGGTAACCGAATCTCGTTCCGCTGCGGAGACCCCGGCCATTTGGGTATAAAGTTCAGGACGGGATGTTTCGACAGAAATGTCCCGAATACCAGCAAGCGCTTCGCGCCCTTCAGGGGATCCTTTGTAATCGCGGGCTACCTGCTGGTAGTATTGCAAAGCTTGATCATATCGCTGCGCATTGTAGGCCAGGAGGGCCTGCTTCAACAGAGCTTTAGCAGTGAAGGGGCCATTGGGGTACTTTTGAAGCAGCCGATCAAAAGACGATTGGGCAGAACTGGAATTGCCTAAGGTCAGATGGGTGTTGCCGTTCTCATACAAGGCATCATCGTGGTAAGCCGATTGAGGATAATCGTTGATCAGGGATTGCATCAAGCGGGTTTTCTCATTGAAATTGCCCTGTAGTCCCTGGACAATAGCTCGTTGGAAAAGCGCGTAGTCCGTGCCTGGCCATTTGCCGTCAATAATTTTCTTGTACTCGCGGTCTGCTTTGGGATAATCCTTTAACATGAAAAAACAATCGCCCAGCCGAAGGGTGGCATCAGTGGCAATTTGCCGCTTAGTCGGATCTTCTGACGTGGGTTTCCAACTTTCCAAAACCTTTGAAAAATGTCCTGCGGCAGGACTGTAGCGGTTCTGCTCCAGCGAAACATACCCTAAGGTATAATATGCTGAGGCTAAACTTGCATTGCCTGGAAGTTCTGCGTTCTTTCCTGCCTTAACAATAAAATCGTTGAGCAGGCGGCTGCTCTCTCCATATTGTTTTTTGCGAAAGGCAATTTCACCTAACCAGTACTGTGCTGAAGCGTCAAGTTTTGGATCGGTGGGATAGGAGCGGCTCAGCACAAAAAAACGAGAAGCATCCTCCAGATCCTGATCATTGTACCGTTCAACCCCTTGGTAAAACGCTGCTTTTTGATAAGCGGCACGCAATCCAGGGCCTTTGTTGGGAATCTCTTCCAACACCTGCAAGGCAAGCGCATAATCGCGGGTTCTCAGGATGGCTTCAGCCAACAGCATTTGAGCCTCCTCGCTCCGGTCCGTTGAGGGATAGTCTTTAACATAATTCCGAAGGGCTTCAATGGCTACAGCCTGGTAGTCCAACTCGTAGGACAGTTTTCCGAAAAGAAACGCAGATTCGCGCGCCAGCTCCGGATTGGCCTTACTTCGCGAAGCCTCCTGGAACGAGGAACGAGCCGCTTCCTTGTTGCCTAACTTGAGCAGCGCATCGCCTGAAAGGTAAAGCGCTTGCTGAGCCAGCGTGTCAGTGGCTGTGTTTAGTTGGGAAAAATTATCGACGGCTTCCTGGTACAAACCTGCCCGGTATTGGGCTACACCTAACTGAAAATAGTCCTCCGGCCGGAGTTTACGAGCCTTATCCACGTAATACTGCAGGTACGGGAGTGCTTTTTCGTGTTCTCCTAACGCGTAGTAAGACTGCCCAATGACCTGGTGCAATTCCACATCATATTGAATTTTACGGTCCCCGATAAGCGGGCTTGCGTAGTCAATGGCCAGTTGGTAATCACCCCGGGCAAAGTAAACCTGAGCGATGTAGTAGGGGACTACCTTTTCATAGGCTGCGCTGAGCGCGGCAACTTCAAATGCGGCAAGGGCTTCATCGTACTCGCCATCCGCCAACGCAATGTAGCCGTAGTAATAGTTGGAAGGGTAGTAGTACTCCGAATCGCCTTCCCGGACTTGCGCAAAAAGGGGCTTCGCTTCTTCCAGCAGCTTGCGGCTGAAGTAGCAATAGCCCAGTTGAAAGGCATAGTTCATCCGATCAGCAGGCTCCAGATCGCCGGGCTGAACTTTAGAAAACCAGTCGAGGGCCTGGCGGTATTCCTTCTCCCGGAAATAATAGCGCCCTAGTTGATAATAGGCCAATTGTTTTCGTGGGTGTTCCGGGTACTCCGCTGCGAACTGCTGCAAAAGCATTTCAGCATCCGGATTGTACAACTCCACCGCACAAACGGCTTCATAATAGGCTGCATTAACCTGGAATTGGTAAATCTGATCTTGTCCCGCAGGTCGGCTTTGCTGCTTCACTGCGGCAAATGCACTGGCGGCCGCCGCGTATTGCTTCAGCTGAAAAAGGTCTTCGGCCTGGCGATAAAGGGCATAGGTGTCCTCGAAATACAAATTGCGCTGAGCAACGGTCGCAGAGCCGGACCAAACCACCAAAGCAGTTGTCAGCAATAAGCAGCAGGAGAGAATGCGCATGGATATTTGACAGGCAACGATCGTACCAAAATTTTTCAAAGCAAGGCACCAAAAGCACTTGCTTAGACCCATAAACTGGATTCGCGATTATTTATTGCCTCTTAAGAGGCGGTATTCGCTGCCTTTGTCAAAGTTCTGCCTTCTGACCAGTACTCGTCTTGAATGCAGCCACGAGTCATCCACAGGCTGTTGTGAATTGCCAGCTAAAACAACCGAAACGATCTGCATGAGCACGCATGCCCCAAATGCTGGGTGCAAGGTAAAAACGGGACGATGATGCTTATTAAAACTCGAAGGACACCGTCAAACTGGGCAGAATGGGCAATTGATTAACCCTTTCAGCCCTGATCCGGTCAAAGTAAAAAATATTCTCCCGGTCATAGGCATTGGTAACGCTCAAGGTCGTTTCCAGCCGGTTTTCGTTTAAGAAATTCCAGATTTTCTTAGCGCTTAGGTCCAGGCGGTGGTAATAAGGCAGTCGGCCACCATTGAGTTCATCGTCGTTGTAAATGATGCCCAGGGTGCCATTTTGGGTGGTGTAATCGGTTCCAATACCATCCTGGAGATCGATGGATTCGTAAAAACCGGAGGTTTGTGTAAAGGGGAAACCAGAACCGAGGTTCCACCGTGCACCCAGTTCAATATCCTTTTTATCGCCCAGCACATAGCTTAAAACAATGTTGGCATTGTGCCGGCGATCATAATGGGGTGGGTAAGTTTGCTCTCCGTCAAAACGCGTCACTTTGGCAATGGAGTAGGCTACCCATGCATACCAGCGCCGGCGCTCGTACTTGGCCAGAAAGTCAATGCCAAAAGCATCGCCATTTTCTGTGGCAAAGTCAGGGTCGTTCGGGAAGAGTTTTTGACGGTTGATGTTGATGAGCTGGGTAAATCGCTTCAAATAGGGTTCAACGGTAAGCTCCAGGTTGTCGGTGGCATCTACCTCTACACCACCGACCACATGCCAGGCTTTTTGGAGTCGATGGCTGTCTTCACTGCGATCCGGCGTTTCAATCGCCTCATCCGGACCGGATAGAAATCCGTTGAACAGGTTGACCACATCGCGATCAGAACGGGTATCAATCAGGTTCTGGCTGTAAAACCCACCGGCAAACTTGAGCCGGACCCGATCGGCGGCATTGTATTTCAAGCCCAATCGCGGTTCAGGAGAAACCGTGCCCAGCGAGGAATAATACTGGATGCGAAGGCTTGGTTCCAAGACCAGTTTGCGGTTGAAGACTTTGCGGTATTTGACAAACGCCCCCAATTCAGTGGTGAATTGATTCTGCTGGTATTCAACGCCAATAGCGTTGAAAAAGCTGAAATCCGTTTCGAACCCATCAATGGAGAACCCGAATTTCACATCACCATCCGGCACGAAGTACGTAAAGTCAACACCGAGATTAAAGCCATTTACCCCGCTGTTGCGCGGCTTTTCATCGGCTTCGCGGTAATCAATATCATAACCTGAGTAGGCAAAAATGCCTTCGATGAGCACATTGGAATTTCCGGGAACGACCACGAAATTGGAGCCGAAACCAAAGGAATTCCAGGCGAAGGTGGTCACATCCGCAAAATTCACGGAGTCGCGGAAGTTGAATCCAAACAAGTTGAATTTGCTGCCACCATCGCTGTTAAAGGACATCTTTCCATAGATATCCAAGAACGAAAACGGAATGCCTTGACCGTCATTGACGTATTCGTAAAGCGACTGGCTGGTGCGATCCAGATAGGAATTTTTGGCCGTAAAGAGAAACGACGAACTGCCTCCGCCCGTCTTTCGCAATTTCTGCAGCGGCCCTTCCAAAAGCACCTTTCCCAAAAACGGTGAAGCAGAAACTTTGCCGTGGTACCCGGTTCGGCTGCCATCGCGGGTAGTAATATCAACGATAGCAGAAATCCGGTTGCCATATTCGGCATTGAAGCCTCCGGTCAAAACCTCAACATTGCGAATAATGTCTGTTTCAAAAACAGAAAACAAGCCGATAGAATGGAAGGGGTTGTAGATGACCATGCCATCCAGGAGCACTTTGTTGTGAATCGGTGCTCCACCCCGGATGTACAATTGTCCACCCTGATCTCCGGTGAAAATCACCCCGGGTAGAACCTGCAGGTATTGCGCCAAGTCAGGCTCTCCACCTACGGAGGGCAGCGCTTCAATTTGCTTGGGTGTAACCGTGACGGTAGAAATCTGAACCTCCTCGTACTTTTCCTGGGTCTTGCTGGTTACCGTTACCTCCTTTAGCCGGATGTCGCTTTTTGCCAGGTAAAGCTTCAAGTTCACGATGGGAGAGCCTTTAGCCACAACCACCGGCTCGCTAAGCGTGTCGTACTCAATGTTGGTGACCAGGACGCTGTATTCGCCCTCCGGCACATTGGAGATGGAGAAAAAGCCGTTGTCGTCCGTAGCGGCTCCCATGGTCGTGCCCTTCAAAATCACGTTGGTAAAAATCACCGGCTCGCCGGAAGCTTCCTCATAAACGAAACCCCTAATGGTTCCGTTTTGAGCAAACAAGGAAATTGCCGAGCAGCAAAGCACCAACAAGGCCGCAGTAAAACGCATAGAAGGGTAAAATTAAGGCGGGGGAATGGCCTGGTTCAGCTAAGGGCGAAGGACAGGCTTAAATATGACCGGAAAGTGACGACACAACCCGGGTAAAGGCCGGCAAAACGCCGGAAATCAGCCTACTACCTCGGCGACGAGGCTGGCGGCCTCGCGCAAAAGAATGGCAGAACGCACTTTTAACCCGCTGTCATCAATAATCTTCTTAGCCTCTTCTGCATTCGTTCCCTGCAGGCGCACAATGATGGGCACGTTGACTTCCCCGATGTTTCGGTAAGCGTCAACCACACCTTGCGCAACCCGGTCGCAGCGAACGATGCCGCCAAAAATGTTAATGAGGATAGCCTTGACGCTGGGGTCCTTCAAAATAATGCGGAATCCCGCTTCAACGGTCTGCGCATTTGCGGTACCCCCTACGTCCAGAAAGTTGGCCGGCTCACCACCACTCAGCTTGATGATGTCCATGGTGGCCATAGCAAGTCCGGCGCCATTGACCATGCAACCGACATTTCCATCGAGTTTAATGAAATTGAGGTTGAATTTGCCTGCTTCCACTTCAACAGGATCTTCTTCATTCAAATCGCGCTGAGCAGCCAGATCCGGATGGCGATAAAGGGCGTTGTCGTCAATAGCCACCTTGCTGTCAACAGCTATAATTTTGTCATCCGATGTTTTTAACACCGGGTTGATCTCAAACAAGCTGGCATCTGAACTCCGGTAGGCCTCGTACAGCGCAGCAACAAACCGGGTCATTTCTTTGAACGCATTGCCAGATAAACCCAACCGGAAGGCGATGTTGCGCGCCTGGAAGGGCAGGAGGGGGCCGCTGCCATCGACGAACTCGCGAAAAATCCTTTCAGGTGTTTTTTCGGCAACTTCTTCAATGTCCATGCCGCCTTCGGGCGAGTAAACGATCACATTTCGCCCGGAATTCCGGTCCAACAGCACACTCATGTAGTATTCTTCCGTCTTGGAAGCGCCCGGATAGTAAACGTCCTGGGTAATCAGCACTTTGCGAACCAGCTTGCCTTCCGTACCGGTTTGCGGCGTAATCAGGGTCATCCCCAGGATCTTACCGGCAATTTGCTGAACCTCTTCCAGCGATTTAGCCAATTTGACACCACCGCCTTTGCCCCGGCCACCCGCGTGAATTTGCGCCTTGACCACCCACCAGGACGTGCCCGTCTGGGCCTGGAGCGTTTTGGCTGCTTGCACGGCCTCCTCGGCCGTCTCAGCGGGAATGCCTTGTTGAATGGCCACGCCGAAGCGCTGCAAGAGTTCTTTTCCTTGGTATTCGTGGAGGTTCATGTCGAAAAGAGGAGTTGCTTTAAGGCCACGAAAGTACGGAAATCCCGATGGATAGGGGACCCATGGCCGCCTTTGGACCTGTCAAAAAAGAAGCGGGACTGTCTAAGTGACAGCCCCGCTGTTAGAATTTACGCTTGACGAGGAAACGTTTTTCCGACAAAGCTTACTTTTCTTCGCAGCTCACGGTGGTGCCTAACAAAGCAGCAGACAGTTCCTGAGCGGTAACGTACGCATCGCGTTCGGTTTTGTCATCTGAGCAAAACTCGGAATCAGCAGCGCCGTTTCCGTATTCACAAACCACACACTTTTCTCCGCAGGAGCTGAAGGTGAATGCGGCAAACAAGGCAGCAGAGGCGAACAAGCTAATCTTCTTCATAAATGCGTTTTTTTGAGGCACCGCGCATACACGCAGAGCGTAAGGAATCCTCAAAAGTACGAAAACCTTTAACTGACCTCCCATTGGCTACGCACGACCTTCCTCAGACTGCCCTAAATTCTAAGCATGTTGTTCGCGCAGTTCGCCTGACCAAAGCTTATGGTGATCTTACCGTTCTCAAAGGCGTTGACCTGGAGGTTGAACGCGGGGAGGTAGTGGCCATTGTCGGAGCCAGCGGGGCCGGGAAATCTACCTTGCTGCACCTGCTCGGTACGCTGGACAGACCTGACTCCGGGCAAGTTTGTATTGCCGGTGAACAGGTCAGCGACTTGCCAAAGACCCGGTTGGATGCCTTTCGCAACCGCAGCATTGGCTTTGTGTTTCAGGCCCACCATTTGCTGGCAGAGTTTTCGGCCCTGGAAAACGTGATGATTCCCGGCTTGATTGCGGCCAGACCGGAAACGCAAGTCAGGGAGCGAGCAAAAGCGTTGCTCGGACAACTGGGCCTATTCGCCCGATTGGATCACAAACCCGGACAACTCTCTGGCGGCGAGCAACAACGTGTCGCTGTGGCGCGGGCCTTGCTCAATGAGCCGGATGTTATTCTGGCCGATGAACCTTCCGGCAACCTGGATTCTGATCATTCGAGGGAGCTGCACCAACTTTTCTTCAAATTGCGGGAGCAATTCGGGCAAACCTTTGTCATTGTTACCCATAACCCTGATCTGGCGGCGATGGCCGATCGCAAGCTGGTGATGGTTGATGGTCGAATGGCCCCGTAAGCCTGCGCTGGGGCAGCACCATTCAAGGGGCTCTGGTTGGGTTGCCTGACGCATGGTTTCTTATACCTTCGGAACGGGGGCGGTTCAATTGGACAGATGACCCTACCTTTGCATCCTGTTTTCGAATGGTATTTTTCACTTAAGGAAACGTTCTTCTATTGGCTTTTGGAATCAACAAAAGGCGGCTGAAAAAAGCTGCGCATCGGCTAAGGCACTTGCCTGGCGGCCTTGATTTTTTCCGATACTCCGGCAACAAAGTTCACGCGGCGTGGCTGCGGACCCGCAAGAGCACCCGGGTTGCCCATCCTTCTTCCATCATGTTGGAAGTGACCAACCACTGCAACCTGAAGTGCATTACCTGTCCGCGCGAGTACCAGTTTGGGGAGGACATGGCCAAGGGCTTCATGGACATCCGGCAACTGCGCAAAGTGGTGGATGAAGTGTACCCGTACATTGACTCCATCGGTTTAACCGGTTTGGGCGAAACGCTGATGTACAAGCAGCTGGAGGAGGCGGTAGATTACATTCGCGCTAAAAGCGATGGCATTATTCTCTTTATCTCCATCAACGCCCACTTGCCCAAATGCGTGGAGATTGCCAGCCGTTTGGCCGATAAACTCGATACCATACAAATTAGTATGGATGGGGTCGGTGATGTCTATGAGCAGGTGCGCCTGCGGAGCAATTACAACACCTTTTTTGAGAATACGCGAGCCATTACTGCCGCCGCGAAAGGCAAGCGGGCAGAGGTGATGTTTAATTTTGTGGCCGTTAAGGAAAACTACCACACGCTGGCAGAGGTTGTAGAGGCGGCCCACCAGTTAGGCGTGGGCTATGTCAACGTAACGCCTTTCAATGTGGCATCTGTTACGGCACACGATGTTTCGTATTACGACTTCTTTCAAACCGAAGCGTTCAAAAACGAAATCATCCGGGCCAAAGCCATGGCTGATCGCGTTGGTGATGTCATCCTGTCCATATGGGACTTCAAGAGTCCTGCAGGTTTCCAGAAATGCCACCTTCCCTGGTCGCACTTTTACATCTCCTGGGACGGTTACATGACCCCTTGTTGTGCCAAACCTTTTCCCAAGGAATTAAACTTTGGGAACGTCTTTGAAGAGGGGCTCATGACCTGCTTGAACAAGCCCGGGTACCAACAATTTCGCCAACTCTGGTACACGAACGAAACCCCTGAATTTTGTCAGAAATGCCACATGGTTGATATGGCACCCATCCCGCTAGACGTGGATTTGCCGATCAATTGATCTTGGCATAGTCCTGCTTTGGTTCGGCAGGAGCCTCTTCGGATTCAGGATAGGGAATGGCATCCAGCGCTTTGGACCACTTGGCCACCAGCGCTTCAAACACCGGGCGGTGCTTTTCATTGATGGGGAAGGATGCCGGAATCTTTTCAAGGAAGGGATCAACCTGCTGCCCGTTTTTCCAGAAACGGTAACACAGGTGGGGTCCGGTTGCGAGTCCTGTGCTGCCCACATAGCCGATCACTTCGCCCTGCTTGACAGCGCGGCCATTTTTCATGCCCGGTGCGAAGCGACTCATGTGCAGGTACTGGGTAGAATAGGTATCGTTGTGTTTGATTTTGACGTAATTGCCGTTGCCGCTGTTGTAGCCGGCAGCAATGACCAGGCCATCCCCCGTTGCGTGAATAGGTGTACCCTCAGGCGCTGCGTAGTCTGTTCCCAGGTGCGCTTTGTAGCGCTTTTGAACCGGGTGAAAGCGCTTAAGCGAATAGCGCGACGAAATGCGGGTATAGTTCAGCGGAGCCTGGAGGAAAGCGCGTTTCAGGCTTTTTCCTTCAGCATCAAAGTAGCCGGTTTCTCCTTCCTGGTCAAAGCGAAAGGCTTCAAACTCTTTGCCGCGGTAGTTAAAGGAAGAGGCAAAAATGCTGTCCACGCCAACGGATTCGCCGTCCACAAAACGCTCTCCGTAAATCACTTTGAACTTGTCGCCATCCTGAATCTTGTAAAAGTCAATGGACCATGCGTACAAATCGGCCAGCCGAACCGCCAACTCAGCGCTGGCGCCGCCGTCCAACAGGCTTTGATAAAGAGAACTGGTGATGATACCTGCTACTTCGCGCACCTTGCGCTCCACGGGTTTGCTAGCGCGGTAGCCACTGACGGAATCCCCGTCAAATGTATAAACTACGTATTCAATCTTGTTCTCTTCGTACACAAAGTATCGCGCGCTGGAGTCTGGTCCGAGCAGCACAGTATAGGGATTGCCCGCACGCATGCGACGGAAGTCGAACAACTCGATGTCTTTGGCCATCCGATCAATGAGCGTGTAGGCCACCTGATGCGGCAGGAGGATGTCAGCAAGGAACTGATTGCTTCCCACTTGCCCTTCAACCAAAACAAAAGAGTCAATGGGCAAGCCGTAGCGAATCTCGCAAGGCTTCTCTGACGCGGCTGTGCTTTCCTCTGCTTTAGCATCGGAGCGGCCGAACTGGCAACCGGACAAGAACAGCACACCCAGGGTCAGGGTGGTGCAGAACAGCGCTGATGATGCTTTGGAAACAAAACCAGGAAAGGTGAGGCGTGTGAGTAACGACATAAGGCTATATAACTCCTTGATCTAATGAGTAAAACGCGTTGCAAGAATAGCAACAACTCCCCCCTATATCCAAGCTCTTACGCAATATTTAATCCACAAGATTCAACAAGGGTTGTCGTTAATGCCGGAAGCGTTGTCTATTTATTAGGACGACTCCTTGCCGCCCGGCTGTTTTACATTTGCCAACCATGGCACGGAATGGCATTTTAGGGTTGTTGTTGGTCTTGACATGCTTGTCTGCGAAAGCTGGCAGCGGATGGACCTTAAATCGCGGCGAAGCTTGGTTTGAAGGATCTGTTTCTTCTATCAGCTATTCGGAGCTCTGGCAACAGAGCAGCCCATTTCTGCAACTCCAGCGGCCAGTAACGGATTTTGGAATCCGTCTTTACGCCGAGTACGGGCTGTTGGATAACGTGACGCTGATCGGGCAATTGCCCTACCGTATGGTCAGTACCGGGGGAGAACCGCAAGGGTCAGCAGATTTTTCGGATACGCTTCCAGTGGGCAACTTGAATTACCTGGGCAATTACCGGCTCGGGGCCCGTTACCAGGTGTTTAACAGGAGCCAGACCGTCGTGAGCCTGCAGGGCATTGTGGAGTCTAACAACAGCGATTTGAACCAGATAACCGGGTTGCAAACCGGTTTTGATGCCTGGTCGGTGGAACTGCTCGTTGCCTTTGGCAAGAGTTTTCCGCGAAGCTACCTGGCTGGGCATGGCGGCATGGCCATTCGAACTAACCAATACAGCGAAGAATTTCTGGGGCAGTTGGAGTACGGCGTAAACCTGACAGGCGGTTGGTGGCTCATGGCAGTGGCCGATTACCGGCTCAGTTTTAGAAACGGCGATAGGGTGCCTTGCAATACGCGGCACACGGGATTGTACGTCAACAACCAGGAGGCCTTAAGTTACGGGTTGAAAACCCTGGTGCCCATAACGGGAAACATTGGGCTGAGCGCGGGCCTTTACGGGGCCTTGATGGCCGACAACCTGCCTGCTGCCTTCTCTTTTAATGGAGGGGTGTATTGGAATCCTCAGTTTCGCCGCTCCGGGCAGGTCCAGCAACCTGTTCCGTCCAGCGCTCGTGCAAGGCTATGACCTGCGGGATCAGCAAATGCTCACCGTCGTTCAGAATCACATGCTGAGAGAGAGCCCGCTTTTGTTCATCAGACCATTGCCGTTCCATCCGGGCGCGAACATCGGCTTCCGTGAGCCCATCTCTGGTCATCGCGCGCTGAAGCCTTAGGGCCTCCGGCGCCCAAACTATAACCACTTCGTTCACTAATTTATACGATCCGCTCTCGAAAAGAAGAGCCGCTTCGCGGAGGGTATAGGGAAACTCCCGGTGGCGTTCCATCCAGTGTGCAGTATCGCGGAACACGGCGGGATGTACGAGTTGGTTCAGCCGGGTCAGCGCTTCCGGATTGTGGAACACCCGGTCTGCCAGCACCGACCGCCGCAAATGGCCGTCCCCGTCATAGATGTCTGCTCCAAAGGCAGATTTGAGTTGGTCCACCAATGCAGGGTCATCGGTCATGATCTGTTTGGCCCGGTCATCCGCGTAGTAAACAGGCGTACCCATGGTTTCAAACAATCGGCAAACCGTTGTTTTTCCACTTCCAATACCTCCGGTTATGCCAATGCTAATCATGTTTGCGCACAATGAGTTCAACGCTGCGGGGGTGCCAATGCAATTGTTTTAATCCTTCCGGGTGGCGAACCATCCGAACGTCCACTAAGTGCCCATTGCTGTCGGCTTGATTGGTCAAATCCACATCGAGCCTGAAGTCTTCCTTGCGAATGGATTCGTAGCGGGCCATCGGCACCTGAAAACTGACCTCCACCTGATTGGGAATAAGCGAAATGCCCGATTCCGGTACAGCGGTCAATGGGATGGTCAGCGACATCTCTGTAAATCGATCAACCGGTATTTTATAGGCTACCGCTGCGGGGTCTACGCTGATGTTCAACCTGTTGCTCTGCTGGACGCGAACCTGGCCCATAAGGGTCTGCTTTACCATGCTTTGGACGATTTTTTCTGTGGGCCAAAAGAACATGTTTGCTACGCGGCTGGCTGGTCCGGAAATCCAAACAGAATCGGGTGCAAGGACAGCCTCCTCGGTGGGGCCGCAATTTGGCGCAAAATCGAGTTGGGCCTGCAACACCAGGGGGACCCTTTTTACCGCACCTGGTTCGGTTTCCAGGAGGATGGAATCCGGTTGAATGGAAAGCAGCTTCAATCCACGGGGCAACCCCGCGCCAAAAACCGGTAAGTAGTACTGCGTCAGCACCAGCTTCCGGGTTCCGAACGTGTTAAGGTCCAGGCGAAGGGTTCGTGTCTGAAACGACTCAAACAACAACTTCCAGCCTGTTGCCTGAACCTGCAAAACGGCGCGCTCAGGCAAGCGGTTAACAACCACGTTGTCTTTGGACGAATTGGTCCAGGTCAGGTTAACCGGAATACCAGTATCGTACGATTTGGAGAGGGCATTGAGGAGCCAAAGAACGGCTGCCAGAGCAATGCTGAGCAGCACACCAATGGTCCTGGAGCTCCCCAAAGCGCTCATGTTGCGCTCTCTTCGCCCAGGGCTTTGGTGAATTCTACAGAAACCATGCTCCGCTCAATGCGGATTTTGATGTTTTTATCCACCTCCACCAACAGTGTTTTATCGTCCATCTGGACCACTCTGCCGTGGATTCCGCCGCTGGTTACGACGCGCTGGCCCTTTTCAATGCTGTCAATAAACGACCGCTGTTCCTTGGCTTTTTTAGCCTGCGGGCGAATCATAAAGAAATAGAGGATAAACACGAACATCGCCAGAAAAATCAGGGATGTCGGTCCGCCGCCGGAGCTGCTGCTCGAAGTAGTTAAAAGGACAAAAGCGAGCGTCATGCGATAGGACTTTTTATTCTTCGGGAACAATCACGTTGCCGGAGATGTAGAGCAAATTGGTGTTGGGAACGGTGTTGGCGGTAATGGTTACCGTCTTGTCAAACTTGTCTCTGCGGCCGTTTGAGTCATAGGTTACCTTGAGGAAGCCACTTTCGCCTGCGGGAATGGGCTCTTTTGGCCATTCAGGTACGGTGCAGCCGCAAGATCCCTTTGCGGAGGTAATCACCAACGGGGTCTTGCCTGTATTGGTGAATTTGAAGGAATACTCAACGATTTCACCCTGGATAATGGCGCCAAAGTCCCACTTATCCCGCTCAAAGGTCATAACCGGAACCGTGGCTTGGTCCAGCACAGCATCGGGTTTGGATTCAGCCGATTTTGGATTGTTGATCATTTCTCCGCTCAAGGCAGGATCAGCATTTGCTCCGTTGGTAGAATCCTCCGAATCGGCACAGCTGCTCATAGCGACAAGCGCAAAGGACAGGGGGACCAGAACGGTCAAAATCAGCTTGGAACGTAAAAAGGTGGCTTTCATGGAGAGCAAATTTAACCCCGTAAAGATAAGGGCTGTTGAACAACCGAAATCATTCCACTAACCCTCTTCCGCGCTTGCGGATGCGGCCTTCATCCCGGAGCGTTTTCATCAAGTTGTCTAAAACACCGTTGATGAAATCTTTAGAACGGGGAGTTGAATATATTTTAGATATATCAATATATTCATTAATACTGACTTTGATCGGGATGGTTTCGCAGTAGAGCAGTTCGGTCAGGGCCATTCGAATCAGGATGCGGTCCATAAGCGAAACCCGCTCCATCTCCCAGTTTTCCAACCGGGGAGCAACCAGTTTTTCTAACTCTTCTTCTTTTTCTAACCCCAATCGAAGCAGTTCGCAGACAAAATCGCGGCTTTCATTGGGCAACTCAAGCATGTCGTCCAGCCAGCCGCCAGGCTGGCCGGGTTTCCAGGCTTTGAGGGTGTTGAGCACTCGGGGAATGACAATGTCCACATCTTCGTCCCAGGTAGGGAAGCTGTCTTCAAAGTGTTGGTCCAGGTCTTCGGAAGGCCAAACCACTTCCTCAAAAAGTTGAATGGCTATGGCGCGATCAGCCTCCGTATCGCTAAACTCGGATCGCGCGTAGGTTTCGTATTCGGGCAGTGCTTTAAGGCTGTTGTAGGCCAAACGCACCAGTTCCTCATCCAACAGGAAGCGAAGCTTTTCCCGATCGATGATCTTGCGAAAATGATCATCGGCGCGCAGGGCAACGGCAATGGCATTCTGGTAAAAGCGCCGGGTAAACGATAAGTCCTTCTCGGTCGGCAGGTATTTAGCTGCGCGCATGACCGCTTCGCGTTCAACGCTGTCGGCCACTTCAACCAAAAACAAAAAGTGGTATAAATAAGAACGCCCGGTATCCCGGATGCTCGCCATTAGCTTCTTTTTGAGGGCAGCATAATCCCGGCTGCCCTCTTGGTTGTGGGCAAACAGGATTTGCATGACTTTGACGCGCAAACTGCGACGGCTCAGCAGCGGTTGGTTGTTCACAGGCGGCTTTTCAAAATAGCCACTGCTTCCAACCGGGAAGCAGCTGCGCGGAGGGCAGCTTCGTGTGTGGTGATGCCCTGGTTATTGGCGGTCTTTAGGATTTCCAACGTGCGGGAGTAAATGACTTCCGTCATTTCCAGGGCATGTTGCTGGTGGTAATTGCCCAGGTATTCCGCGTAGCAATTAATCAGGCCCCCGGCATTGATGAGGAAGTCCGGGCAATAGACAATGCCTTTTTCCCGGAGCATTTCGCCGTGCCGGCTTTCATCTTCCAATTGGTTGTTGGCTGCCCCGGCCACGATGGAGCAATGCAGCCGATCAATGGTGCGGTCATTCAGCGTGGCGCCAAGCGCACAGGGCGAATAAACATCAATGTCAAGATCAAAAAGCGCGTCAGTGGTGGTTGGTCGTGCACCGTAACTGAGGCAAGCGTGTTCAACCCGGTCCTGGTGCAGGTCGGATACCCAAACCTCGGCTCCTTCCTGGCGCAGGCGCTTTACCAGATAAGTTCCTACGTTCCCTGCGCCCTCAACAGCCACCCTTCGACCTTTAGCATCATCGGTGCCAAAGACTTCCTTTAAACCGGCTTTTAGCCCGAGGTACACCCCATGAGCGGTGACCGGAGAAGGATCGCCGCCGCCTCCCATCCAGGAGGGCTTGCCGGCGACATGCCGGGTTTCCATGGCTACAAACTCCATGTCGGCGGTGCTGGTTCCCACGTCTTCTGCGGTGATGTATTTTCCTTTGAGGCTTTCTACAAATCGGCCATACCGACGCCAGAGCGCCTCAGATTTGAGTTGCCTCGGGTCTCCTATGATCACCGCCTTGCCCCCGCCGAGGTTAATGCCGCTGATGGCCGCTTTGTAGGTCATGCCGCGGGACAGGCGAATGACATCGCGAAGGGCAGCGGCCTCATCGGTGTAATTCCAAAAGCGGGTGCCTCCCAATGCCGGTCCAAGCACGGTGTTGTGAATGCCGATTATGGCCTTTAAACCCGTGGCCTTGTCATGGCAAAAAAACAGGTTCTCATGATCCATCTGGCCCATCAGGCCAAAGATGCCGCCGCCAATTTCATGGGCATCAGCAGGAGCGACTGGGGCAAAGGGCGCTTGGGACATCAGGTAATTTGTTGACGTAAATTTTTGATTCTTAAGACGTTTTGCGTGCGGGATGCAAATTTATTGTTTTTTTTTGTCGCCTACTCTGTTTTGAAAGAACTCGCCTACCTCAATCCCTACTTTTTTAAGTACCGCTACCATTTTATCGGTGGCATCTTTTTCGTAGCGGCATCCAACGTTTTTGCGGTGGTTTCGCCGCAGGTGGTGCGCCATGCCATCAACCTGGTTACCGAAAGCCGCGACTTGTATTTCAGCCTGGCCGGGACTGCCGCGCAGGCTGATATGCGCGAGCGCTTTGTGGGTATTCTGCTGCTGTTCGCCGGCGTTTACCTGGTCCTGGCGCTGATTCGCGGTGCGTTCATGTTTTTTATGCGGCAAACGCTGATCATTATGTCACGCCTCGTGGAGTACGACTTAAAAAACGAGCTCTACGAGCAGTACCAGCGGCTCGACCAGGGCTTTTATCGGCGCAACAATACCGGTGACCTTATGTCAAGGGTTGCCGAAGATGTTGGAAGGGTAAGAATGTATATCGGACCGGCACTGATGTATGCCATAAACCTGGTGGTTTTGTTCGTGCTGGTCATCTATACCATGGTGCGGATAAACCCGACATTAACGTTATACGTATTGTTACCACTTCCAATATTATCACTCTCTATCTATTACGTCAACAACATCATCAACCGCCGCTCAGAGGCCATCCAGGCCCAGTTAAGCGAGTTAACCTCGCGTGCGCAGGAAGTCTTTTCGGGCATTCGGGTAGTTAAAGCGTATGCCCAGGAAGATCCGATGGCAAAACATTTTGACCAGGAATGCATCGAGTACCGCGAACGTTCTATGGGTCTGGCCCGCTTGGATGCAATTTTTCAGCCGTTGATGATGCTGCTCATTGGCCTGAGCACCATCATTACTATTCTCATTGGAGGCCAGCAAGTTATTGCAGGAACGGTTACCCCTGGAAACGTCGCTGAATTTGTGATCTACGTGAACATGCTTACCTGGCCTGTGGCCTCCCTGGGTTGGGTGGCTTCAATCATTCAGCGGGCAGCCGCGTCGCAAAAGCGAATTAATGAATTTTTGGCCATAACTCCCGTTTTGGTTGATGAGGGAAGGGAAGTTCCGGATTTTCACGGCGACATCGAATTCGACAACGTCAGCTTCACTTATCCGGACACCGGTATCCGGGCATTGCACAACCTGAATTTTCGCATTCCGGCAGGTCACCGGGTCGCACTTTTTGGCCGAACGGGATCCGGAAAATCCACCATTGCCGAATTGCTTGTTCGCATGTACGACCCGGACAGCGGGGTCATTCGCATTGATGGCGTGGACTTGCGGGATATTCCTTTGCGCGACCTGAGGCGTAATATTGGTTATGTTCCGCAAGATGTGTTCCTGTTTTCCGAATCGGTAGCGTATAACATCCAGTTTGGCACCATTGAAGCCGAGCGAAGCCTTGAAAGAGCGAAAGTGTTGGCGGGTTACGCGTCCATTGCAGAGGAAATTGACCAATTCCCCCGAAAATTTGAAACCCGGATAGGCGAGCGTGGCGTGACGCTGAGCGGAGGACAAAAGCAGCGCATCTCCATTGCACGGGCTTTTTCAAAGAATGCGCCCATACTGCTGCTGGATGATTGTTTGAGTGCCGTGGATGCGGGCACGGAGAAACGCATTTTGGACAATCTGGAAGAATACCTCCAGGGAAAAACGGCCTTGATCATTACCCACAGGGTGTTCAGCCTTCTGGATCTGGACGAAATTCTGGTTTTGGACCAGGGCACGGTTGCAGAAAAGGGCAGCCATGACGCGCTTTTGTCCGCGGGGGGACTCTACGCTGAACTCTACGAAAAGCAGAAACGGGAAGATCACGTGGCTTAGCGCCTCAGCCCTGGAATGCATCGCCAGCCTTTTGGTGGCGACCCCAAGTTCCCGCTTGCAATCTTATCTTTGCCGCTCAAATTTCAAGCGGTATGGCACTCAAGTGCGGCATTGTCGGTCTTCCAAATGTGGGTAAATCCACGTTGTTCAACGCGCTGTCCAATGCCAAGGCTCAGTCGGCGAATTTTCCTTTTTGCACCATCGAACCCAATGTTGGGGTCATTACCGTACCCGATCCCCGCCTGCTCAAGCTGCAGGAGCTGATTAACCCAAAGAGTCTGGTGCCCACGACCATGGAGTTTGTTGACATTGCCGGCCTGGTTAAAGGAGCTTCCAAAGGGGAAGGGCTGGGCAATCAGTTTTTGGGCAATATCCGGGAAACCGATGCCATTATCCATGTGATTCGCTGCTTTGCTGACGACAACATCGTTCATGTTCACGGCCATGTTGACCCTGTCCGCGATAAAGAGATCATTGATACGGAGTTGTTGCTCAAAGACCTGGAAGGGTTGGAAAAGCGTCTGGACAAGCAACGCCGGGCTGCAAAATCCGGCGACAAGCCTGCCCAAAAGCAGGTAGCCATGATGGAGCGTCTCAAAGCCCATATTGAAGCAAATCTGGCTGTCCGCTCGTTTGATTTGCAAGATGAAGAGGAGAGGGGCTGGCTGCGCGACTTCCAGTTGCTTACCGCCAAGCCTGTTCTGTACGCCTGCAATGTGGACGTAGGGGCTATTTTGACAGGCAACGCATTTGTGGATCAATTGAAGGCGGCTATTGCCGGGGAGCAAGCAGAAATTGTCCTGATTTGCGCCGGTATGGAAGCAGAAATTGCCGAGTTGGAAAGCCTGGAAGACCGGGTGGCTTTTTTGGCCGATTTGGGGTTGGCAGAAAGCGGTTTGAACCGCCTGATCCGATCAGCGTATAAATTGCTGGATTTGATCACCTATTTTACGGCCGGAGTAAAAGAGGTCCGCGCCTGGACTATTCATCGCGGAACACGGGCCCCCCAAGCGGCAGGGGTTATTCACAGTGATTTTGAAAAGGGATTTATTCGGGCTGAAGTGATTCCTTACCAGACTTTCGTGACGCTCGGTTCAGAAAATGCCTGCAAAGAAGCCGGAAAACTCCAGGTGGAAGGAAAAGAATACGTGGTACAAGACGGAGACGTCATGCATTTTCGCTTTAATGTCTGAGCTGTTGGGCGGGCTTGCCTCGGTGCTCCTCCTCCACGCTGGCCCCCCAATCATTTAGGCATGGGGGTCGGCCTCTGCAACGCGGCGTTAGGGCATTCCCCTTATTCTTCTGGGATAAAGTCGAGGGACACAGAGTTTATACAGTACCGCAAACCCGTTTCGGTTGGTCCGTCCGGAAAGACATGCCCAAGGTGTGAGCCGCATTGTCCGCAAACCACTTCTGTCCGGATCATGCCATGGCTTTTATCCACTATTTCCCGGATGCGGTCGCCTGCGGCTGCACGGTCAAAGGAGGGCCAACCACATCGGCTGTCAAACTTGGCTGCGGAATGAAAGAGTTCCTGGCCACAGCCCCCGCAGGTGTAGAGGCCAGCCTTCCAATGCAAATTGTACTGTCCGGTAAAGGGCCTTTCGGTGCCTTTGCCGCGAAGGACATGGTAGCGTTCCTGCCCTAAACGCTCCAGCCATTCGGTTTCGCTGGAAGGTTGGCTCCAGTCCTTGGAATCCTCCTTGGAGTTGGAGAGAGTTGGTTGTAGGGGCAGAGAGGAGGACATAGGATTGGTTTTTTCTAACCTTCAGGCAACTTGGGATTAGCTGATAGGATCCTGGGTTGAAACAGCAAGAAGGCTGGGTGAGTTCATTTTGAGGAAAAAATTGGTCCCCAAAACGCCTTCTAACAACCAGAACTGTTCAGAAATTGAAAAAAAAGTGGATGCTTTGCAACCAACGGGCCATAATATTCGTCCCGGAACGTTTGGGAATTAGAACCTAAGGCCTTATCTTGTTAGAAGCATTGGGTTTTAAGGGCCAATTAGGGGGGCTCACCGTCTCACGCACAGGAAAATGAAGGGTCTATCCATAATCACATCGTACATGTTGGCAGTATTATTCTGCCTGGTCCTCTCTTTTGTATTGTTGGCGTTTCACATGTACATGAGTTGAGCAACGTGCTCAATCATGCTGTTCGGTATGGAAACGCCTTGCCATTGCCCATCCTGACGGAGCGCCAGTTAGTTTAACACCGGTAAGCGTAGCGCCAGTCGGTTTAACGCCAGTCGGTTTAGCGCCAGTCGGTTTAGCGCGAGTCGGTTTAACGCCTTTTGGTTTGTCAAAAGCCTCGCTTTCAGGGCTTAAACTGACCTTCCCAGGCGTCCATAAACTCTCCAAGTTGTTCGGCAACTAATCGTTTAGCGATAATTTGTTTGTTGTTGTCAAGCAAAAACAGCACGGGCGTGGCATTGATGTCGTACAGCGTTTTGAATTCGCTGGTTTGGTCAAAATCAGCCACGTGATACCACCCGTCCAAGCTGTGTTTCTCAATGAACTTTAGCCATTTGTCCAATTCCAATTGGGTGTTAACCGCAAAGATGGAAATGTCATAGCGCGTCTTTACCTGGTCAAAGGCCTTCTTCAGCTCTGGTGTTTCTTTTTGGCAATGGCTGCAATCCGGGTCCCAAAAGTACAGGATGGTGTATTTGGTGTTAAGGGAATACAGATTCTGCGTCCGTCCATTGACATCCTTCATGATGATGTTTGGAGCGGTTTTTCCAATCAGTGTGGGCTGCATCCGCTTCGCCCGGTCCGTAATTCGGAAACGTTGGGCTTCGTCCAACCACGTTGCCTGGCCCTTATCGTAGTAGTTTAAGGCAATATGGACATAGACACCGTCCATGCCCATAATGTTTGAATTGGCATATTCATTGAGCAACCAGACCAGGCAAAACTTAAACACCTCTGGATTAGCCTTGGCTTTGTTTAGAATATTATCGACAGAAACACTCAGCGAATCAGGAGAACGGTAGGAAAGCGTGTTGAGGTAGCGATCCATGACATTGTAGACGACTGGTGTGCGAAGCAAACGCTCATCGCTCCAATCCAACTGGTCCAGGGAATGCCTTCTGGCATAGCGAAACTGGAAGAAAGAATCGGTGATGTTTCCCTGGGCATCCCGGGGAGGCTCGGGCATTTCCAGCTCTTCGAGCGCCTTGAGGATTTTGATGTACAACAGATCCGGATGCTTAGCCAAGAGGTCCTTGCGCCACTCTTTAACATCTACATTGAGCTTTTCCAATTGCTCGATAACTGCCTTATGCTCGGGGCTCTCAGGATTAAGGTTCTGCAATTGGGCGGTCAGGGGCTCTGACGCCGTCCGTTTTGCCTGCAGGAAACGCAGGTCCTGATAAAACACTTCATTTTCCTTTGAGCCTTTGAACTGAATGGAGCCGACCAGGTTGTTGACATCGCCGGTCATGCTGAATTTGGGCTCGCGAACCACAAATTCGAAATATTCATTTTTGCGGCTTGGAAAGACGATCATGTACAAGCCAGCAGGCAATAAGGTGTCAGCACTGATGGTGACCCTGCCTTCTTTATCCAGCAACAGGGTATCGGCAATGTATTGTTTATCGCCGTAATGGTAGGCCAAAAAGATGGTGGTATCGGCAATGTTCTCCAAATCAAGTTTGTACTCAAACCCGTCAGCGGCACGAACATTTGCAGATATAAAGCTGATAATCAGCGTTGTGTAGAAAAGTATTTTTGACATAGAATGGGGAAGGTGAATCAATGCGCGCAAATTTAGGGCAAATGCCATGCATTTGGCCCGTCCGTCCGGAGCAATTGCACGAAAGCGCCTAACAGCAAAAAGTTTGCCAGAACGCCATGATTGACCTTTAGAAGGTCTTTCACTCTAAAACAGGCACTTTTATGGCCATGGTGGTATCGAGCCCACTCAATACTTCAACGGCAAGGCCATCGGAGAGTCCAAGGGTAAGATTTTGCCGAACAAAAACCTGAGACCCCTTTTCAATTTCTACATAAGCCGTATCACCGCTGAATTGAAGCAGGCTCTCTTTAACAAGCAAAACCGAATCCCGGCTATCCAGCAAAATATCTGCATTGGCGCTGTATCCGGCTCGTAAGAAAGCGCTGTGCGCAGGATCAACATCTGCCCGGATGTTGAACTTAATGGTGCCTTCTTCGGTAACCCCTTTTGGCGAGATAAACTGAAGCCGGGCATCGAACACAAGGTCTTCAATGGCACCAACGGTCAATTGCAGGGTCATGCCTTCTTTTAACTTGCCCACTTCCGATTCATCCACCTTTCCTTCAAAGATCATATCACCCATATCGGCAACCGTGACAATGGTAGTGCCATCGTTGAAATTGTTGCTGGCAATTGCGGGGCTCCCTTCGCGCACGGGCACATCTAAAATCATGCCGTCTGCCGTGGAACGCACCAGGTTTGCAGCCGTTTTGGACCCGCGGGCAGCACCGGTCTGAAGAACGTCCAATGCTGCTTCGGCACCTTTAAGTTGTTGAAAAGTCAAATCGGATGAAAGGGCAAACTGGAGGTAGGCTTGCTCAGCAATGGTTCCGTCTTTAAACAGCCGTTCCTGCCTGATGCGTTCTTTCTCGGCAGCCTGATAATCAATCCGGGCGAGGTCCACCTGAGCGCGAGCTGCCTGCAAACTGTTTTCGTCCGGAACTACCTGAATGCGGGCCAACAATTGGCCTTTGGTAACGGATTGACCGGCCTCTACATAGATTTCCTCAATGATGCCGGTAACTTGTGCTTTGACTTCAACTTCGCGCCGCGGCACGATGGACCCCGTAGCAACGGTTTTCTTCACCACATTGCCGATGCTTGCTTTTTGGGTTTCGTAGATGACCGGATCTTTTTTCATCTGATCATAGAAATACTTACCCATCGCGATGGCCAGGCCAATGAATAACAGTGCAAAAATTATGATTGCTGCTTTTTTCATTATTTTCTTTTTTAAACGGATGCCCGTTTAGTCTTCTTTTAGCGTAATAGCCGGATTGATCGAAGCCGCTTGAAATGCGGGGATAGCCCCGGCTACAGCACCGGAAACCACGAGACAGCCCAAAGCAATAAGGGCAAAGGTTAAATTGATTTCCGGATCGCGGAGAAAAACATTTCCGCCTTCCGCAGCGGCCGCTGAGATCATTTTATCCGCGAGGGTTAGGATGCCAATTCCAGCCATGAGCCCGATGTATCCCGATAGCGTTGTCAGGACAATAGCCTTGGACATAATCATGCGGACGATACTGCTGTTGGTAGCGCCCAAAGCCTTTCGAACCCCGATTTCCTTGACGCGTTCCCGAACAATAATCAGCATAATGTTTCCTACGCCAATGACCCCTGCCAGCAGGGTACCAAAACTCACGAAAAGCACAATGGTGCGGATCCAGAAAAAGAGGTTCTGGAAGCGCAAAAACTCTTCTTCCAGGTTGAACGAGCCAATGGCTTGTTTGTCTTCGGGCGAAACATCATGCCGCTCGCGCAACAGCGCAGTCAGTTCCTCCTGAACGCTGGCCGTTTCATGCCCTTCGCCAACGGTGCAGATGAACCAACCCACTTCATTGATCATGTTGTAGGTGTACTGCATGGTGGTGATGGGCATGAAGATGCTCTCATCGTCTTCACGGCTTTGGTCACCGCTCCGCTCAGAATGGGCAATGCCCACAACCTGGAACCACACCCCTTTAATTTTCAGGTATTCGCCAATGGGTTCTTCCTCCCCAAACAGCACTTCAGCAACGCGTTTGCCGATGACAATAACTTTTCGGCGCTCCGCCAAATCAATGGGGTTGATAAATCGCCCCCGGGCAAGGCGCACGGGTTCCAGCCTGATCAGTGCTTCGGTTTCGCCGCGAACGCTAAAGGCCCCCTCTTTTTCTTTCCGAACAATCTGATCCACTGCCAGCCAAAGCCGGGGCGAAATCTGGTCAACGCCTTCCACCTTGTTTTGGATAGCCGTGATGTCATCCATGTACAGCGGGAAAATGCGACCCGCCTGTAAGCCTTTATAGGGAACCGTGGTTCGCTCGGTCCAGACAAACATGCTTTTGGTCGAAAACTTTCCGAACTCGAACAGCGCTGCGTTCTCGAGTGCTGCCCCTGCACCCATCATAACAATCAACATAAAAATTCCCCAGATAACACCGAGTGCAGTCATCGCTGTCCTCAGCTTGTGCTTGGTCAGCGTGGAGAGAATCTCCTGCCATTTGTCCAGATCAAAGAGGCTTTTCAACTGTTGGAGAGAATTCAGGATTTCATAGCAACGGCCGGTGCAATGCGCACGGCGCGAATAGCTGGAATTAAGCCGGATAACCCTCCGGAGACGACGAGGATGATCAACGCACCGATCACGACCCCGGGCGTAACACCAGGATTTAAAAACATGGTTTCCGCACTGGGTTCTGTGGGCAGGACATAGGCATTGACCACACACAGCAACCCGATGCCCAGCATCATGCCCAGGTATCCGGCAATGCCCGTAATCAGAATGGATTCTTGCATGATCATGGATACGATACTTCGATTGGTAGCCCCAAGGGCTTTGCGAACGCCGATTTCACGGGTTCGTTCGGTGACAGAGATAAGCATAATGTTGCTTATGCCAATGATGCCTGCGATCAGCGTAAGTATTCCAATGATCCATATAAAGACCTGAATCCCGGCAAACAGTCCGAGGAATCGTTTGAACTCTTCCAGCGAGTTGTTGATGTAAATGGCCTGTTCGTCAGCGGGGTCAAAACGGTGCACTTCCGACAGTCTGTTTCGGAGCGATTCTTCCAATCGCTTGGAGGCATCAATGTCCGAACTGTGCATGGTCAACATCAACTGGCTGAGCCTGTCTTGTCCGTTGTCGATGCGCTGGGCAGTACTGACCGGCAGGTAGATTTGCTTGTTCTCGTTGCGGCCTCCGGAATCGTCAAAAATTCCGACGACCTGGTAGAGCACCCCCTTGATTTTTATGTAGGTTCCAAGAACAGTTTCATCGGGCTCGTAAAGTCCGGCAGCGACGTCCACGCCAATGACGCAGACCTTCCGGAAACTCCGCATATCAAATGCGTTTAAAAAACGACCTTGCGTAACTTCAGTGTTTTCCAGATACTGATGATCCGGGTGGACACAGCGGATGTAATAGGAACTGCTGCGGTCACCGCGGCTGACGGAAAACTCGCCGCGCAGGTAGTATCGGCCAGTCAGTCGATCGACCGCGGGCTCCTGTTGCCGGATGTCCTGGTAATCGCTGTTGGTGAATTCTATAGACCGCCCGGAGGGCAATCCCCTGTAAGGCATGCTCGTTACTCCGGGATAAATCCAAATACTGTTGATGGCGTCGTCCTTAAACTGAAAGGTAACGCCGCGCTGCAGACCATTGCCCGATCCGAGCAGCAACACCAGCATGAGCATTCCCCAAAAAACGCTGAGCGAAGTAAGCCCGGAGCGAAGTTTGTGGCGCCAAAGCGAATCAAAAACTTCCCTGCTTTGTTCCAGGTTAAGCATGGAGCGTGGTTTCGTGCAACGCAGCGTGGTGGTCAATCAACCCATCCCGCAAGCGGATGAGCCTTTTGGTGCGGCGGGCTACCTCGTCTTCATGGGTTACGATCAGCACCGAAATTCCCTCGCGATTCACGGCTTCAAAGAGTTCCATGATCTCCAGCGAAGTTTGCGAATCCAACGCACCGGTAGGCTCATCGGCCAAAATAACTTTGGGCTGACTCACCAGGGCACGCGCAATGGCTACCCGCTGGTTTTGTCCCCCCGACATCTCCGAAGGAAGATGGTCGGCCCAATCGGCCAGCCCCACGCGGCCCAGGTATTCCAGTGCCTTGCGGTTTCGCTCTTTGCGCCCTATCCCTTTGTAATAAAGAGGAAGGGCCACGTTTTCCACCGCGTTTTTAAACGGAAGCAGGTTAAAGGACTGAAACACAAAACCGATAAATGCATTGCGGTATTTGGCAGCCTGGTCGGGTTTCAGGTTTCGGATGGGCACACCATCTAGTTCATACAGCCCTTCGTCGTAGTCATCCAGGATGCCCAAAACGTTTAACAGGGTTGATTTACCCGACCCTGAAGAACCCATTATGGACACGAATTCTCCTGCTGCAATGGTTAGATCAATGCCTTTGAGTACCTCCAATTTGCGTGAACCAATCCGGTAGGATTTGCGAATGTTGTTCAGGTGGATCATGCTTGGGCGAAAAGGTTCGGTGCGCAGCGCGGGGATTTGTCTGCCTTTGACTTCAGGGGCTTGCCAAGGACAAAGACCCGCTTTCTTTGCGGGCTTGCCAAGCCCGCGGTGCGGGATTAACGCAAGATTAACATATGGGCATCGCTTGAAGGCAGTTTTTGCCTACAACCAGCCTGTCCGGACCGCTAACTGCAACAACAGATTGGCATACAGGCCGGCAACAACATCATCCAGCATGACTCCGACGCCCCCCCCCAGGCCCTCTGCCTTTCTGGCCAGCCAGGGTTTAACGATGTCAAAAAACCGGAAAAGCGCGAAACCGACCAAAGCCCCCACCCAGCTCCAGGGCACCAGCACCAGCGCAACCCAAACGCCCAGCCACTCGTCCAGGACGATCCGCGATGCGTCATCGCCCCAGTGGTGCTCGGCACGGGCGGCACTCCAAACCCCGACACCGAACAGCAGGACACAAGCAGCGAGCGCCAGAAAAGGTTGGTTCACCGAGCCGGGAAACGAACCCGGCAACAGGTATTGCAACAAGGTCCAGGATGCCAAACCGCCCAAAGCACCAACGGTTCCGGGAGCCAACGGAGCATAACCCAAACCAAAACCGCTGGCCAGGACCAGGGCTATGCGATCCCGCGAGGCATTCCAATCCGTTCTCCCAGCACTCATGCGTTTTGAGCAGGTTCGTCGGAATAGTACTCCAGGCCGAGGTGCGTAATCAGCGTTTCACCCATGAGGTGCCGCAGGGTGTTCATCAGTTTTTCGCGCTGAATGAATACGTCGTGCTGGGCGTAGAGTCCAGGGGCAGTTTGGGGCGATTTAAAGTAAAACGATAGCCATTCCTGAACGCCTGACATGCCTGCCCGGGCGGCGAGATCCAGGAAAAGCGCCAGGTCCAGCACCAGCGGCGCGGCCAGAATGGAATCGCGGCACAGAAAGTCGATCTTGATTTGCATGGGGTACCCCAGCCAGCCCGTGATGTCAATGTTGTCCCAGCCTTCTTTGTTGTCGCCCCGGGGCGGGTAATATTCGATGCGCACTTTGTGGTACAATTCGCCGTAGAGTTCCGGATGCCGTTCCGGCTCCAAAATCTGCTCCAGAACCCCGAGTTTGCTCACTTCCTTGCTGCGAAAATTGTCCGGATCGTCCAATACTTCTCCGTCGCGGTTGCCCAGAATATTGGTGGAAAACCACCCGCTGATGCCCAAACTGCGGGCTTTCAGGCCCGGCGCAACGATAGTCTTCATCAGGGTTTGGCCGGTTTTGAAATCTTTACCAGCCAGGGGCGCCCCCGTTTTCCTGGCCAATTCCACCAGCGCAGGCACATCGCAAGAAAGGTTTGGCGCTCCGTTGGCGTAAGGAATGCCCAGGCGCAAAGCCGCATACGCGTAAAGCATGCCGGGCGGCAAATCCGGGTGATCCTGGTCAATGGCGCGTTCGAGCGCTTCCAGCGATTCGTGCACAGCCCCTGGAGGAAGGTAGCGTTCTGTGGATCCACACCAAATCATGACCAGACGGTCGCAACCCTCGCGTTGCTTGAACTGGCGCATATCTTCCATGAGCGCTTCCACCAGTGCGCGTTTGCTGGTTGATGGCTTGACGTTCGGACCGCTGATCCGGCTCACAAAACCGGGGTCAAAAACGGCAGGCATCGGGCGAATGGCTTCCAGGTCTTCGCGCACCGATTCCAGTAAATCCGGGCTCAGTACCCCGGCTTTGCGGGCGGCTTGGTAGCAATTGTCTTCGTAGATGTCCCAACCCCCAAAAACCAGGTCCTGTACCGCGCTCAGCGGAACAAAATCGCGCAAAAACGGGTTTCGGTGTTCCGTCCGCTGCCCGAGCCGAATGCTTCCCATTTGGGTCAGGGAGCCAATGGGCAAGGCAAGCCCTTTGCGCACAGCCAAAACTCCTGCAATGAACGTGGTAGCGACAGCGCCCATTCCGGGCAGCAAAATGCCGAGTTTACCCGTTGCCGGACGCAGGGAAGCAGGGGAGGGAGGATTGCTCATAAGGTATATGCAACAGGTATAGGCAACGATAGAGCGCCAAGGGTTCCAAGAGTTCCGGGGAACAAACCGCACCGGTCAGCCCAGCTCCAATTCACTAAACCGCTTGCAAAAGTACGCCTGCTAAATCCGAATAGCCTGTTCCGCCAAGGAAAGGACCGCCTTGTGGAAAACTGCCAGCAGCGACAAGGCAGCAGAAGCACAGCCCACGGGGAAGGACCCCGTCGTGGAAAACTGCCAGCATCCACCAGGTTAGGAAACGATCAACTGCCGGTTTTCCGCAAGGTCTGATAGCCCCGGTACAACCGCTGAAAGGCGGTGAATCCGGCCCCCGAAACAACGATCCAGAGGGCGGGTTCCAGGATGCGTTGCCACAAGAGAGCATCGCCCTTCGCCCGAAATCCTAAAAGGCCGCAAACCAGGGCCGCCAGGCTGATCAGCACCAGGCGTTCCGGGCGTTGAAACAGGCCAAAGCTGCCGGTTTGTCCAAGGCCTTCTGTGCGTGCGCGGGTGTAAGAAACCATGATGGAAAAAACCATAGCCAGGTAAGCAGCGAGCAAGGTACGGGGTTGGTCAAGGCTGTAGGCTGCCCATCCGATGCCCATAAACATGACCAGCTCTGCGTAGCGGTCCAACACGGAGTCAAGAAGGGCACCTGCCGGACTGGCTGCCCCGCTGACTCGCGCAACCCGGCCATCCAGGATGTCAAAAAAACCGCCGAGGAGCACCAGGCCGCCAAACTGGGCGAGTCCTGCATAAGCGGCCGGAAAGCCTTTGCCAGCTGCATGGATCAGGCACCAGGCCGCCCAGCCATTGGCCAGCAATCCCAACAGCGTCAGCACATCGGGGGTTACGCGCAGCGCGATAAGCAGGCGGATGAGCGGCTGACTAAGGCGGTACAACAAATCCTGGAACAAGTCCTTTAGCATGGCTGAAAGAAACGGCGGCTCACAAAAGGAAAGCGGCAAAGCTAGTCGAATAAAAAAAATCCCGGCCAAACACCCGGGGTTTTATAAACCTCGATGAAAACGATTAGGGACCTCCGCACGGTCTGGAATATCCTCTGTTCCTTAAAGTTATCCACTTGTTATCCACTGGTGGTTGACGCGTAGGTTATCTTGGGGGAAGGGCTGCACGGCTTCGCGCAGCGCCTGAGGTCCATTCTGGCTCCGGCGAGCAAGGCCCCGGATGGCGAAACTGTTAGGTTTAAAAAAGCTGGTGGTGTTTGTCCGGGAAGACAATGAACGGGAGCGATGCTCCCGGATATGGAAAAGAACGGATGGACAAGATAGGACGAATATCCAGGCGGTACAACGGTGGAACGGGCGGATTAATCGCGTATCTTCGTAGACTTTCGATCAAAAAACTCGCTGCGGATGCCTACCCCCTTCGCCTTACGGATGCTGCTGTTGCTGCTGCTGGCTTGTCCTGTTTTGAATGCCCAGATTGATGGTGCGGTGCGCCGCAATCTTGTCGCCAACATGGAGCAGGATGCCGGTATGTACCTGTTGATCAAGGATGCCTCCGGGCGCCTGGTACCGGGTAATTTGTCGGCCAAAGAAAAGCCCGGTCACATTACCATCTCCGGGTTTACCCAAACCTCAGAAGCCGCACAGGAAGGCAAAGCGGTAAGCCTGGGGCAGGTCCGGATTACCAAGTCGGTTGGCGAGTCCACTGCCGTGCTTTTAGAAGCCCTGAGCGAAGGGCAGGTTTTAAAGCAGGTTGATGTCCTGGTGTATAAAAAGAAGTCAGACGGCACCGAGATTGAAGAGTTCCGACTCAAATTGGAGGACGTTACGGTGGTTTCCGTACAGACGCGCTTTAAAGCGGGCAACAGCCGCATTCCAAACTCTACGCTGGTAGAAGAGGAGGTGGTTTTGGACTACCGCGCGATCACATGGTTGCTGGATGATGGCACCTCTTCGTTTCGCGCTGAACAATGATGGGCCCTGGCCATCATTGAACTATGTATAGCCAGGGTTTTTAGTGCGTTTTGAAACGCAGCATTTAACCTGGTCATCGTTTTGGATTTTCGCTTGGGCAATATCCCGGCAGGTTTTGCGATATTATGAGTAACTTCCGCGCTGCCGTCGATTTTACACGTTCCGGGTATATTCCCGATTGATAAAGCCTTGCCTCCACCGTCTATGGTTCGATTGGTCTGTCTCCTGTCAGGTATGCTGCTATTAGCGTCTGCACAGGGTAATACACATGCTTCCGCTAACCAAGCGAAGGCAGCCGGCCCCGTTTCGGGTGCTGCTGCTTCCTTAAATCGGCCCCAGGCACCTGCCAATACCCCTCTTTTGGTAGCGAATGGTCCGGAGACCGAAGACAACAACCGGGGTTTGCTCGCAGCGGTCTCCAAAGCTGCCGAAGTTCGGTTAAGCCAGGAGTATGTGCGTTTTGCGGAGCGCCAAAGCCTGCCTGATCGCGATGTGTTTATCCTGGCCATGACGGGTTTTGAACAACTGCAACGCCAGGGCAAACTGCTCAACGAGCGCTACCTGACCGTGGTTGATTTTCGCTTGCCCTCCACCCGCGAAAGAATGTGGGTGTTGGACATGGTTGAGCGCAAAGTGGTGTTTAAAACCCTGGTTGCGCACGGCGTCAATTCCGGTGAGCTCTATGCTACGGAGTTCTCCGATCGCCCGCAGAGTTTTCAAAGCAGTCCCGGTTTTTACCTGGCCAGCGAGTCTTACATCGGCAAGCACGGCTTGTCCCTGCGCCTGGATGGTTTGGAGCCCGGCATCAATGGCAATGCCCGCGATCGCGCCATTGTTTTGCACGGCGCAGATTACGTAAGCCAGGAGTTTATCCGCGACAATGGTCGTTTGGGCCGCAGCCAGGGATGCCCATCCGTGCCCGTAGAATTGAGCCAGCCCATCATTGAAACCATTCAAGGGCAAAGCTGCTTTTTCATCCTCCAGCCCGGTCAGCAGTACCTGCAGAAGTCGCAACTGGTTCGCCAGTCTATGCTCGAAGGGTAAAAGCTCCGTTTGCAAGCGCCAAACTTGTTGCGATAATCCTCGCTGGCTTTGGCCTGAAGCCCTTAACTTTCCGGGTGTGAATGCACCGCCCATCTTTCAACAAGCGCTTCGCTTTTCCAATTCCCGCTCCCAACTGGTCCCTTTGGGATTGCAGCATGTTTCGGGCTTATTGCCCTTTGCCCTGGATCCTGATCTTTGGCGCTTTGGGCGCGCAGACCTTCGTACCGAAGAAGATTTAATCGAATACGTTGATTTTGCTATAGCAGAACGCCGCGCTGCCGTATCCTATGCTTTTGCCATTGTCGATGCCTCCACCGGTGCCGTGGTCGGATGTACCCGATTTTGCGCATTTTCCTGGGAAAATGACCGTCTGGAAATAGGGTTTACCTGGTTGGGTAAGCCTTATCAGCGCAGTGGTATAAACCGGGCGGTTAAATATGAGTTGCTGCGCTATGCGTTTGAGCACTTGCACATAGAGCGCGTTGAATTCAAAACGGACAGCCGGAACCAAGCGTCGCGAACAGCCCTGCTCGCTATCGGCGCTTCGGAAGAAGGCACGTTGCGGAGCCACATGGTTAACGCAGACCACTACCGACGTGATTCCGTATACTTTTCCATCTTAAAGGTGGAATGGCCTGCGCTCAAGGAGCGGGTGTTCGCTGAATACGCTGCGGTTGCTCAGGAAGCCCGACAACCTTCCCTATGAAAACTTATGGAGCATTGGATCAGGCCTGAGCATTCTCCGCCTGTTCCGTCTTGAATTCCGAGTTGGTGTGGAAGCGCAGTTCCGGATAATTCTCCTGCGAAACATTTAAGATCCAGGCGGACTCGGCAAAAAAGACCCAGTTGCCATCCTTGTCCGTGGCCACATGATCGCTTTTGTAGCGAAGAAATTCCTGCAGCTTAACGGGATTGTTTGTGGTAATCCAGCAAGCTTTGTAATAAGGGAGGTGGTGGAAGGTACTCCGCGCACCATATTCGTGCTCCAGCCGGTAGCGAATCACATCAAACTGCAATTCTCCGACCGTGCCCACAATTTTCTTGCTGCCGGGCTCTTTGATAAACAACTGCGCGACCCCTTCTTCGGTCAGCTGCCGAATGCCTTTATCCAATTGCTTGGACTTCATCGGATCGTTGTTGACCACTTCGCGGAAAATCTCCGGCGAGAAGCTCGGGATGCCGCGGTACGTGAAGGCTTCGCCTTCTGAAAGCGTATCGCCGATTTTAAAGATCCCCGTATCGTAAAGCCCGATGACATCACCGGGCCAGGCCTCTTCAATCACCTCTTTGGAGCGGGCCATGAAGGAGTAGGGGTTCGAAAAACGGACCTGCTTGTGCAGCCGGGTGTGTTGATAAAAAGTGTTGCGCTCAAACTTGCCTGAACAGACCCTCAAAAAGGCAATGCGGTCTCTGTGTTTGGGATCGATGTTGGCGTGAATCTTGAACACAAAACCACTGAACATTTGTTCATTCGGTTTTACGTCGCGCAGATCGGTGGGGCGGGGCTGGGGTGGGGGAGCAATGCGCACAAAGGCCTCCAGCATTTCCTGCACCCCGAAATTGTTGACGGCACTGCCAAAGAAAACCGGGGCAATCTCACCGCGGTGATAGGCCTCAATATCCAGTTTGTCGTAAACGCCGTTGATTAATTCGGCATCCTCGCGCAGGGCGTTGGCGGCTGAACCCAACTGCTCCTCCAACCGGGGATCATCCAGTCCTTCAATGGTCAGGACATCTTCTGTTCGCCGCACGCCTCCCGGACGAAACATGAGCAAATGGTGCTGGTCCAGGTCGTAAACGCCCTGAAAGGTCTTTCCCATGCCTACCGGCCAGGTCATCGGGCGCAGACTTATGTGCAGCTTTTCTTCCAATTCATCCAACAAGTCGAAGGGGTCGCGGCCGTCGCGATCCAGCTTGTTGATAAAGATGATCACCGGGGTAGCGCGCATCCGGCAAACCTTCATCAGCCGTTCGGTTTGTTCCTCAACCCCCTTAACGCAGTCGATGACCAGCACGACGCTGTCCACCGCAGTAAGCGTGCGGTAGGTGTCTTCGGCAAAGTCTTTGTGCCCGGGCGTGTCCAGCAGGTTGATCAACAGTCCCGAATACTCAAAACTCATCACCGACGTTGCCACCGAAATACCGCGCTGCCGCTCAATTTCCATGAAGTCGGACGTGGCGCTCTTGCGGATCTTGTTGCTTTTAACGGCACCTGCCGTTTGAATAGCCCCACCAAAAAGCAAAAACTTCTCCGTCAGCGTGGTTTTGCCGGCATCCGGGTGCGAAATGATCGCAAAGGTTCGCCGTTTGGCGATTTCTTCAGGTAAACTCATCAGGCCGACAAAGTTAAGCCCACAAGGGCCTAAAACCTCATTTGGCTTGCGAGGGAGGGCAGTGCTGTGCGCCCATGCAGGCAGCAGCGGTCCAAGGGCTTGCCGAGGTGAACAAAAGTGCGCTTGGGGGGGGCTTAGGCCACCAAAAGTGACGAATCGCTGCACGCTCGTTTGGGCGAAAGGGTTTTGCGGCATTTTTCGGCTACTTTGGCATGCCGTGAATTATCTCCCCGAAAGCCGGATTGAGCGGGAACTCAACAAGCTGCTTCCCGTGACGGTGCCGTACAACCTGCGCCGCCATTTTCCTTTTAAAGAACTGGGTCAGCGCCGGTTGGAGCTGCTCCTGTTTGCCCTTTTTCGGCGAGGACTGGAATCCGGTGCCTTCAAAAAGGAGTTTGACCACCTGAACATCAGCCACCCCGTAGAAGGACTGGGCAGAATAGGCTTGCTGCAATACCGCAAGCAGGCTGCCGGTGCGGTGCTTTGTATGCAACAGGAGACTCCCCTGAATCCCGGCGATTTGATGCGGCATCTTTTGCTGTTTACCGAATTTTCAGCGCAGCACAGCCTGTTCAAAGCAACGCCAGCTCCGCGCATTTTTCTGGTTGTTCCCGGTGGTGTGGACGCAGCGGTGCAGGCGCTGACGCAGGATTGGCCGGCCGGGCTGGACAACCGGGAGCGGCCTTCTGTTTCAGCTATGGAGGATGGTGTAGCAAAAGGCGCGGAAGATCCTGGAGGTACCGAAAAGGGCAAGAGCCAGCCTGCAACCCCGCTTGTGCTTACTGCGCTGGATCGCGACCGGTTAAGGGCGCTTGATATTGAATGGCTGCTGCCCGTTGATCTGGACCCCATGCTGGTGGCAGAGCCGGACATCAAAAGCCTTTTTTTTGCCGTTGAAATGGTGGCTCCAGAGCAATCGCTCCGGCGTATTTTGGGTGAATTCCGGGTAGAAGAGCTGGGTGCGCCCGACATGGCTGCGCTCCTGGCCAAGATCAGCGCTAACGCAGGTCCGAGCATGAACGCTGTGGGGCTCATTCGGTTTTTTGGCTATCCGCGCGAATTTTTGCGCCAGTTGGTTAAGGACAAGGCGCTCCGGGAAATCATGATTAAAGGGGCCGAGTTCAAAGCGGAGCTGGATTACGCTGTGCTGGACTTTTTGCACCGAAAATGCCAGATGATTGGCAAAGTGTTGCTGGCCGCAGCGCCTGTTTCGCCCAATTCACCGGCCATGCAGGCAGTGGTACCCTATGTGTTTTCGAGGATGGTTATTAAATACCTAAAGAATACAAATTCTAAAGTATTGCAGGAAATTGCCCGTAGTGGCGCAAGGCGCGATTTCTACGAAGATGCCAACCTGGACCTGATTCGGGCTGATTTGCTGGCGCTGGCGGTTGACCTGGCTGAGCAGGAGTCCGATGCTTTTCTGGCCGAAGACCTGCAGGAGCGCGCAAGGTTGGAAGCGCTCCGTCAGGCAGCACTAGAGCAACCAGATCCAGTTGTGCTTGCCCGGCAGTTTGCGGAAGACTGGGAAGCACTGCAACCCAGCGTCCGGTCTATGGAGAAGAAACTGCTGTCTTTTTTGCCCCGCGATCCGGTTCTGTTGCTGGACGATTTTGGATCGCTGAATGATGATAAGGGCAAAGCCAGCCGCTTGTTGGAGGGTTTTAAGAAGCGCTTCCAAAAGCCGGAACCCTAAGGCTGGAAAGTTGCGCTATTCCCAACTTTTTTAAGTGCGATTCGTATGGGTAGCAGAGCAATTTGGTTGCTCCAGCATACGCAAATCCTTACTTTCGCGGCGCTGTTGCTAAAGAACCGGAAACTCTTCGCCCGAGTTAATTTTTTTCCCATGGACCATATTGACATTCTCGGTATCCCTGTCATCAATTCTACCGCCAAAGCGGTAAATCAGGTATTTGATGGCATTCTTGGTCGTCCATTTGAGCGCTGTTATACGGTGTATTTTGTCAATGCCTATGGCGGCAACCTCAGCTTTGAGGACAAAGCCTTTGCCAAAGCCCTGAAAGAAGCCGATTTTCTGCTTAACGACGGCCTTGGCGTGGACATGGCGGCCTGGATGCGCGGGCGAAAATTCCGCGAAAACCTGAATGGCTCTGACCTGATCGACGAAGGGGATTTCCTGAAAATCTGCGCTGCAAAAAACTATACGGTCTTTGTGCTTGGCGCCAAACAAGAAGTGCTGGATTTGGCCGTGGCCAATTACCGAAAAGATTATCCTGGCTTAAAGATCGTCGGTTCACACCACGGATACTTTAACCACTACGGCGACGATCAGTCGCTGCCGGTTGTGGACGCGATCAATGCTTCTGGCGCTGACGTGCTGTTGGTTGGATTCGGAAACCCACGCCAGGAACATTGGATCAACACTTACAAAAACCGTCTGCGTTGCAAAATGGCCATTGGCTTTGGCGGCTCCATTGACCAGGTGGCCAAAGTGGTGCCGCGCGCGCCTAAGTTTTGGATCGCCATTCGGATGGAATGGTTGTTCCGCCTTTTTCAGGAACCTAAACGCCTTTGGAAGCGCTACCTGATCGGTAACCTGGTATTCTTGAGCCGCGCATTGGTGGGCAGCAAAGGCTTGTACAAAGAGGTTTAGGGTGCTGGGTTAGGCCCAGGCGTTAACGCAACCGGCTCCAGTAGAGCTTGCGAAACGTGTTGACGGTGTCGTACTGAAGACGCGATGCAGGAGCCTTCGGGAAATTCTTCCAGGATTCCGGAAATTCATACCCCCACTCGTTCATGTATTCGCTGAAGAGTTTGACCGCACGCGCCTGAAGCTCCGGGGTATCGTAGTACGACCAGAAATCGCGGCTTTTTTGGCCGGTAACGTTTTTGCTGGGCAATGGCCGCACTGGCTCTATGTTGATTTTGCGCAACGCCGTGGCAAAATCTTCCTGCAAGTTTTCGTAGCGAATTAGATAATCAAACCTATGGTGATCCAGGATAGACCAACTGGAATAGGGCATGGTGTAAAAGCGCTTAAAAAATGCCCCAAAATCAGCTTCGTTTTCTTTGATGAATTCAAAACGACTGCGGTCCCAATAAAGAAGAAAATATTTGTGCAAAAAACCAAAATCCTTTTTGCGCTGATTGGAATAGGCTCCAACGTGGTCAGTTTTGTATTTGAAAAACTTTGAAACGACAACATCCAAAGGATTTCTTATGTTTGAAAATACAAAATACTTTTTTTCTTCTGGCGATGCCTGTTTCATAAAATCAGCATACAGCGCGTGCTTGAAGAGAATTTTCTCCCCCGCATAAAGCTCCAGCAATTCGTTCTGCACCGTGGTGCAGGCCGTTTGCGGTAACTGGATGTATACGTACTTGTGTTTGTGCGAAACGACCACGGCTAAACTTCAATTGTTCAGGCTTACGCAAAAACGGAAGCCCCGGTTACCTTTCCGAGCGCGAAGTTACCCAGAATCCAGCTCCTTTTCTGGGAAAAGCGGGTTTGAATGCGCGCAGCCATGCTAGGGAGCCTTCTTGTTCAACGGCCAATCCGCTTGCGCAGTTGGCTGAAAATCAGGAAGTTTCGCGGTATTTTCAGGCGCTCATGAACCATACTCTCATTCTTGGAGCCGGACCCGCTGGTCTGGCCATGGCCGGTCGCCTTAGGGCCGCTGGTCAGTCGTTTGACGTTCTGGAACAATTCCACGGAATTGCCCCATCCTGGCAAAACCACTACCGCCGTTTGCACCTGCATACGGTCAAGAAATTCAGCAATCTTCCCGGCGAGCCGCTGCTGGATAGCCTTCCTAAATACGTGCCTCGCCAGGATTTGGTCAATTATTACCAACACTACGCAGCGTCGCGAGGTATTGAGCCAATTTTTGGCCAAACTGTTAGCCAAGTGCGTCATTTAGGGGGGCATTGGCAGGTCAATACCCAGGACCGGACGTTTGAAGCTAGTCAGGTAGTGGTTGCCACAGGGTTCAATCGCCGCCCCAAACAGCCTAAATGGGCGGGCGAAGAGCAGTTTGGAGGGGAGATCCTGCACAGCCGCCATTATCGCTCGGCTGAGGGCTACCGGGGGAAAAAGGTGCTTGTGGTGGGTTTTGGCAACACCGGGGCTGAAATTGCCCTGGATTTGCTGGAGCAAGGGGCGCTGCCGTCGCTATCCGTGCGCAGCCCGGTCAACGTGGTGCCGCGCGATTTTCTGGGCAACGCCACACAAGAAAGTGCGATGGTGTTGTCCAAATTGCCAACATTCATCAGCGACCCGATCGGTCAGTTGTTCCAACGCCTTGCCATAGGAGACCTGACGCGGTATGGGCTGCGCAAGCCGCCGGAAGCACCGGCATGGCAGCAGCGCACCCTTGGCAAAACGCCGGTTATGGACATTGGGACGGTAGCAGCCATCAAACGAGGGGCCATTCCTGTCTTTCCGGGCATTTTGCAATACAGTCCAGGACAGGTTCATTTTGTGGACAGCCGCTCTGAATCATTTGACGCAGTGATTCTTGCTACCGGATATGCGGCGGCTGTGGAGGAATTTTTGGAAGATGCCAGCTCCCTGCTCAACAATCTTGGTGTGCCATCCGGATTGTGGTTTGACCATAAACCTGGATTGTACTTCCTCGGATTTGATGCCTATTCCAATGGTTTGTTGTGGAGCATTCGCGAGGATTCCGGCAAAATCCTGAACCATATGTTAGCCCGCCAGGCGCAGGAGAGTCCTTCCACCAGCGTTACCGCGTTGGAACCTGCGGGCAACCTTTAAAGCCGATACCATGAAAAATTTTGCGGACCACGTAGATTATATTCTGGTTGGTGCAGGCTCAGCAGGTTGCGTTCTGGCCAACCGGTTGAGTGCTGATCCTTCGGTGCGGGTTTTGCTTTTGGAGGCTGGAGTCCCGGATGCCAAAATGGAGATTCCAGTGCCCGGTGCTTTTTATAAACTGTTTAAAACAGAAGTGGACTGGGCCTATTCCTCGACACCGCAACCCGGTTTAAATGGCCGGAGCCTGTTCATGCCCCGCGGAAAGACTTTGGGTGGCAGTTCCAGCATCAACGCCATGATCTACATCCGGGGTCATCGCAGCGATTACGACCACTGGCAGGAACTCGGTAACCCAGGCTGGGATTATGAATCGGTGTTGCCTTTGTTTCGCCGCTCGGAGGATTTTGCCGATGGGGCCGATGAATTCCACGGAGAGGGAGGTGATTTAACGGTTTCGCGGCCCCGCTTTCCCCATGAAATGGGCGAGGCGTTTATTCAATCGGCAGAGGCACTGGGGTTTGACCGGAACAACGATTTCAACGGCGAGCATCAGACGGGTTTTGGCCGGTACCACGTCAATATCCGCAACGGCAAGCGCTGCTCCAGTGCGGTAGCTTTTTTGCGGCCCATCCTGAACCGACCCAACCTCACTGTCGTCACGCAGGCCCAGGTTTCCGAAATTTTAATGGAAGAAGGTCGTGCGACTGGCGTGCGTTGCATGCTCACGCAAGGCACAGACGGCCGCCAACGCCGGGTTCAGGATTACCATTGCCGGCGCGAAGTAATTCTCTGCGGAGGGGCCATCAACAGCCCACAACTGCTGATGTTATCTGGCATCGGGCCCAAAGATCATTTGGAGGAATTGGGGTTGCCTGTACTCCGCGACCTGCCTGGTGTAGGCCTCAATCTACAGGATCACCTGTTCGCGCCGTTGGTCTTTAGCAACCGCCAGCGCAATTCCATGGATACGGTAGATCGGCCCGCTCATCTTTTGCCGAACCTCCTCCAATTCTTTCTCCTGGATAGAGGACCACTGACCAGCAACATTGCGGAATCGGGCGGGTTTATTCGCACTGTTGAAGGGCTCCGCGCTCCCGACATGCAGTTTCACTTTATCCCGGCATATTTCGTCAACCACGGCTTTGAGCGGCCAGACGGCCATGGCCTTTCGCTTTGTGCCACCTTGCTTGCTCCGCAAAGCCGAGGGTCCATTCAACTCCGTTCGGCCGATCCGCTGGCATCGCCCATCATCGACCCCCAGCATTATTCCAAAAAGGCTGACCTCGAAACCATGAAGCGCGGTGTCCAAATGGCGCTGGAAATATTGCGTCAGGAACCTATGGCGCCTTATCTGGGCAAGCCTTTTTCGCCCGATGAACATTGGCCGAATGATGCCGCCCTGGAGCAATGGATTCGCAACACCAGTGAAGCGCTTTACCACCCGGTGGGTACCTGCAAAATGGGGCAGGACAGCCTGGCAGTTGTGGATGCCAGCCTTCGGGTACACGGCATTCGCGGCTTGCGGGTGGCCGATGCTTCTATTATGCCCGAAATCGTCCGGGGCAATACACATGCACCAACAGTTATGATTGGAGAAAAGGCCGCCGACCTGATCCTTGAAGACGCTCGCCAGGCCAGAAAAGGACTTTCGACGGTTAAAAAGACGGTAAACGGATAGTTTGCCCGTATTTTTAAGGAAACATCCAGAAACAAGAGCTTTCTGTAAAATGCTGATTTTATGGCCACGCTAACTTCACACGCTTCCAAAACGCTCAATGGGCCTTCGCAAGCCGACGCCATACAAGCTGTTTTTCAGGCTCAGAAAGTTTATGCTCCGGAACTTGCCCTGACCAGCGCCCGGCAGCGTATCGCTTCGTTAAAAAAGCTTCAGCGTGAGCTGATGAAGCGGCAACAAATATTTCGCGATGCCATGCTGGCTGACTTTAACAAGCCAGCCACAGAGGTTGATTTGACTGAACTGTTTCCGGTATCCGCTGAAATAAAGCATACTTGTTCCCATTTGAGTGATTGGATGAAACCCGTAAAGGTGGGCATACCTTTGCCTATGCTGGGCAGCTCTGCTGAGATTCGCTACCAGCCTCGTGGAGTGTGCCTGATCATTTCGCCCTGGAATTTTCCCATTAACCTGACTATGATGCCCCTGGTGTCGGCTATTGCAGCCGGCAACACTGCCATACTCAAAACCTCTGAACTTACGCCGCATACCAGCCAGGCCATGGCCGATCTTATCGAGGCGATTTTTGAGCCGAGGGAGGTTGCTGTTTTTCAAGGGGATGCCACGGTTGCACAAGAACTGCTCAAGCAGCCTTTTCACCATATCTTTTTCACAGGCAGTCCCGCCATAGGAAAGGTTGTGATGCGCGCCGCTGCCGAACACCTGGCCTCCGTCACCCTGGAACTCGGTGGAAAATCTCCGGTCATTGTGCATGAGAGTGCGGATCTTGAAGATGCCGTTCGCAACATTGCCTGGGGTAAATTCATCAACAACGGCCAAATTTGTCTATCGCCGGATTATGTGCTTTTGCCCGAGTCTTTGCACGATTCGTTTAACGAGCTCATGCAAGCGCAGGTGCAAAAGTTTTACGGGAAAACGGACGAGGCTCGTCGGGCCAGCGACAGTTATGCGCGCATCGTCAACAACCGGCATTTTGAACGGCTTCAAGGGTTGCTGGACGATGCGGTAGCTAAAGGAGCAACCGTCGCCCTTGGCGGTGTGACCCGCTCGGAGGAACGCTACATTTCGCCCACTGTTCTTGGCAACATAACCGATGATATGGCCATAATGCAGGAGGAAATCTTTGGCCCCATCCTGCCCGTATTGCTTTATACGGAACTTGAAGATGCCATCGCCTATGTGAATGAACGACCGCGCCCTTTAGCGTTGTATGTGTACGCTGGAAAGTCTGCACCCATTGAACATATTCTGGAGCGCACCGTCTCTGGAGGGGCCTGCATTAACAACAATGTGGTGCACTTTTTTAATCCCAACATTCCTTTTGGGGGCGTCAACAACAGCGGGTTTGGCAGCAGCCATGGGGTTCACGGGTTTAAAACGTTTAGCCATGCTCGGGGTGTCGTGCACCAGCAGCCTAATCTGACGGCGGTTCGTTTGATGATGCCACCTTATTCTGCTAATGTGGATCGTTTGGTGGATCTCACAATCAAACTCTTTTAGGGTTAGGGTGCTTCTGAAAAGCCCGGATGCTGCGTTATGCTCAAATTTTAACATCCTCATTTACAATCAGTAAACTCCGGTGTTAAAATTTTCGCAAGCCTTGCCTCCAGACTTTTCAGAAGCACCCCGCCAACTTGCTGAAAAGCCCGGATGTTGGGTTATGCGCTCGACTAAGGGGAAACCGAAGGCGATTCTACGGTTGGAGGAACCAGCGTGTCCGGGGATTGCGCTGCTGCTTCCAAAGCTTCCAGTTGCAGCTTGCGCTTGGCATCGTTGGCTAACATTTGCGCAGCTTCCCGCGCGCGATCCGCTTCAAAGGCGGCGTCTAATCCGTACAAGTCCAAGTGAAAGATTGGCCAGCCATCGGCATCTGCCCGTGCGGTGAAGTGCCTGAGATACACCGGAAGGCCAGGGCTCAAGGCTATTTTGTGCTCTTTGCGCTCCGCAATTTTTCGGTCTACCAAAGCCATATCAGCCGATCCCGTGTCGCGAGCCAACAGATAGGCGGCAAAGTCCATAGGGCGATCCAGACGAACACAGCCGTGGCTGAAGGAACGGATTTCGCTGTCGAAATAGCGCTTTGCATTGGTGTCATGCAGATAAACGCTATGCGTATTGGGAAAGAGAAATTTGACCAAACCCAAGGCATTGGACGTGCCGCCGTTTTGCCGCACCAGGTAGGGAAAGTTGCCCGCGCTGACCCCGTTCCAGTCAACAGCTTGGGCATCGACTACTGCGCCGCTTCGATCCCGGACCGTATAACCGTTGCGGCTCAGGTAGCCAGGATCATTTTGGGTCTTGGGAAGAATTTCTTGTGTGGAAATGCTGTAGGGTACGTGCCAATAGGGATAGGCAACCAATACATTAATGGTACTGGTTATTTCAGGTGTCTGATTGCTCCGCGTGCCTACGACGACGCGGTGCGTATGGACCGCTGTGTCTCCATCAATAATCTGCAATTCAAAACCAGGCAGGCAAACCCATGCGAAGGGCTGGGTCCAGTCGTTTTCCCAGCGCCAGCGCTCTAAGGTGATAGCCAGGCTGCGGTAGCGGTCGGCATTGCTGCGGCCCAGAGCCATGGCTGTGTTGGATCCGATGACCCCATCGTCTTTCAGCCCGTGCATGCGCTGAAAATGGCGCAACGCCAATTGGCTGAGGGAATCGGAAGCCCAGCCTGCTGAATCGAGGAACCCTCGCAAGCGCAACAAGTCGCGAGCAAGGGCGTGCGCCTGAATGGAATCCTGTTTCTCTGTGGGTACCGTTGCAGTGCTGTCTTCCAAGGGGTAAGCCAGGATAAAGCGCGCGGTAGCTTGCTGCAGCGCGTGGTAAAGCGGATTGTCCGGCTGCAAGGCGCGCAGCCCTTGGTACCACGCACTCGAATCTGCCGAGCTGGCTAACCAAGCCAATAGATCGGGAACCCGCTCATTAGGTGTCCAACTTAGGGCCGCAGAGTCTGGTGCAAATTGTCCAACAGCCAGGTCATGGCCGAAGCGGAGCAACCCGTCACTGAGTTGCAGTTCCATCCTCGCGTAATCTTTAGGCGAAGCCAGCTCCTGCCGGGGTTCGGGGAGGTAATGCGCGGGTTCGAGCCCGTAACCCTTGGCGCCGCTGAGCAGCCTCATGGCCCGCCGCCGGGGCGCTTCCCCCAACCACAGGGCATCGTAACCTTTGGCCTGGTAAAAGTCCCGCAGGAGCGTTGCACTGGGCAATTCGCGCCCTTCCACCTCCAACGCCTTGTTTTCGCGTCGGGTCAGCAGCTTTTCCAACTCTTTGCCCACATCCGCCCGCCAGATTTCCGGAACCTCAGGATTGGCCCCATTGTTTTGTGCGCCGGCTTCTTGGGAGTCCGCAGCATTGCAGGCCTGAAAAAACAGGCATGTACCGAGCGCCATCGCTGATAAACTGCCAAATCTGGGGGCGCTCATCCTCATGCGGTGAAAATACACAGGCGTTTGACGCGATTTATGCCCGCTATCCACAAGACGGCTGGGTATAGTCCGAAAGGCCCGTTGGTTAGCAACAAGCCCGTGGGTACGGGCAGAAATAATACCAGCCATGCGCCTGAAACTGCCCATTATTCGTTCTTAAATCCAGGCTGGGGAATAGCATGCTCAAAGAGCAACGCCCCATCGACATCGTGAAAACGGACGTTCAAGACCCTGCGGCCCTTTCCCCCAATGATCTCCAGCATAGCAAAATTGCGTTGCTCCAGCAGCGAACCCGGCAACAAAAGGCTGTTGTGCTCCTCTTTGGGTTTATGCGCTCCGGACGTGAGCGGGGACACGGTCAGATCGTACACCCAGGCGCCACCGGGCAGCTCTAAACGGCTGATTTCGCTGTGGTGCCGATCGCCGCTGAGCACGACAACGCCTCGGATGCCTTCCTGATCCATTCGCTGGAGCAAGCGCTGGCGCTCTTCCGGGGCCAGATTTTGATAGGTTTCCCACACTGCAGCCGTGTTCAGGAGTTGTCCGCCCATCAACACCAGCTTAAAGGTGGCTTTGCTGTTCAGCAGGCTGGCGATGAGCCAATCCTCCTGGGCAGCCCCGAGGAGGGTAGGGGCAAACGTTTTAGCGCCATTGGGGCTGCGGTGCCAGCGGTTGTCCAGCAGAAAAACATCCACATCAGCCCAACTAAATGCGCTCATGGTGCCCGTTATTCCTGCCGCCCCGTAGGAAGGGTTGGCCCAAAAGTCCCGGAACGCATCCAGCGTCCATTGCTTGTGGGCAAAACTGCCGTCGGCGTCATTCGGACCAAAATCGTGGTCGTCCCAAATGGCGTAATTCGGCGCGATCCGCAATAACCGCTGCATTTCAGGGGTGGCGCGGGTATGGGCATAGCGGTGGTAAACCCCGCTGCGCGAACTGAAATCAGGATCGCGCAAATACGTGTTGTCCCCCAGCCAAAACATGGCGTCGGGCGCCTGATCCGCAATGGACCCAAAGATGCGGTAATCTCCACCATAGGGTTTGCCCGGTCTATCATAGCCAGGCTCATTGATGTAGGTGCAACTGCCCGCTGCAAAACGAAGGGTAGGCAAGCTGTCCTGAAACTGCCACACCAACGCAGTGTGAAAGGGTACACTTTCCGCTTCGGAGCGGTTGCCGTCCTGTGCTATCAGATAGATCCGTGAATTATATGCCTGATCTGGTTGCAAAAGGGTTGCCGTCAGCGTGCCCAGAAAAAAATCGCTGCCGTCCAGGGACAATTGCGCAGCGCGGACTTCCAAGGGCGCATCCACCGGCCAACATTCCCAAATGGCTGTGCAAGCCCGGTCTGCGCGAACCCAGAGCTTGGCTTCCCGGTAAGTGATGTGCCCAAGCATGAGGCCCAAGAGGGCTGGAGCCTCTTCCATACCATTGGGCATGCTATGCTTCGGGGGAAGGGGGACTCTCTGCTCCGCGGCAGTTGCCGTCAATCCCGGAGACAGTTCCAGCGCCCGTCCGGAGGTCCAACCTGGTTGCGGGGAGCAGACGAAAAACAGGGCCAGGATGATGCTCCATGATGCTCCCGATGGGCATTGCCTGTAAACCATAGCCGGGCTTAAGCGAGACGTGATCATCATTGCGTTTATTCGAACAACCAACCTATCCAAGCCGGGGCAAAGATAAACCACCGGTTAACAGGCTTCGTTGCAGCGTAAAATTTTGGCCAATTCCCCATTAAAAAAATAATTTATGGCTGGAAAACAATCAATGGCCAAAAAGCAGCGTATTTTAAAGGCAGTTATCCGTTGACCGGATTTGATCCCCACCCATCCTCATGCGCATTTTACCCATTGCCTACCCCTCGAGTTTTTCCCTGACGGCCATGTTTTGGTGTTTAGCGCAGGTATCCCTTTTGCCGGTTGCTGCACAAAACACGGCAACGTTTAACCAGATCCAGCCGGAACACGTGCAAATAGTCCGGGATGAATGGGGGGTACCCCACATTTTTGGCAAGACAGATGCAGATGTTGGGTATGGATTGGCCTGGGCCAATGCCGAAGATGCCTTTGCGGTGATGCAAGAGACGGTGCTCACCGGCAAGTCCATGATGGGGTTGTACCAGGGCAAGGAAGGTGCGGTGCGCGATTATCTCATGGCCGCTTTGGACATTCCTACCATTGTGCAAAGCCGCTACCAGAATGATTTCTCTGAAGCGTTTCGCCGCTACCTCGATGGGTACACACAGGGTTTAAATGCCTACGCCCGGGCGCATCCCCGCGAAGTACTCGTACAGGGGTCATTTCCGGTCACTCCGCAGGAACTCATTCAGGGTTCGGTATTCATCACCACGTACATGGTTTATGCCATGCGCGAAATTGAAGCCATTGTCAAAGGCCGCTATGCCCTTGATCACGCGGGAGCTGTAGGGTCTAATGCTTATGCGTTGCGCTCTGGCCGGACGGCTGATGGCAACACCTATCTGGCTATAAACCCGCATCAGCCCATGGAAGGGCCATTTTCGTTTTACGAGTGTCATGTAACCAGCGAAGAGGGCTGGAATTTCCATGGGGGTATGTACCACAACGGTCTGCTTCCCGGGTTTGGTAACAGCGATTACCTGGGCTGGGCGATGACCTACAATGCCCTCGACCTGGTGGATACGTACCGGTTGGAAATGGATCCGAAACGCAAGTACCACTACCGTTTTGACGGCGGGTACAGGGAGTTGGAGCGCAAGCGTATCTGGCTGGATATTCGTTTTGGTCCGGCAGTGGTTAAAGTTCCTAAGTGGGTCTATTGGAGCGTTTACGGACCAACCTTTCAACACGAAGATGAATTCTTCGGTGTCCGCTTTGGCAATACGTTTAACATATTGGCGGGAGAGCAATTGTACCGCATGAACAAAGCCACCAGTTTTACCCAATGGCGCGAAGCCATGCTGATGCGGGGTGTCCCGCGCTTCAACTTTATTTACGCCGACCGAGAAGATAATATTTACTATGTTGACAATGGCCAGATCCCGGACCGCAAACCGGGCTATGATTGGACGGGAGCCGTTCCAGGCGTTAGTTCTGAAAACCTTTGGACCGAGTTTATTCCCTACGACAGTCTCCCGCAGGTGCTCAACCCCAAGGCGGGTTATGTCTTCAATACCAACAACAGTTCTTTTCACTGCACAGCCTGGGGGCAGAATGCTGATTCTACCAACAAAGCCCGCTATCCGGATCACGCAGGGTATAAATCGTCTGACAACAACCGGGCGCTTCGCTTTGAGGAATTGATTTCAACACAAGCAAAATTTGAGTTTGAAGGGTTCAAGGCCATCAAGTTTGACAACCAGTTCCCCGCTTGCTCGCCCTTTTTGGCGTCCTGCGAAGTGCTGTTCAATTTGGACACTACGGCTTACCCCCACTTAGCGGAGTCCATTGAACTGCTCAATGCCTGGGACGGCCATGCCAATCCGGAGAGTTCGGCGGCCACCCTCTTCGCACTCACGATTGACAAGGTTTTCCAGGCTAATCACCTCGGCTACGATGAGTTCTCCAACGGTTTTATTTTACAGCCCCCGGCCCTCATCAAAGGTTTGGAAGAAGCGCAAGCCCATTTGCTTCACTATTTTAAACAAGTCCAGGTCCCGCTTCAGGAATTTCAGCGCATCATTCGCGGCGACATCGACTTGCCCTTGCCTGGCTATTTTGACGTGCTGGCAGCCAATTACTCGCAACCAGCAGAAGATGGCCGTTACCAGGTGTTTGTCGGCGATGCGTACACCCAGTTTGTATCCTTTGGACCTAATGGGGTGGAGCGCTTGGAAACGCTGCAGCCCTTCGGTTCCTCCAGTCGGGAACTGAGTCCCCATTATACGGATCAGATGGCGCTGTTTGCCGAGCGGCGCACCAAAAGCATGGCCATGGACAAAGCGGGAATTCTGGCTCGGGCGGTAAAAATTTACCATCCGGGTTTGGATCAGCTCCAACCTTCGCCAGAAAATTTTTCACTGGACAAAAAAAACACCCCGGAGCATTGAGTATTCGGTGCCAGCTTTTCTATTTTCCAACCCTCAATCCATTGCCAATCTCAACGCCCATGTTAAGTCCTGCTTGTTCGTCGCGGCTCTTGCCCCTGCTGGCCGTATTTTTTTTCACGGCCACCTTCTTCTCCTGTACCAACACGGCCAACGAAGGGCCTATTGCTGCGGAGGGTTTTACAGAAGAGCTTTTAATGGAGCGGCTGATCAGTGCCGTTCCTGGTCAGGTCATTATGCTGGGCGAAGGGGAGTTTCGCTTTACGCGATCCCTTAGCCTGGATGGCATTCCCGGTGTTACCCTGGCCGGAGCAGGGGCGGACAAGACCATTCTGTCGTTTACCGGTCAAACCGACGGGGCAGAAGGTCTGCTCATAACGGCAGATTCCTTCACCGTGAGGGATCTGGCGGTTCTGGATGCCGCCGGAGATGCCATTAAAGTGAAGGATGGCAAGGCGGTCACCATTCAGCGTGTCCGTGTCGCCTGGTCTGGAGGCCCTAAAGCGGCAAATGGCGCATACGGGCTCTACCCTGTGGGGTGCAAAGGGGTTTTGATTGAAGACTGTGAGGTGTCCGATGCATCCGATGCGGGGATCTATGTGGGCCAGTCAGAGAATATTGTTGTTCGGAACAATCTTGTCCACCACAATGTGGCCGGCATCGAAATTGAGAATTCCTTTTTCGCTGAAGTTTACGGCAATACCTGTACAGAAAACACGGGCGGTATTTTGGTCTTTGATCTCCCGGAACTGCCCATTAAAAACGGGCACCATGTACAGATTTTTAAAAATGAGGTACACAACAACAACTTTCCCAATTTCGCCCCGGAAGGCAATATGGTCGGCATTGTTCCTGCCGGGACCGGCGTTTTGGTCATGGCAACGCGGGATGTTGATGTGTACGATAACAAAATCAGCAATCACCAGTCGTTTTCGGCAGCGGTGGTGTCCTACCTGATCAACCAAAAGCCTTATTCGGATCCGGCATACGATCCTTTCCCTGACCGCATTTCCCTGCGCAACAACATCATCGAGCGGCAGCCAGGTGCCGGACCGGACAGCACAAGAGCGCTCGGCGTTCTGTTGGCTACCCTCTTCAAAGGTGACACCCCTGAAATCCTGGTGGACGGCATCGTCCCTCCGGATCGCGCGCTGACCATCTGCATTCAGGACAATCCAGGTACCCGGATTGCCACCCTTGATGCGGCAAACGGTTATGCAGGACTGCATTTAGATCCTTCCCCTTATGCCTGTACCGTGGATCCGGCCACTCCGTAGCGCCTTGGTTAGCGCGTTTGCCGGGGCCTGTATTTTACTTGGCTTTGCGTTGCCTGCCTGGCAATGTGCAACGGGCAGCAAGAGCCTCCAACCGGGTTTTGATCCCGATGCCCCGCCGGCTCAATATTTGTCGGAGTATGGTTTTTTTGCCGGCGAAGCCATGGCTTTGGCTCCAGCTGCCGGCGTTTTGCCTTATGAGTTGGTTTCGCCGCTTTTTTCGGACTACGCGGAGAAGACCAGATTTGTGTACCTGCCGCCGGGCACGCAAGCAGCGTACCATCAACAAGAGGCCTTTGACTTTCCCGTAGGAACGGCGCTGGTGAAAACCTTTTGGTACCCGCGGGAAGACGGGCAAAAGCATTTAGTAGAAACCCGTCTGTTGCTAAAGCGGAAGGATGGATGGGATGCCTTGCCCTATCGCTGGAATGAAGCAGGTACCGAGGCGGAGCTCGCCCTTGCAGGAGCCCGGTTAACGGTAAAACCATCTGTGCCTGGCATGGATTTGGAAGCGTTCGATTACGTTATACCCAATAAAAATCAATGCAAAGGCTGCCACAGCGTCAGCGGCAAATTCGCCCCAATTGGTCCTAAAGCCCGCAACTTGAACCGGCGGTTGGATTATGGCTCAGGTGCTGTTAATCAATTGGATTATTGGCAGCAGGCTGGCATCCTAAGCGGGTTACCGGAGCCTTCCGCCCGGCCAGCCCTGGCCGATTATGCAGATGCCTCGCAGCAGCTGAATGAGCGGGCCATTGCCTACCTGGAAATTAATTGTGGCCATTGCCATCGGCCGGAAGGACCGGCCAATACTTCAGGGTTACACCTTACCTCATTGGAGAACGACCCTGCGCATCTGGGCTTTTGCAAATCGCCGGTTGCCGCTGGCAAAGGATCCGGAGGGTTGCGCTATGACATCCATCCGGGGCAGCCAGACTCGTCCATACTGCTTTACCGAATGCAACAGCAGGATCCTGGGGTTCGAATGCCTGAACTTGGGCGCCAATTGTTGCACAAAGAAGGCGTAGCCCTGATCCGGGAATGGATCGCATCGCTCCCTGGCGATTGTTTGATGCCTTGAGACGAATCGTTGGTCACTTGCTCCGCAGGGCTTAATTTCACGTAGAAATTCCCTCTTTCCACGTACCAATCCCATTTGATGAAAAAGATGCTCCTTTCGGTTCTGCTGGTTTTTTCGGCCAGCAGCTTGTTTGCTCAGACCACGGCTACCTCCATTATCGGCGAATGGCTGAACGAAGATAAAGACGCCAAGGTAACCATTTACCAAAAAGGCGATTTGTTTTACGGCAAAGTCAGTTGGCTCAAGGAACCCAACGGCGATGACGGCAAGCCAAAGGTGGACGAAGAGAACCCCGACCAGGCAAAGCGCAGCCGCCCGATAGATGGGCTTGTCCTGCTTCGCGATTTCCGCTACGAAGACAAAGAGTGGAAAGGCGGTTCCATTTATGATCCCAAGAACGGCAAAACGTACGATTGCTACATGGCGCTGGAATCCGGCAACAAACTCAAGATTCGTGGGTTTGTCATGGGCATGCGCGCTGTCGGACGCACCACGTATTGGACGCGTTAAGCGCAAACCAGCCTAACCCAACACCCCTTGCATACTGAGGACATCCTTTTTTCGCTCGGCGAACACCGCGACGGGCCGGAGGAGTATGCCGCATCGGGGCAAGCGGTCATTCCCCCGATTTACCAAACGGCCAACTTTCGCTTTCCAAACACGGCATCGCTGCGCCGAGCGCTCGCTGACGAGTACGGCTCACACCTGTACACCCGCGGAAACAACCCCACCACGGAGCTTCTCCGGAAAAAACTGGCCGCTTTGGAAGGGGCAGAGGACGCGCTGGTTTTTGCCAGCGGCGTTGCAGCGGTTTCAGCCGCCGTGTTGAGCACGATCAAAAGCGGCGACCATGTAATTTGTGTTCGCGACCCGTATCCGTGGACGGCCTGGTTGCTTCGGGACTGGTTGCCGCGGTTCGGTGTCTCGCACTCCTTTGTAAACGGCACCCTGGTCTCTGCCTTTCAGGAGGCCTTGCAACCCAATACCCGGTTGATTCTGTTGGAGTCGCCCAACAGTTTCTGGTTTGATTTGCAGGATTTGGCGGCCATTGCCGACCTGGCCCGCGCGCACGACTGCACTACGGTAGTGGACAACAGCTATGCCGGTCCACTGCTGCAAAACCCTTTGGCCATGGGCATTGATCTGGTCGTGCATTCCGCCAGCAAATACCTGAACGGTCACGGCGATTTAGTGGCTGGTGTGGTTTGCGGAAGCAGTGCGCGTATCCGGAAAATGTACCGCGAAGAGTTTCAGGGTTTGGGCGGCATTCTCGCTCCTCACGAAGCCTGGCTCATGTTGCGAGGACTTCGCACGTTGGGGATTCGCATGGAGCGAATTGGCAAAACGGCTCATTTCCTGGTTGAAAAACTTGCCCTGGATCCTCGGGTGCGCAAGGTGCATTACCCCTTTCACCCGAGCCACCCGCAACACGAGTTGGCAAGGCGGCAAATGAAAGGACCCTCGGGTCAATTTAGCATAGAAATAGCTACGGAAGACCCCGCGGTTACGGAAGCGTTTTGCGACGCGCTTCACTGCTTTCAATTGGCCGTGTCCTGGGGCGGATTTGAGTCGCTGGTCATCCCGGCTATTGCCAAGAGCGCGGACCACCCTTCGCCTGCCTTGGTGCGTTTCTGCGCAGGATTAGAGCACCCGGATGCCCTTTGGGAGGATTTGCTGCAGGCACTCAATCAGGTGGAAATGCCTGCAAGGAGCCGCAACAGGTAGCCAATGCCTATGCCTAAAAAATTGCCAAACGCGATGCCGGCAAGCGCAGTGATGATGCCGGAAAAAACGAGTTCCCGGTTGTTTAAGGCTACCGCAACTTGAGGAATAAACGGCGGTCCAAAAATAGCGGCCGTGGAGGTGACCAGCACCGTATCGGCATCAATGCGGAACAAGCGCGCCAACCCAAAATGAAGGGCCACGCTCATGGTAAACAATGCAGCGGAATAGGCGAAAACACTTGGTGAAGCGTGGATCAGTTCGTTGAAATTCACCTCCATGCCAATGGCCAGGCAAAAAACCAGCAAGAAATATTGCCCCAGTTCATAAGCCCCCGTGAAGCGGCGCAGTTTCGGAAAAAAACTCCCCGCAATGCTGAATGCCGTTAGCATAAGAATAGTTACGGCCTCGTCAAGTGCTCCCATGATCAACAACGTAGCACCGCTTGCTAAGCCAACAATAGCAGCAGCCAGTAAAAAAGCGCGGAAAAAGACCCATCCTTTTTTTAAGTAATTGCGTTTGGAGCCATACCAGTCGCGGTCCAGTTCCTGATCAACAATGCCCAATGGGCGGTAAGTGGGCAGAAAGCGCTGCAAGACGCGCTGGGCAATAGAAGTAAGAAAGACCAGATAAATGCCACTGTTGACAATGTCGCTCAGGTTGACCAACCCAATGAGCGAGTCCGGCGCACCCACGGCAAGGCCTACGGCGTTCATGTTGATGGCGCTTCCGGTAAGCCCCGCAGCCAGCATGGCAGATATCATCCAGCCCTGTTGTTCCAGGCCTGGAAACATGAAAAATACTGCTATGGATGCCGTTGACACGCTGACTACGGCCAGCAGGAAGGATGTGGTGATGCTGCGCGCCTGCTTAAACCACACCAAAACATTGGTAGAAATCAACAACAGCGGAATGGCCAGGGCAACAGTGCTTTCCTGCGCCAGCTTTGAGATTTCTGTTTGCAGGGGAAACAAATCAAGGTTGCCGAGCGCAATGCCTGCCAAATAGCAAAGTACCACAGGACTTAACCACCCTTCCAGTTTGAGGGCGCGCGCCACCTTGGTCACCAAAAAAGGGAACCCCAGGAGGACGAGGCATTGGAGCATGGCATATCCTGTCAAAGCGCTCAAAAGTAGGCTTCTACCGGATTTTTACCTATTCCGGTTGGCCGATCCGCAATTCCACCAACAGAATAGCTTATTTTGCATAGCTCGGTTTTACCTTTTCAATCTCCTACTCCACATTATGGTCAATATCCTCGAACAAATCAGCAGCCAGTTGGGTGATTATGCCTACCAGAAAATTGGTCAGCAATTGGGCTTAGATGCCAACACCAGCAAAATGGCCGTGCAAAATGCCCTCCCGGTACTTATAGGTGCCTTAGCGCGCAATACCCAAGACCCGAAGGGTGCCGCTGCTTTAGCCGGCGCATTGGACCGGGACCACGATGGCAGCGTGCTCAATAACCTCGATTCCTTTCTGAAGGCACCGGAGCAAGGGAAAGGAGCCGGTATTCTCGGCCACGTGTTGGGTAGCCAACGCGGCCGGGTAGAACAGTATGTGTCCAAGAGCAGCGGGCTGAACACCAACAACACCGGTCAATTGCTGGAGATGCTGGCCCCGCTGGTCATGGGCAGCCTTGGCAAGCATAAAAAATCGCAGGGTTTAGACGCCGGCGGTCTTGCGGGCATGTTGGGCCAGGTTTTAAACGGTCAAGGCGCTTCAGGAGCACAAGCAGCCCAGCCGGGACAAAAACCTGCAAAATCACCGCAACAGCAATTGTTGGCTTCGCTGTTAGACAGCGACAAGGATGGCGATATCTCCGATGACCTGATCAACTTGGGCGGGAAACTGTTGGGCGGCATGTTTGGCAAAAAGTGAGCGCGCCACCATGAGCGCTTCCACCTTGCCGGAGCACTTGATGCAAATGCTGCAGGCCGCTCCGGAGTTTGCTGCCCGCATCGCTGTTCAAGATCCGGCTGAGTTCAGGCGGTCAAAGGTGGAGCTGCTCAAGCGTCAGGAAAGGCATGACCATGAACCGTCTGGTTCCCCCTTGGAGGACCCCCGTGCTTTGACGTACGGGCAGTTGCACCAAAATGCCCGCGCATGGGCTGTTGTGCTGTTGCAGCAGGAATTGGTCAAACCGGGAGACCGGGTTGCGCTGTTGTTGCCCCCGGGCAGGCTTTGGGCCACAGGGATGTACTCGGTTTGGCTTTGCGGTGCTGTTGCTGTGCCGCTCTGCCTCAGCCATCCGCTGCCTGAATGGGAGCATGTGCTTTCTGACGCGCAGTGTTCGTTGTTGCTGGCCGACCCGGCCTTTATGTCCTCGTTGCAGCATCTTCAAGGGCAGCCTTTCTTGCTGCTGCGCAGCACGGAGCAGCTTTTTGGATCTGGGGTTTCTGGCCCGGCAAGCGCTGTTGCTTCGGCTTTTGAGGATTCCGATGGGCAAAATCCGTCTCATTCGCGTCTTCCGACCAAGCCCTTCCCCCGAGTGGAGCCTGGTGATGTCGCGCAACTGGTGTACACATCGGGAAGTACGGGTAAACCCAAGGGGGCGGCAATTACCCACAGGCAATTGCTGGCGCAGATTCGGGCGCTGACGGAGGCGTGGGAATGGACTTCAGATGATATTATATTAAATGTATTGCCGCTTCACCATGTACACGGCATGGTGAATGTTTACAGTTGCGCGCTTTGGACCGGTGCATCGGTGCTTGAACTGGGTGGATTTGAGGCGCGCAAGACCTGGGATGCCCTGGCCGTGCACCGGCCTACGCTGTTTATGGCAGTGCCTACCGTTTACCAAAAATTGGCTGATGCGCATGATGCCGTGGACCACCAAACCCGGCGCCGCTGGACTGAGGCGTGCGGGGGAGCCCGCTTGATGGTGAGCGGTTCGGCGGCTTTGAGCCCGGTTTTGTTGCAGCGTTGGAAACAGATCAGCGGCCATACTTTGCTGGAGCGCTATGGGATGACCGAGATTGGTATGGCGCTTTCCAATCCTTTGCACGGGCCTCGGGTTCCCGGTGCTGTCGGTTTTCCGCTGCCCGGAGTGACCTGCAGGCTAAGCGATGAAGCCGGATTTGTGGTAGAAGGAGAGGGCGCAGGTGAATTGCAGGTGAAGGGGGAGGCGGTTTTTCAGGGATATTGGAACAAGCCCGAAGCAAGCGCCGCCGCTTTTGATGGGCCCTGGTTTAGAACGGGCGACCTGGCGCAGCGCGACGCCGAGGGGCGGTACCAAATTTTAGGCCGCTTGTCGGTTGACCTGATCAAAACGGGTGGTTTCAAGGTGGCCGCCCCTGAAATCGAAGCGACTTTGCTGGAACATCCCGCTGTTGCCGAGTGCGCAGTGGTGGGCGTGTCCGACCCGCTTTGGGGGCAACAAGTTGCTGCGGCCCTGGTGTTGAAATCTGGACAGGAACTTAATCTGGAGAAACTGCGTGCCTGGTCCAAAGCCCGGCTGGCCGTGTACAAGGTACCAGGTCGCCTACTGGTCCTGGAAGCCCTTCCCCGGAATGCCATGGGCAAGGTGGTCAAGCCGGCATTGGCGGCGCTTTTCGATGCCCAAAATGAGCAGCTTGGGGGTAGCGGTTGATGCCTTTGTCAGCGCTGATAGGGATATATCCAAATTAGGGTTTTAATATCGCAAGTTATGGGCTGGAACCAACCGTTTACTTTTGATCGCGTCGTGCGTCTCGCGATCATCCTGGCTTTAATGGCAGCCGGTATTTGGGTCTTGCACCAACTCCGCGCAGCGCTTTTGCCTTTTGCTATTGGGGTGTTGCTGGCCTATTCGCTGGCGCCGCTGGTTCATTTTTTCCAAGTAAAGCTCCGGTTTAAAAGCAGAGCGCTGAGTGTTTTTGCAGTGCTGTTTCTGATCTTTTTCGTTTTTGGGGGAGTCATTGCGGCGTTGATGCCGCTCATGGTGCAACAAACGGAGGCGCTGTATGCCCTTGTCCGGCGCTTTGTAGAAAACGGTGATTGGTCCAGTGCCGATTTGCCCCAAGGGCTTCAGGATCGGATTCGCGAGTTTTTGTCGGATGAGTCCGTGATGCAATGGCTTGATCCATCAACCATCAGCCAGGCAGCCCAAGCCATTTTGCCCCGGCTTTGGGTGGTGGTTTCGGATTCCTATTCTGCCCTTATTGGCCTGTTGGGCCTGGTCATTGTGCTGCTGTACGTGGTGTTTCTGCTCCTGGATTACGATAAGTTGAGTGTGCAATGGAAAGAATACCTTCCCGCACGCCAGGGTTCGTGGATTCAAGAGGTTAGCAAAGACATCGGACAGGCCATGGGGCTGTATTTCAGGGCGCAGTTTTTGATTGCCCTTTGCAATGCTGCGCTGTTTGCGCTGGGTTTTTGGATTATTAGTCTCCCTTTGGGAATTGTGCTGGGCATCCTTGTCGGATTGCTCAACATGGTGCCCTATTTGCAAAATGTCGGCATCATTCCCGCAGCCTTCCTGGCCCTGCTGCAATCCTTGCAAACCGGCCAGTCCTTTTGGCTGTTGTTGCTGTTTGTCCTGATCGTTTTTGTGCTGGTTGGCCTGATTGAACAGGCCATTCTAACCCCGCGCATCATGGGCAAAGCCACAGGTCTTCACCCGGCATTTATCCTGTTGGCCCTCTCTGTATGGGGCAGCATGTTAGGATTATTGGGGCTCATCATTGCGATGCCCATGACAACCGTGTTGGTTTCTTATTACCGCCGCTATTTACTCCCGGAATGGTTGCGCTTGTCCGGTCAGGAGCAGCTTGACGAAGCGCGAATAGCTGAAGCGCCCGTAACCGACACGCATACCCCAGACGTCCATGCCTCCGAAAGAGAGGCAGCAGGTTCTGATCCACGAGATAAGCAGGACTAAAACGGAGTCCGGTCCAGCCAACAACAAGGAAGCCGGTGCAAGCACCGGCTTCGCTACTACAAGTCACCTAATAATCAACACCCAAAGCAGCTGGGTATAAAGAGTAAAGGAGCGACGCGAAAAAAGGTTCATCAAAGCCCCGGCATTTTTGTGGCAAAGCCTGATCGGAGGCATTCAACTCCGATAGAATATTCTTAAGGATGCCCTAAAGTTTATTTTTAGGTATCCATAGATAACTTATTGATTAGGAGAGTTTTAAGCCAGCTTTTTGCAAAGCTTGAAAGTGGGTTCAGGTCAACGAAACGGGAGCAAACTTAAAGGCCTTTGCGAGCACCGAAACGGGGAAGCGCTGCCGGGTGAGCTCGTAAACTGACACGGCTTCCTGCCACCTGCGGTTAGCATCTTGCGCGGCTCGCAGCGGGGCAATCAATGGAGAGGGTACGGTCGTTGGTGTGAGCATCAACCCTGGAATTTTTTGAGGATCGCTCGTTTTTTCGTTCCAGCCAGCCGCTAACTCGGGATCGGGCAGTTGATTGATGGCGGTTTTCAGCGCTGTGAACGCTTGCATCCAGTCCCGGTTAGCCCGGACCGCATCATTGTACATTCCGGCCAGCTGGTTGTACAGCACAGTGCCGGCCATTCCCAAGAGAATCATCACACCTATTGGCAAAAGCATGGGCTAAAACTAAGCTAAACCATAGGATCGCCCACCCTTAATGGCATCCTAAAAATCCCTGCTGCGGTGGGACCAACCTTGTTCAGGAAAAGTGTAGCGGGTTAACCTGGTCACAACAGGCGTCTTAACCGGCTTTTAGCCCACTATTCGCCAGCAACGTTCTTGTACACAAATGCCGGATTTGCTGCTCTGCCCGAGCCTCAGCACCTTAGGGTAAAAGCATAATCCTCGCCTGGACTACAAGCCCCGGGCAAGGCCCGGAAGGCATGGAAGTAAAGGGACAACTCCTTAAGCCTGCCCCAGATAAACATGGCTGCCAGGTTTAATGCAATTCGCGCCTGCCCATCAGCTGCCGCAAGACACTTTAGTTTAAATGGTATAAAGCATTGATTAAAAAGGAGTTGTGTGATGGCAATTACTGGTCACATCTGCATCTCGGAAGATGGCATAACGACGGGGGCTTTGCTTTAGTATAGCGATACCACCTTTCTTTATGCCGAGCTGTTTCGCCCAAATTCCAACACGTTCCTGCCTGCCACTTGCATGGTTGACCACCGGGTTAGCGGTTTGGATGGCCATTGCCTGGTTCATCTCAACGGCCTCCGCGCAGCCCCTGCCGGATGCATTGGCGGGCTACCGGGCCGCAACCGCTGCAGCAGGTTCTGGTCACCACGAAGAAAACGGACAGCTTCTTTTTGTTCAAAACAAAGGCCAGTGGCCGGAAAGCGTCCGATTTGCCGCAGAAGTAAGCGGTGGAAGGGTCTTTATCGAAAGCAGCGGCTTTACGTGGAACTTTCTGGACCACAGCGCCCTGCAGCACCACGATCAAAACCCCAGTTCGCCCTTACCCAGGCCATCCAAAGGCCATGCGTTCAGAACGACGTTCATCGGGGCCAATTCCGCCCCTCAAGCGCTCGGAGAAGACACCCGGCCCTTCCACCACAATTACTTTAATGACCCCGATCCCGCCCGATGGGCCAGGGGAGCAGCGGTGCACGGATCCGCCAGGCTTCTGGCGCTCTACCCCGGTGTTGACCTCCGGGTGTATGCCCAGGGCAGCACCTTCAAGTACGATCTGGAACTGGACGCCGGGGTTGATCCATCGGTGATCAAAATCCGTCACGAAGGGTTGGATCAGGTGGCGGTCGTTCAGGGCAACCTGGAACTGACCACCTCTGTCAATAAACTGGTCGAAGTGGCGCCATATGCCTACCAGCTCCAAAACGGGTCCCAGCTTTCTGTGCGTTGCGAATACCGCCTGGAAGGTGGCGAATTGTCCTACCATTTCCCGGATGGATACAACCCGGAATTGCCCCTGGTCATTGACCCGCCCACGCTCATTTTTGGCTCGTACAGCGGCTCGGTATCCGACAACTGGGGCTATACGGCCACTTACGACGACGACGGTGCCCTCTACGGCGGCGGCATCAGTTTTGGGGCCAATTATCCCATTACGCTTGGCGCTTACCAAAGCACCTGGTCAGGTGGCATCGGCAGCTGGCCTTGCGACATCAGCATCAGCAAATTCTCGTCTGATGGAAGTACGCTGGAGTATTCCACCTTTCTGGGAGGCAGCGGCAATGACATTCCGCACTCTATGGTTTGTACCCCTTCGGGGGAATTGCTGTTGTATGGGACCACAGGTTCAGCCAATTTTCCCACCACTGCGGGTTGCCACGACAACACCTTTGGCGGCGGAACGGCTGTAACCGTAACCAGCGTCATCGCCTTCCCGAGCGGCACGGACATGTTCGTCAGCAAGCTGGACGCCACGGGCGGAGTTCTGCTGGGCTCTACCTACCTGGGCGGTTCCGGCAACGACGGTCTGAACCTGAGCAGCGCCACCGGCTACAACTACGGCGACCACGCCCGGGGCGAAATCATTGTAGACCGCAACGGAAACCCGTTCATTGCCTCCACCACGCTTTCCACCAACTTTCCGGTAACTGCCGGTGCCTACCAGACCACACCGGGCGGCAACCAGGATGGGGTGATCGTAAAATTGAACAGCAACCTGACAGGCTTGTTGTTCAGCACCTACATCGGTGGATCAGCCGTGGATGCCGCGTATTCCATGAAGATTGGTGGTTTGAATATGTTGATTGTTTGCGGCGGTACCACCAGCACCGATTTTCCGACCACCGCCGGGGCCTACCAGACCAGCTACCAGGGCGGATCGGCTGACGGCTGGGTGGCCAGAATGACCACCAACGGCACCACGCTGGTTTCGAGCACGTATGTGGGTACACCTGCTTACGACCAGGTCTTTATGGTTGAAACCGATGCGGACTTCAAAGTGTACATCACCGGGCAGACCATAGGCACGTTTCCCGTAAGTGCTGGTGTGTACAGCAATCCGGGCAGCGCGCAGTTTGTGGCCCGAATGGACATCGGCCTGACCTTGTTTGAGTATTCAACGGTGTTCGGGTCGGGAACCAACCGGGTCAACATTCGCCCCACCGCCTTTTTGGTGGACAAATGCAAGAATGTGTACATCTCCGGTTGGGGAGGGCTCACCAACTCATCGTTCAACAGCAATGTGCTCAACACCTTTGGGTTGCCTGTAACCGCTGATGCCACACAAAGCAGTACAGACGGCTCTGATTTTTACTTCATCGTCTTTGCGCGCGAAGCCACCAGCTTGTTGTACGCCACCTATTTTGGCGGGGGCACCAGCCGCGAGCATGTTGACGGTGGTACGAGCCGTTTTGACCGAAACGGCATTATCTACCAGGCTGTTTGTGCAGGCTGCGGCGGCCATGACGACTTTCCCACCACACCCGGAGTCTGGAGCAACGTCAACAATTCCAGCAATTGTAACCTTGGGGTAATCAAGTACCGCTTTGACTTTGAAGAAATTGAAGCGGCAGCAACGGTCTTCCCGGACAGCATCGGCTGTGTCAACTTTCCGGTCCAGTTTGGCAACCAAAGCCAAAATGCCGTCCATTACTTCTGGGATTTTGACGACGGAACCACGTCAACGGCGTTTGAACCCAGCCATTTGTACACCGATACCGGGGTTTACAACGTCATGTTTGTGGCCATTGATTCCAGCAAGTGCATCATCGCCGATACGGTTTATCTGACCATCCGGGCGCTGGTGCCCATTGACACCACCTATGATGATGTGGCCTTGTGCCTGGGCGAGACGGTGTTTCTGGAAGGTGCCTGGCAGAGCACTGCAGGTGTTTATACAGACACATATTTGAGCCGATACGGATGCGATTCCACCGTCATTACCACCGTTGAATTGCGCCAGACCTTCTTCGATACCGCGTACGCTTATGCCTGCACCGGCGATTCCGTTTTATTCTTTGGAAACTGGTACGCGAGCTCGGGCAACTATACGCAGACCTTTGGCACTGTCGGCGGCTGCGACAGCAGTTTTACGTTAAATCTGGTGGTGGATACCGTGGTCTTGCGCTTGGAAACCCTGCGAATTTGTGACGGGGACTCCGCATTGTTGGGCGGAGCCTGGCAGAGCACGGCGGGCACCTATACCGATACGATCCTGAACGTGGGCGGTTGCGATACGATTCTGATCCGCACGCTGGTGCTGGAGCGTTTTGACATCACGGAAGACGTGGATCTCTGTTTGGGTGACTCCGTGTTTGCGGGGGGATCCTGGCAAAACGGGGCTGGTACGTTCGTGGACAGCCTGGTTTCCGCTTTGGGCTGCGACAGCATCGTAACGACGGTGGTGACCTTGCGGCTGCCCGATGTGGTGGCTGACTCCCTGCAGATTTGCAGCGGAGACTCGGTGCTGCTGGGGGGTGGTTGGCAAAACCTGGCCGGCGCTTACGTGGACACGCTGGTCAACCGGTTTGGCTGCGATTCGGTGGTGACGACCTCCTTGACCCTGCTGCCTGTTTTTTACACTTACGATACGCTTCAGGTCTGCACCGGTGACTCGGCGCTGCTCATTACGGGGGCGGGGGGGGGCACCTTCATCTGGACGGGTACTTCAGCCAATGGCTGCGACAGTTTGGTGGAATACTTTGTGATTCCCCTACCAAATGCTTTCGGGGCCGATACGGTGGTGCTCTGTGCGGGCGACAGCGTGCTGTTGGACAACTGGGTCAGCAGCCCCGGAAGTTATCCGCTGACCTTGCCCGCTGCCAACGGATGCGATTCCATTGTCGCGGTGCAGGTGCTCTTTTTGGATACGTTTGTGCTCATTCAACCGCTGGAGATCTGCTCGGGCGATTCTGCGCTGATTCTCGGAAACTGGGAAACAACGTCGGGTTTGTATACAGACACCCTGACGGCGGCCAACGGTTGCGATTCGGTGCTCGGATGGCAGTTGACCGTGCGGCCCTTGTATCTGGTGAATGTGGCGCTGGACCTTTGTGCGGGGGATTCGGTTTTTGTCGGGGGTGCCTGGCAGACCTTGCCCGGTGTTTACACGGACAGCCTGACTTCTGTCTACGGCTGTGATTCCATAAGAATATATACGGTTGATACGTTGCCCAACTACCGGGTCCGGGTTGACGTTGGGCTTTGTCCGGGTGATTCCGTTTGGCTCGGTGGAAACTGGTACACGGCTCCGGGCAGCTGGATCGATACCCTCGCCAGCAGCCTGGGCTGCGATTCTGTTGTCTTCGGCGACGTATTCTTGTTTGACCAGTTTTTGCAGAACCGCAACCTGGCCCTTTGCGTCGGTGATTCCGTGTTCTTGCAGGGAGCCTGGCAGACCGGCACCGGCATCTATACCGACACCTTGCCTACGGTGCATGGCTGCGATTCGGTGATCCGCACTACCGTGTCCTTGCTTCCGGCGGCTGGTTCCGTCCTGAACCGCTACCTCTGTGCAGGGGATTCTACCTGGTTCGACGGCACTTGGCTCAGCGCTACCGGTGTTTACACGCAAGTTTTTCCTGCAGCAAACGGCTGCGATTCAGTGGTAACGTTGAACCTGCAGGCCGAGCCGTCCATTTTTGTTCCGCGGTCCGAAGCGCTGTGCAGCGGCGATTCTGTTTTTGCCGGCGGAGCCTGGCAACAGAGCGCAGGGGTTTTTGTGGATTCCTTTACCGCTGTCTTGGGTTGTGATTCGGTGGTTCAGACCACACTGACCATCAACCTTCCGGTGTACGATACGCTTGCGCTGTCCATTTGCCAGGGCGATTCCGCTTTCCTGGCGGGGGCATGGCGTTCGCTCCCCGGTATGTATACCGAGTTTGGCCTCACGACCGGGGGCTGTGACAGCCTGGTCAGCTATGCGCTGAGCCTGCGCCCCCTAAGCCTGTTCAATCAAATTCTGGAAATCTGTGCCGGAGACTCCGCTTTTGTTGGCGGCGCCTGGCAACAAGCGGCTGGCGCTTACAGCGATACGCTGGTCAATGCGTCAGGCTGCGACAGTGTGGTGACTACGGTGTTGGATGTACTGCCTGCCTATGCCATCGATCGCACGGAGTTCATTTGCTTCGGCGACAGTGTTTTTGCAGCTGGAGCGTGGCAAACTACCAGCGGAATCTATGTGGAAACAGGTGTCACGGCAGCAGGTTGTGATTCAGTGGTTCGCACGATGGTGACCGTGTTGCCGGTCTCCGCATCCGTAAGAAATGTTGTGCTTTGCAACGGTGACTCGCTTTTTGTGGGCGGTACCTGGGTGACGGGTGCAGGCACTTACCTGGACAACCTGACCACCGTGGCAGGTTGTGATTCGGTGGTGCAAGTGAACCTGAGCATTCTGCCGGTTTCGGTTCGAAATGTTCCGGTTTTGCTCTGCGGCGGCGATTCCGCTTTCCTGGCGGGTCAGTGGGTGCATAGCGCAGGGGTTTACCCGCTCGTGCTAACGGGTGCCAATGGTTGCGACAGCACCATCAATTATTTCGTGTCAACCGGAAACCCGGTTACGGTAACCCGGGATGTGAGCATTTGCGTCGGCGATGCCTTCTTTGTGGCCGGGGCGTTTCAAACTACGGCCGGATTGTACGCCGATACGCTGCTGAGTACCGCTGGCTGCGACAGCATTGTTTTGACCAACCTTTTGGTCCAACCCAATGTGTTGATGAACCTGACCACGGAAATCTGCCAGGGCGATAGTGTCTTTGCAGGCGGAGGATGGCAAACCACGACAGGTTTTTATCTGGATGTGCTGGCATCTGCGACCGGATGCGACAGCATCATTGTTCAATTCGTGCAGGTTATTCCCCCGATCAACCGCTTGCGGAACCGGAGGATTTGTTATGGAGGGTCTATCTTCCTGGCCGGAGCCTGGCAAACAACGGCTGGGGTGTACGTGGATACCTACACGGCTGCAAGCGGCTGCGACAGCAACATTGTCACGACGCTTGCCGTGGACCCGGAAATAGCCGTTGATGTTCTGGCAGAACTTTGCCCTGGTCAATTCATCATTATCGGTGGCTTGCCCGTCAGTACGCCCGGCGTGTACACGCAAGTTTTTCCATCGGCCAGCGGCTGCGACAGCACGGTTACTTTTACATTGCAAATGCGCCCGGTCATTACCGACACGGTTTCTGCGGCCATCTGCGCAGGCGATTCCATCTTTGCTGCGGGAAGTTGGCAATACACGAGCGGCAACTATCCGGACTGGTACAGCACGCCTGACGGTTGCGACAGTCTGGTCATTACGGCCTTGTTGGTCAGCGATACCTTGGTGCATGACTTTACAGCCGCCCTTTGCCCCGGCGATTCAGTCTTTGTTGGCGGCATGTGGGTTACGGCCCCGGGCGTTTATGACCAGGTCTTATCCACGGCTGCAGGCTGCGACAGCGTCGTGCGCTACACCGTCAGTCTGGGTGTTGCTTCGGTAGTCTTTGCCAATGTCCAGCAGTGCGAAGGGAGTGCATACTTCGCGGCAGGAGCCTGGCAAACCACGGCCGGTGTTTACACGGACACCCTGCTCTCGGCCCTGGGTTGCGATTCGGTGGTGATCACGGACCTTCAGTTCCGCCCGGCCTACTTGGACAGCATCCTGGTGCAAACCTGCTTCGGGGATTCCGTGTTTGCCGGGGGCGGCTGGCAGACATCGGCGGGTACCTATACGGACTTCTTAACCAGTGCTGCAGGATGCGACAGCACGATCGTGACGGTGTTGGCTTTCGGGCCTCTTGCGCTTTCGTATGACACGGTGGTCATTTGCCTGGGCGATTCCGCATTTCTGGCGGGCGGCTGGCAAACGGCAGCGGGTGTTTATACCGATACGTTGTCTGGTTCAGGCACTTGCGATACGCTGCTGGCGACCACCCTGATCACGCAATTTATCGCTACACCGGTTACGCTGTTGTTGTGCGAAGGCGATTCGCTTTTTGCTGGCGGGACCTGGCAAAGTGCGGGAGGACTTTTCGCCGATACGTTCAGCAGTTCGCTGGGCTGCGACAGCGTTGTGTTTACCACCATCCTCCTTTCGCCCAGAGAATCCTATTACGTGGAGCGTGCGCTTTGTCTGGGCGACTCGGCTTTCCTGGCCGGTGCCTGGCAGACCACTCCCGGATTGTACGTTGACACGTTTGCCAATGCGCTGGGCTGCGACAGCATTATGCAGACGGACGTGACCTTTATCCCATATTACTACACGTTTGACACCTTGTACATCTGCGACGGTGATCCGATTCCCGGGGTGCCGTTAACAGGTGGGGGCGGACCGTCTCTGTTTGACGGTGCGGTGACCTTTGTGGACACGCTCGTGGCCAGCGGCGGCTGCGATTCCATTGTTGAATACACCGTCATCAGCAACCCGCCGAGCAGTGCATTCGTCGCGATTCAATTGTGCGCGGGGGACTCGCTCCTGATTGCTGGCCAGTGGGTGGTTGCCGCAGGGACGTACATCGATACGCTGCTGAATGCCGGCGGCTGCGACTCCGTGCTGACGGTGCAACTGTCGTTTGTGGATACGTTCCAGGTTTACCGCAATGTGCACCTTTGCTTCGGGGACAGCGCAGAAGTAGCCGCAGGGGTCTGGGCAACAACCAGTGGTTTGTATGCCGATACGCTGCTGTCCGGCAGTGGCTGTGATTCCATCACGTACACGACGCTGACTGTGCATCCGCCCACGTTGCAAGACCTGGCGCTGACCTTCTGCTCGGGAGATTCCGTTTTCGTGCCCTTAAGCGGTGGCGGGCAGTGGGTGAACGCTCCCGGCATGTACCTGGACACCCTGAGCTCGGTTTTTGGTTGCGATTCTGTGCTGCGCTTTGTCGTGGATTCGCTGCCCCTTGCCCGAACCTATGTACAGGTGAACCTCTGCGTGGGCGATTCGGTGTGGTTGGCTGGTGCCTGGCGAAATGCGGCCGGTACTTATACGCAAATATTAACTTCTGCTTCCGGTTGCGACAGTTTATTGATCAGCAGCGTTCGTATGCGCGCCGTGCACCTGACCGGGCTGAACCTGACGGTCTGCACGGGCGATTCCGTCTTTGCTGCCGGTGCCTGGCAGACTGACCCCGGCATTTACCGCGATACACTGAGCAGCCAATTCGGGTGCGACAGCATCCTTCAGACCACCCTGTCTGTTTTGCCTGCAGCAGGTGCTTCGCTCTCCGCAGCGTTGTGCCTGGGCGACAGCGCTTTGTTCAACGGGCAATGGTACACGGCGTCCGGGCAGTACACGGCTGTGTTGACGGCGGCCAATGGCTGTGACAGCACTGTGCTTTTCGACCTGAGCGTTGAGACGCCGTATGCGGGTGCGGTGGAGGTGGACTTGTGCCAGGGCGATTCCCTTTATGCCGGGGGTGCCTGGCAGAGCGCCGCAGGTGTCTTCGTGGATTCGCTACTCGGTGTTGGCGGATGCGATAGTGTTACCACCATCACCGTGTTGGTGCGGCCCACTTATGACTTGATGGATACGATTCAGGTTTGTGCGGGGGATTCCGTCTTCTTGGCGGGTGCCTGGCGCAATCTGCCCGGAACCTACTCCGAGTTTGGGACAACCCGCTACGGCTGCGACAGCATCCGCAACACGTTCCTCCGAGTCATTCCTGCCGTATCCAGCCTGACCATAGTAGAAATTTGTGCCACCGACAGCGTATTTGCGGGCGGTTCCTGGCAGCACAGCAACGGCATCTACACCGATACCTTGCTGTCGGCCAGCGGCTGCGACAGCCTGGCGAGGCTGCAATTGCTGGTCTTGCCGCAAGTGCGCGATTCGCTGGTGGTGAGCATCTGCGAAGGCACAGCCTATTTTGTCGGGGGTGCCTGGCAGACCCTGCCTGGTTTCTACACGGAGCAAAGCCTGGGTCCAGACGGATGTCCGCAGTTCCGGGTTACGGAATTGCAGGTCAACCCGCTGCACGATACGGTCCTTCTCTTTACGTTGTGCGCCGGAGATTCCCTATTCGCTGCGGGGGCCTGGCAGAACAGTTCAGGGAGCTACCAGGAGGTATTGAACAACAGGTATGGTTGTGACAGTACCATTACGTATGTTATTGATGTGCTTCCGCTGAACGCACGGACCCAATTTACCTTGTTGTGTGAAGGGGATTCGCTCTTCGCCGCAGGAGCCTACCAGACTTCTGCCGGTACGTTCGTTGACCTGTTCAGCGCCGCCAACGGCTGCGATTCAGTGGTGACCATCGAGCTGCTTTTTGCACCGAGCTATTTCCAAAACACCGACCTGCGTTTCTGCGAAGGCGATCGCTACATTGCCGGCTCCGATACGTTCAACACCTCCGGGGTTTACCAGCAAGTTTATACTACAGCGTCCGGTTGCGATTCCATTTTCCAATACACGGTTGATGTAGTGCCGCTGTTGCGTACCGAAACAAATCTTGTGGTTTGTGAAGGAGATTCCGCCCAGTTCGAAGGGCAGTGGTATGCGGAAGCGGGCGTATTTGTCGATACCCTTTCTGGCGCAGGCGAATGTCCGGAGTTGCGAATCCTGACGGTTGAAGTGCGCCCCGGCGCAGTGCTCTTCGCGCCGGATACGGTCATCTGTGAAGGCGATCAGGTGCAGCTCATAGCGACTGGCGTTTCGACCTACTTCTGGAGTCCTGCACAAGGACTGAGCTGCACGGACTGCGCTGACCCCTGGGTAACGGTAAGCAGCACAACGTTGTTTACGGTGACCACCACGGACGCCTGCGTGCGCAATCCGGTGGAGGAAAGCCTGGTGGAAGTCATGGCCCGCCCCACCGTGGACGCTGGCCTGGACCAGGCTGTCGCCCCCGGCCAGCCGGTTACGCTGGCAGGAGATGGCCTTGGCAATGGTCCGCTGTTGTATTGGTGGGAGGTTGACGGCCAACGCGTTTGTACCGACTGTCCGGAATGGACGCTGGTTCCCGAAGAAGGGGCCGTTTACACCGTTTGGGTCGAAGATGGTTTGGGTTGTCGCGCCAGCGATCCGGTGTTGATCCAGGTGGACAACAGTTGCATCGACGGCCGCTTTGATCCGGCCAATGCCTTCAGCCCGAACGGCGACGGAAGAAACGATGAATTTGTGATCCGCTACATCGGCCCGCAAACGGTTGATCGCGTGCGCATCTACAACCGCTGGGGTGAATTGCTCTATGAAACAGAAGACCCTGAAGTGCACTGGAATGGGGTGTTCCGCGGCAAATTGTTAGACCCCGGCGTTTACGTCTATTATTTGGAAGGGCTTTGTGAAGACAACAAAACATTTCTCCACGTGGGCAACGTGACCTTAGTACGATAAGCCATGAAGCAGCCCCGATTCCTTAAAACAGCCCAGCGATCCCGGTGTGGGTTCCTCTGCGCCTCCGTACTGGCTCAAGCCTTTGGTGGGATGGTATTCCTTGTCCTGTCGTTTTCCCGGCAAAGCCAGGTCATAGCCCAGGACATCCATTTCAGCCAGATTCACGCGTCGCCAACGGTTTTGAATCCGGCCATGACCGGGCTGTTTGACGGTCAATACCGCTTCATTGCCAATTACCGGCAGCAGTGGCGAAGCGCCACCGCCAATTACCGGACGCTGGCGGCGGCCGCCGATTTTCACGTTGCGGGTCTTGGGCAAAGCAGCTTGCTGAGCGGAGGCATCAACGTCATGGCTGATCGGGCAGGAGACCTCGATTTTACCACATCCTCTGCCATGTTCACGTTAGGAGCAGCCCGGAAACTGAACGCAAAAGGCGATCATGCCATTTCGGTAGCCATTCAGGGCGGGGTATTGCACCAGAGCCTTGACTACAGCGCCCTGCACGTTTTTGACCAGGAACCTGCCGTACTGGCCGGTGCTGACAATGCCCGCGCTGTTCCCGATGTATCGGCCGGACTGGCCTGGTACAAACGGCTGGGCAAGGAACACCGTGTTTACGGGGGAATGGCCATGTTTCATTTGGGCAGCCCCGATATGGCTTTACTGTCGGGCAGTACCCTGGACCAGGAAAATCTGGCGCGGCGCAGCGTCATTCACGGCGGGGGAGAGTTCCGGCTTACGGAACAGCTTTATGCCATGCCCAGCTTCATCCTGCTGGAACAAAGCCCGAACCGCGAAATCACGCTGGGTTCATTTATGCGCTATGACTACCAGAAGGGAAAGGCCGATCGGGGTTCAAGCTTATACTTCGGCAGTTGGTTCCGCTGGTTCTACCGACCGGACATCAATTCTGGTTACGACGCGTTGGTGCTGGCAGCCCGCTGGGACAAAGACCGGTTGTCTTGCGGCCTGAGTTATGACGTTAACCTGAGCAGCCTGACCCATGCTACGCGGGGGGTGGGGGGACCGGAACTCTCTGTCATTTATGTTGGCCAGGGTTCAGGCTCATCAAGTAAAACCAACAAACACAAAGTGGATTGCCCCAAATTTTAGCGCCTGAGTTTGATTGTTAATTCTTTAGAAAAGATTAATTTAACAAATTGGTTGCAACTCAATTGTTACTTGAATGTTAATTAATGTAAAATTAAGCGTATTCTCCCTTGGTCAGCATGCCCAAACGCGCTAGCTTTGCCCGGAAATACTCTATCAATATGAATGATCCCCAGGGACGTGACATCCTCGATCGGATCCGCGAGATATACCGCGCCAATGGACCGGTTGTGGACCAGATTACTCCGTTGTTTAAGGAGTTCAGGGAGCGGGCTGTAAAATCCGATAATCCTTTGGTTACCAAGGTTTCCAGGCTCGCCTATGAGCATTTGGAGGCCTACGGTGATTTCCTGGTCAAATACATTGACGAAGATCTGGAACAGGAGGTAAGCAATTTTGAATACTTGCTGCAATTGCTCGGTGATCCCGATAACAAGTACAACAAGGAAGATCTGCAGGAAATGCGGGATTACCTGACTGCGTACCCGGAAGTCCCTGTTACTCCGGAGTCATAGGTCACCGGTTTTCTACCGGCTTGGTTCTGGTCTTCGGCTGATTTCCCTTCGACTCAAACATCCTGTTCGTTTCCGGGTCCATTTTTCACTGGAAAAATTTGGACCTGAAATTGTTTTGCCCCTTTTGAAGGTTTTGATCCGGCCAGAAAACGGTACTGCAGGATCAAGCCAGTCAAAAGCTTATAATTTTATACACGCCCATGACACTGAGCCTTCTGGACTACCTTGTTTTTGGGCTTTTCATTGTCGTTGTTGTCGGCACGGGATTATGGCAGTCGCGCAAAGAAGCTAACGCTGAGGACTACTTTCTGGCCGGCAGAGGGCTTTCCTGGTGGGTCATCGGCTTAAGCCTGATCGCTTCCAACATCTCCACGGAGCACTTTATAGGGATGGCCGGCCAGGGCTATCAGGAAGGCATTGGTATGGCCATTGCCAGTTACGAATGGATTGCTGCTGTGGCCCTGGTGCTCGTAGCTTTTTTCCTCCTTCCCCGGTTCCTGAAAGCGGGCTTGTACACCATGCCGGAATTCCTGGAGTACCGCTACAACCGCTCTGTACGCACGCTGATGTCTGGCATAACCCTGGTGTTTTATGTGGGCATTACCATGGCTACGGTGTTGTTGCTGGGTGCGCTTCCGCTGGAGGTTATTTTCGGTCTTCCCCGGCAGCAGGGCATCTGGTTGATTGGCTTGCTTGCTGGTGCCTATACGGTTTACGGCGGTCTCAAAGCCGTGGTCTGGACCGATGTGCTGCAGGCATCCGCCCTGCTGTTTGGCGGCATGCTCGTGTCGGTGCTGGCCATTCAGGAGACGGGGGGCTGGACGTCGTTTCAAACCCTGGCCGGCGACCGTCTGGATGCGGTTTTACCCGCCGACCATCCCAAGTACCCCTGGCCTGCCATCTTCCTGGGTGGCATGTGGATTCCCAACCTCTATTATTGGGGATTGAACCAGTTTATCACCCAGCGAACCTTAGGCGCCAAGAGCATTCGCGAAGGGCAAAAAGGCATTCTTTTCGGAGCCAGCATGAAACTGCTCATCCCGCTCATAGTTGTTTTGCCGGGCATCGCTGCCTTTGTGCTGTACGCGGACGAAATTGGCGGAAACATGGACGCCGCTTACCCTACGCTGCTCAAGAACATTTTACCTGCCGGGCTGGCCGGTCTTATGTTGGCCGCACTCTTCGGAGCCGTGATGAGCACCTTGGATTCGCTGCTGAATTCCTCGGCCACGTTGTTCACCATGGACCTCTACAAACCTTTTATCAATCCGGGAGCAGACGACCGGACGCTCATGCGAACCGGTCGGTGGTCAACGCTGGTCTTTGTGTTGGTGGCCTGCCTCTGGACCCCGGTAGTGGGCTCGTTCGACGGTGGGTTGTACGAATTCATCCAGTTGTACTGGGGCTTTGTGCAGCCTGGCATTCTGGCTGTTTTCCTGTTCGGTTTGGTCTGGTCGCGGGTTCCGGCGGCGGCGGCCCTGGCGGGAATGCTCTTGAACATTCCGCTTTACGGCCTGCTGCTTTGGCAGTTCCCAAACATTGCATTTTTGCACCATATGGGCATTTGCTTTGTCGTGATCCTGGCGGTCATGGCTGCAATAACCGCCATCCGCCCGCTTCGTATTCCGGCCGTGCTGCCGGATCACGCCCATGCGGGCCAACAGCATTCCGGGCCCTGGCTAAAGGCTTGGGGAATCGCTATCGTTCTGGCCACGGCCGCTCTATATGCCTATTTCTCCTGACCTTGAAGCGCCCTTGTTGCCCGGCACAGCAAATGCTGCAGTCCGAAGCATGGCCATTCTGGGTTCCATAGCGTTTGATCAGCTGGAGCGTTCCGGCAACACGGCGTACCGTTTGGGTGGAGTAGGTACTTATGCGGGCTTAACCGCCTGGAAACTCGGATGGACGGTTAGCCTTTTGGCGCACGTGCCGCAGGCGGATTGGGTCTGGCTAAAGGCTTTGGATCAGATGGGCCCTCATCATTGGTTGCCTTCCGCCCATCGCACCGTGTTTGTCAACCGGGAGTTGGGCGAAGGGGGACGCGAACAAAGGCTGCTTTCGCGCAGCGATGCGCTGCAGCCGGCTTCGCTGCGGCGTTGGTTGGAGCCGGCAGCCCCGCTGGCGTGGATTCATTTGGGCCCCTTGTTTCCCGGCGATTTTGGGCCTGGCCTGGTCCAGGCCGCCCGCTCCCTGACCCGGGTTTTAAGTGCTGATCTGCAAGGATGGGTGCGGGGGATTGGGCCAGACCATCGGGTGTATCCCGCCTGGAGCCCGGAGCACACGGTCGATTTGGCGGAGTTGGATTGGGTTAAAGGGTCTGAAGAAGAATGGGATGTTGTGGAGCGCCACACGGGCCATTCCCCCGAAAGCGCGCTGACGCATTACGGGTGGAAAGGATTGCTGATCACGGCAGGCGCCAGAGGCGGAAGGCTCATTTTACCGGGCCGCGAACTGCGTTGGCAGGCCGTTCTGCCCCGCAGCGTGGCCCTTGAAACAGGAGCCGGCGATGTTTTTATGGCTGGATTTATGATTGAAATCCTGGCGTTAGAGCACGGTCCCGGGCAACGAACCCTGTCCAGGGTTCAGCAAGCACTGGATAGCGCGGCCGAATTGGCCAGCCGGCACATTAGCGGCGATTGGTTGGATACCGACCTGCTGCAATGGCCATTTTTGCCCTGATTTAGGAACGAAAGGCTACCTTAACGGGATTAAACGTCCCGCTATGCAGCGCCTCCACCTGTTTTCGGTCTTGTTTTTTAGCCTTTTCTTCCTTTTGCCGGGCGCGTTGCGCGCCCAAAGTTGCCTTCCGGGACAGGTTTCCGTGGGCATTGTCATCAGCACCGATGCCTGGGGCTATGAAACTTCCTGGCAACTGATCAACGGCGCTACCAGCACCGTCGTGTACAGCGTTCCGGAAAACACCTACGGCAACTACATAACGGATACTACCTGGCTTTGTGTTCCGGAAGCCACATGCATGATCCTGGAGGTCAATGATGGATTTGGCGATGGCATCTATGCTCCGGGTGGTTATCAAATTTTGTACGGCAGCAGCCCAGCGCTGAGCGGATCGGTTTCCGGCTATGGCATTACGACAGATTTCGGCTGCCCTCCAGGCACGTCCTGCAATACGGCATTCCCCATTGGCCTTGGCGTTTACACCGCTCCTCAGCCCAATACCTGGTATGTGTTTACGCCGGATAGTGCGGGCACCTACAGCATCTCTACTTGTGGATTGAGCAGTTGCGATACCCGAATCTGGATCTACGAAGATTGCGTTGGCATTGACCTGACGGCTGCCGAGGAAGGAACGTTGTACTACAGCAATGACGATGCCGACTGCGCCCCTCAGGCGCGGGTTCCGGCGGCCATTTTAGGTCCGGGCATTCCGTATTACATCCGCATCGGCGATTTTGGAGGCGGTTGTACTTCCACGCCCATCACCTGGGAATTGGCTTACAATGGACCGGTCGTCGGATGCACCGATCCGGCGGCTTGCAATTACAGTCCGTTGGCTACTGTATCTGACACTTGCATTTATCCGGGCAGTCCGGCTTGCCCCGATGGTCCGGATCTGTTGATTCTGCGCGATCCCTTGCTGGCCTCCATGAACCTCGGTTCCATGACGGTCAGCATCGGTGATTGTCTGGTTGCAGAAGAGTGCGTTACCGGCTACGGCCAACGGGATATTATTTCGTTTGATACGTATATCTACAATCAGGGAAACATGGATTATTATATTGGCAACCCCAGCGCCAATCCCGACCAGTTTGATCTGATTAATTGTCACGGACACACCCATTATAAAGGTTATGCTGAGTACGTTTTGTTTGATGCCGAAGGGGTGGCTACTCCCGTAGGGTTTAAAAACGGGTTCTGTGTCATGGACATCTGGTGCCCTTTTGGAACGGCAACGTATGGTTGCGGTACTATGGGTGTTTCAGCGGGCTGTGCAGACATTTACGGGGCCGGAACCACGTGCAATTGGATTGACATCACGGACGTGGACACGGGCACTTATACGTTTGTTGCGCGCACCAATTGGGAGCGCATTCCAGACGGTTTGGGCAATCACGAAACCGATTATTACAACAACTGGTCGCAGATTTGTCTGGCTATTGGAGAGGATGCTTTTGGCAATCGCTTTTTTACCATTTCAGATGATTGCGATCCCTACACGGATTGTCTGGGCGAAATTTACGGTGCCGCGCAGCCCGACTGCATGGGCGATTGCAACGGCACTGCGCTGATGGGCGATTTAACAGCCAATGCGCTGCAGGACGAGGCCGATGTGGATGCGTACCTCAGTGGCATTGCAGGCGACGACCTTTCGCCCACTTCCTGCCATGATTTGAATACGGATGGTCGCATAAGTGTTTCCGATGCTGCCTTGTTGAGCTCTTGTCTGTATTTCAGTGCCGGACATCCGCACAGCGGCGGCGACCTGCACGACCATTGCAATTTGCCACAAAGTCTTATTAATATATATGATACTGTGGCTTTCAGGCTTGGGGCGATTGATTTTGAAGAAGGTTGGTTGGACATTGAAGTGCGCAATCCCTTCAACGATCTGACGGCTTATCAACTGGAACTTTCCGGTTTGGACATACTATCTGTTGAATCGCTCACCGATATAGCGGGTTTTTATCATGTGCCCAAATTCGCGTTGGGCGGTCAGCGCATTCTTGGGCTCAATCGCCGTGACTCCGCCTTGTTGCGATCGATGGAGTGGAAGCCCTTGATCCGGGTGCATTGGTTTGCCCTGACGGCTCCGGAACTGTGCCTGGCCAGTGTGGAGGACGCTGTCAATCAAGCCTATGAAGGCGTGCTGCATTCCGTGGAAGGGGATTGCCGTCCCGTCACCGCCAGTGGGGGGGGACCGACCAGTTTCAACCCCATGAATGTGCAGGTCTTTCCGAATCCCGCCGATGCACAGCTTTCCATTCGCTACCCAAACCCACAAGGCAGTGCATGGACGCTCCAGGTCTTCCACAGCAGTGGCCAACTGGCCTTGGAGAAGCAAGTCGTGGCAGGAAATACGCTTAGTTTTTCCGTGGCTACGCTTCCGGCAGGGCTCTATCGTTACCGGCTGCAAGGGTCGGATTGGTACAGTGGCAGCTTTGTGGTTTTGCACGATCGCTGAGCCAGCCTTTTGCGCTGTCTTGCCGTGGAGAGCAAGCATTAAACGGGCTTGGCGTGATTGGCATCGTTTAGTTGAACCAGATTGTGCATAAGCTGTTGATTCTAAGGGCTCACGCAGCGTCTTTAGCGCGTCAAAACCGCAACTTGGCGGGTGGCATTCCGTAAATAGCCTATATCTTTGGCCGTTAAGCTACCCCCCAACAATTTTGTTGCGCACCGTACGCTAAGCGGGGTTTTCACGGGTCCTGTTTCATGATCACCACCTCCAATTTTCACGAGCCCAGAACGGTCAAGGAACTGTACCCTTACCAGGTTAAAGCCATTGACGCCATTTTGGGTGGTTTGAGCCATTTGGAACGGGGCGAAAACCTGCTTTACCAGTTGCCTACGGGTGGCGGCAAGACCGTCATTTTCTCGGAGATTGCGGCCCGATTCATCCGGGAAGGCAAAGGAAAAGTTCTCATTCTGACGCACCGGGTTGAACTTTTGCACCAAACGGCGCGATCGTTGCAGAGCATTGCGGTACCCACCAAAATCATAGACCGCAAGGTTCACGATATTGAAGACCAGGATCGCTATGCCTGCTTTGTGGCCATGGTGGAAACGCTCAACAACCGGTTGAACGAAAACGAGGGATACCTCGGAGACATCGGACTGGTCATTGTGGATGAAGCGCATTACAACGCCTTTCGAAAGATCTTTCAGTACTTCCGGGATGTAACCATTCTGGGCGTTACCGCTACGCCGCTCAGTTCCAACAAAAACCTTCCCCTGTACGAAAATTATCGCCGCCTCATCATCGGTGAATCTATTTCGGACCTTATCAGTATGGGGTATTTGGCCAGCCCAACGACCTATACGTACGATGTTAATTTGCAGTCGCTAAAGATTGGCATTGACGGCGATTTTACCATTTCCTCCCTGGATTCGCTGTACAGCTTGTACCACATGCAGGACAAGTTGCTGCAAGCCTACGAAGAACGCGCTTCCGGCACCAAGACGCTGATCTTTAACAGTGGCATCGCAACGTCGCGCAGAGTGTTTGAGATGTTTCGAATTAAAGGCTATCCTGTCAAGCACCTCGATAGCACATTCAGTGACCAGGAGCGACGAGATACCCTCACCTGGTTTAAGGAAACTCCCGATGCTATCCTTTCTTCTGTTTCTATTTTAACAACCGGGTTTGACGAACCAACCGTAGAAACAATTATGTTGAATCGGGCAACCCGATCCCTGACCCTTTACCACCAGATGATTGGGCGGGGTAGCCGGGTGCTTCCTAACAAGGATCGGTTCAACATCATTGATTTGGGCTTAAACGCACAGCGGCTC